>NZ_FOMM01000019.1:0-157511 GCF_900112625.1 Methylobacterium sp. 13MFTsu3.1M2
CTGTACAAGTACCGCAATCTGGTCGAGCGCTTCTTCAGCAAGATCAAGCACTTCCGCGCCGTCGCCACGCGCTACGACAAGGATCCCGACAACTTCCTCGCCAGCGTCAAGCTCGCAGCCGTGCGGGTCTGGCTGCGAGCTTAATGAGTCCGCGACCTAGGTAGGGAACTCATACAACCAACTGCTGTTGCTCGTGTTTTCGTCCTGAGATTGGGGTTTCCAGCGCAGGAGGTTCGCGATGGCACGGTTGTTCTGGCTCTCCGATGAAGCCTGGGGGCGGATCGAGCCGCACCTGCCGCACGGCCAACCGGGCAAGCCCCGGGTCGACGACAGGCGAGTGATCAGCGGCATTCTGCATGTGCTGAAGGTCGGCTGCCGCTGGCAGGACACGCCCTCCGCTTACGGTCCGCACACGACGGTCTACAACCGCTACAACAGATGGTCTCAGCGCGGGATCTGGCAGCGGCTGTTCGCCAAGATCGCGGCCACAGGCCCCGTGCCAGATGAGTTGATGCTCGACGCGTCCCACGTGAAGGCCCACCGCTCGGCTGCCGGCGGAAAAGGGGGGCCTGGAGCCAGGCGATCGGCCGCTCGCGAGGCGGGTTCACGAGCAAAATCCATTGCTTGGCCGATGATCGTGGCCGACCGGTCGCGTTCGCCCTGACGCCCGGCAACGTGGCCGACATCACCATGGCGCTGCCCCTGCTGTGCGCTGTGGTGCCGCCCAAGCGTCTGATCGCCGACAAGGCCTACGACGCACAGAGCTTGAGAGATTGGCTGAAGAGCCACCGGGTGATCGCCACCATCCCATCCACGGCCACCCGGACGGTACCCTATAAGCACAGCCGGGTCGCCTACCGGCGGCGCAATCGGATCGAGCGGCTGTTCGGCCACCTCAAAAACTGGCGGCGCGTCGCGACCCGCTACGATCGCCTAGCCTGCAACTATCTCGCAGCCGTCGCGCTCGTTTCCTCTGTCATCGCATGGACCTGAATGAGTCCCCTACCTAGTCCTTTGTCTTGACGCGCTCTCTCACGCCGAACCGGTATCCACTTCGGCGGAGAGCGCTCTCGATCGCCGCCGCGGCGATTCCGGATCCCGGCAGGGATCCGCCAGTGATTCGCCCGTCGCGTCGGACGGCGCGCGGGGCGGCCTCTCCTCCCGCGGAGCGTGCCGTTTGGTACAGCGCCGCACCGATGAAATCAGTACTCGGTCCCCAACATGGTAAACAACCGAGTACGCATGTTGCCTTTTAGCCTCAGTCAGGTACAGCGGGCCCTCATCCCTCGAATACTCCCGTCACGAATACCTACATCGCACCGAGATCATTGAATTGCCCTCGAAGTCCCACCGATACGACCACGCAACTAGTAGTTCCGAATAAGACAAAGTTTCGATATTCTTAAAACCCACATCTGAGCGACTACATTCGAAAAGATCTTGAATCGGACCACCACAGACGGCGAATGATCTTGCGAATGCATTTCTCCACCAGCACCGTCGTGCGCAATCAAACAAATCACTATGTACGTACGTAGTGCGCGATGATTGTATTTAGCCCTGCAATTTAAGGGTTAAGATTCAAATAGGGTATTTACAGACGATTTTACGAAAGCTAGCATTGTATCCGTGGTCATCGGCAATCGCCCCAAGGCGACCGGCGCCACCGCGTATCTCAGTGTCACGCCGTCGGCGAGCGCATTGGGTATCCCGTCATCGCTGACATTCGGCTTCCTTCGAAAGGAGGTAATTTTCTATGGCCAGTCTTGGTACTCGAGACGCGCTCACCCTCGTTGAGCGGGACACGGCCGAAAGCCGCCGCGGCTTTTCGGGTGCACATGCCGGTGACAACCCGGTCGTCGTCGAGCAACGGGACCAGTCCCGGGGCCGCGCCAGCCGCATCGTCATCATCGATCGACGCCAGCTCGTCGGCCGATGCCTCGCCGCCTCGCTCAGCGAGGCCGACCGGCAGACGTCGTTCGAAGTCTTCGCGGACATCGAATCGTGGAAGCGGCAGACGCCGTTCGTCGCCGCGAGCGTGGTCGTTCTCTGCCGGCCCGACGGCAACCTGACCGAGACCGAATGGACCGAGATCACGCGGGAACTGGCGTTCCTGCAGGGCGAGGCCGGCGCTCCGCCGGTGGCCGTCATCTCGGACGGCGAGAACCTCGACCAGATCGTGCGGATCATCAAGCTCGGCGTCAAAGGCTACATCCCGACGACGACCTCCGTGGACATCGCCCTGCAGGCGCTCCAGCTCGTGCAGGCCGGCGGCGTCTACATCCCGGCCGAATGCCTCCTCCCCCTGCTGGCCAACATCAAGGTGGACGAGCCGGTCGAGGCCGGGGACGACGACATCTTCTCGCCGCGGCAGCTCTGCGTGGCGCGGGCGCTCCGGAAGGGGACGCCGAACAAGATCATCGCGTACGAACTCAACATGTGCGAGAGCACCGTGAAGGTTCACGTCCGCAACATCATGAAGAAGCTCAAGGCCAAGAACCGGACCGAGGTCGCCTACCTGACCAACAAGTACTTCCTCCGGGAAGATTCCAGCCTGGCGAGCGTGAAGGCCCCGGCGGCCTGATCGCTCGGGCGCCGGCCCCGCCGCGGCGGGGCCGCCCTGGCAGAAATTCGGTCCGGCGCGGCCGGACGGAGCTTCGGGGTCTCCTCGTGGGTCGCCTGCCCGGGCGGCCCGCGAGGGGACCCGTTTCGCGTCGGACCGTCCCGCCAAGCGGTCGGCGGATCGGCGCGGCGCCACCGGCCCGGTCCCGACGCCGCGGATCGGCCTCCCCGTCCTCTCGCCCCGCGCGCCGGCGCGGTCCCCGCGGCCGGAGCGGCCGCGCGCCGGGTCGCTCGTACGGGGGATCGTCCAGCGGATCGGCGGGGCTCCCGTCCGCCGCCCTCATCGGCGCCGGGCGACGACGGGCCCGCGTTCCGCGGGCCCGGCCGCGCCTCACGCGGTCCCGGCGACGGCGTCGGCGGGGGGCAGAGCCGGCGGGATCTCGGACTCGTCGCCGGGCTGGTCACCGGGTTCGTCAGGGCGGCCCACGCTGCTGTAGGCGAAGCCGTGCGCCCGGACGTCGGCGGCCCGGTAGACGTTGCGGAGATCCACGAGGACCGGTCGCTGCATCGCCGCCCGCAGCCGGTCGAGGTCGAGGGCCCGGAACGCGTCCCACTCGGTGACGAGGACCAGCGCGTCTGCGCCCTCGGCACAGTGGTAGGCATCCTCCGCGAAGGCGACGCCGGGCAGGAGCGGGCGCGCCTGCTCCATGCCCTCGGGATCGTAGGCGCGGATTACGGCGCCGGCGTCCTGCAGACCCGCCACGATCGCCAGCGCGGGCGCGTCGCGCATGTCGTCGGTGTTCGGCTTGAAGGTCAGGCCGAGCAGCGCCACCGTCCGGCCGCGCACCGACCCGCCGCAGGCCTTGATCACCTTGCGCGCCATCGCGCGCTTGCGCTGGTCATTGACCGCCACCACCGTCTCGACCAGCCGCAGCGGCGTGCCCGCGTCCTGCGCGGTCTTGACCAGGGCCAGCGTGTCCTTGGGGAAGCACGAGCCGCCGTAGCCCGGCCCGGCGTGCAGGAACTTCGACCCGATCCGGTTGTCCAGGCCGATGCCGCGCGCCACCGCCTGCACGTCCGCGCCCACCGCCTCGCACAGGTCCGCCACTTCGTTGATAAACGTGATCTTCGCCGCGAGGAACGCGTTCGCCGCGTACTTGGTCAGCTCGGCCGTCCGGCGCCACATCACCACGATCGGCGCCGCGTTGAGGTAGAGCGGCCGGTAGACCTCCCCCATCACAGCCACGGCCCGCGCCTCCTCGGCGCCGACGACGATGCGGTCGGGGCGCTTGAAGTCGGCGATGGCCGCGCCCTCGCGCAGGAACTCGGGGTTCGAGACGACCGCGAACTGCGCCTCGGGGTTGGTCTCGCGGATGATGCGCTCGACCTCGTCGCCCGTGCCCACCGGAACGGTCGACTTGGTCACCACCACCGTGAAGCCGCGCAGCGCGCGCGCGATGCTGCGGGCGGCCGCGTAGACGTAGCTCAGGTCGGCGAAGCCGTCGCCGCGGCGGGAGGGCGTGCCCACCGCGATGAAGACCGCGTCGGCCTGACCGACCGCCGTCTCCAGGTCGGTGATGAAGGACAGGCGGTCCTGGCGGACGTTCTCGGCGACCAGGGCCTCGAGGCCCGGCTCGTAGATCGGCATCCGGCCGGCATTCAGCGCGTCGATCCGGCCGCGATTGCTGTCGACGCACACGACCGTGTGGCCGAAATCCGCAAAGCACGCGCCAGAGACCAGACCGACATAGCCCGACCCGACCATCGTGATGTTCATGGAATCCTCGCCGCGATCGCACCGACGCTCGGGTCTACGGCGGCCCGACAGGGCCACCAACATCATATCTTAGGCGTACGCGGCTCTGCCGATCGGGCGTAGCGGCGACGATTCGGCCCGACCGGCCCGACCCCGCCGCGGCCCGTCCCGAACCGGCAGCCGGGCCGCCCCGAACCGCGCCTTACATCGCCATCCGGCCATGGCGGCGGCCGGGCGGCTACGCCATTCGGCTGATCCGGCGGCGCCGGTCGACGATCGCGCGAACATTTTCCCGGCGCATCACCCGAATTGTCAAAGACAGGCTGCTTTTTCCCGACCGCTTTGTCCGGGAGCGCGAACGGCTAAGATGCTAACACCGGTCTATAGAACTGAACTCCCCGAAGAGTTCCGGCGGAGGAGAACCCTGTTGGCGGCGCGTTTCTACTTCGAGATCGCAAATGCCGAGGAGACGATCCACGACCACGTGGGGGTCGAGGCCGCTGGCCTCGAGGAAGCCCTGATCGAGGCGCGTAGCGTGATCGCCGAGATGGCCGACGAGATTACGGGAAACGGCCGGGAGCCGCCCTGGACCCTCCTCGTGCGCAACGAGGAGGGCTGGCTGGTCGGCCGCCTGCCCATCCGGAAGTGACGGCCCGCGCCGCTCGGACAGCGCGGGGGTGCGGCCATTAAGATATCGTTAACGGATCGTCCGGAGGATCGGCTGAGCCCTCGAACCGTGGCCATCCGGAATGCCCCTCTCCCAGAACGTCCCGCACGCCGCCCGCCAGGCGGACGCGATGGCTGCCCAGATGGCGCTGGCCGCCCACGCGCTGCGGATGCGCGGCGATGTCGGGACCGCCGAGTCGCTCCTCGCGATGGCGCGACACAACCGGATCCTCGCGCTCAAGCTGCGGATCGCGCAGGATCTGGCGCCGGGCCAAGACCGCGCCGAGCGCCGGACCACCGCCGGCCGTTAACGCCGCGCGCGATCGGCCCGGGACGGTCACGGAGCCCGCGCCGCGCGCGACGGGATGCGTCTCACCACCCGAGCCGGGCTCACCCGGACCGGCCTGCCGGCGGTCCGTCCATCACTGTGGCGAGGATTGCTGGCAGGCGCGGCGCCCGCGCGCGTCGTGTCGGCGCTCCGACCGGGCACCGACCGCCGCGCCGGGGACCGGCCCACGGTCGACGGGAATCAATGCAGAATCCACATCACCGATCATCGGCGCGGTTGGCGCCAAATAAAGTCCGTGATAGTGTAAATAACTAACATCCGACAGGAAATTCAGTCGTCGTGTCGCCCCCGGACGCCGGACATTCTGAGGTCAGCACGACCCTGGCGCTGGACATGGTGGGGCGCGCCTACCTGGCCCTGGCGCTCCTCTACGAGACGGCTCATCCGGGAGAGTTCGTCGACGTTCAGCAGAAGATCCGCGCGTTCGTCGAGGACAATTTCCGCATCATCCAGGAGACGAGCCGCGACGAGAGCCTGACAACCGGTACAGTTGACGGCGCCCTTCACCTTGTGAACAGCGTTTTGGTCGAGGTCGAGACCAAGATCGCCACAATGATCCGGCCGACGCGGCAGCTCCGCGGCTAGACGAGACCTTGAATTGCCCCCCGCTATTCAGTGACTGTTGCAGTCGAGCCATGGCGCGCGGATAAACGGCCCCGCGCCATAGGGGATCGAAGATTGCAATGGCTCCCGACGTCGACAGTCTTAGGTGGGCATGTTACCCGGCGGACGGGGCAGCAATAAATTATCAAGCACGATGATGGGCAGCGATGATTGCGATCGGGGCGCGCGCAGCGCGGATGTCGCGCTCGAGGTTCTCGTCCGAGCCTATCACGCTCTCGCGGTCGTCTACGAGTTGTCCAGTCCCGGTGCCTACACGGCGCTCCACGGCAAGATGATGCCCTACCTGCTGGACGGCTTCCGTCACGGCACGGCGCCGGACGCCGTCGATCCGGACCTGGACGCGACGGTCTCGACGGCCCTGGAGCGGGTCCGCAGCGCGCTGGACGAGGTCCGGTCCGACGTGGCGGCCGTGCGGGCGCGCAGGGAGGAGCGCGACCGCTGACGCGCCGCTGCCGGCCCGGCCCAGCGCCGGCTCAGCGCGCCGGCTCGAGGCGGCGCTCCGGTCCGAGGAGCAGGCGCGGACCGGTCTCCCGCTCCGGCACGGACGCGGGCACGAGGCGCGCCAGCTTGGCTGCCAGGGTCACCGACAGGATGTGGCGCCACGCCAGGGGCGTGCCGAGCAGCTCCCGCAGGGCCGCCGCGTAGCCCTGGGCGCGCCGCCGGTCGAGGACGCGCCGGTGCTGCCAGCGCCGCGCCGTGGCGGCGCGGTGGGCCCGGAGGGCCACCCGCGCCTCCGGGGCGAGACCCGGCCGGCCCAGCATGGCGTCGTCGAAGGCCAGCATCGCCCCGAGGTCGTCCGTCCGGTGCTGCGCGCTCAGCGAGTTCGACCGCTCGACCGCGACGTAGCCGCAGGGCGCGGTCACGGCGAACACCGCCCCGGCCGCCAGCGCCTCGACGTAGAGGGCGTAATCCTCCCCGAGCCGCAGGCGCGCGTCGTAGCGCAGCCCCTGCCGGTCCAGGAAACCCCGCCGCATGATCGGCTTCAGGAAGCCGAGCTCGCGCCGGCTCGCGCCGGGACGGGGGATGTTGCCGGTCACGAAGGCCGCGAGGGTGAGCCGCTGCGGCCGCCCCGGTCCGGTGACGAGGCCGGCGGCGGAGGCCGCCTCGCGGCCGCGGACCATGACGATGTCGTCGGCGATCAGATCCCAGGTCCGGGGCGCGGAGAGGAGCCGGCCGAGCCGGCCCTCGAGGAAGTAGTCGTCGGCGTCGAGGATGCAGAGCAGCGGGGCGCGGGCGGCCGCGATGGCGCGGTTCCGGGCCTCGGCCGGCCCGACATTCTCGGTGAGCCGGATAACCCGCAAGCGGCCCGTACCGTCGTCGGCCGCCGCGGCGGCCGCGCCCGTCGGGTCCGCGGAGGCGTCGTCCACGACGATGACCTCGGCGACCTCCGGCTGCCGGAGCGCCGAGGCGACGGCGGTCGCGATCGTGTCCGCGGCGTCCCGGGCCGCGATGATGACGCAGACCTCCGGGACGGGGGACGAGGCCTCTAAGCTGCGCACCGGACGACTCCGCGACTCTCCGGCCGGTCCGCGCCGCGGCCGGTCCGCCGGCACGGTAGGGCGATCCCGGCACGGCGCGCGAGATCGTCCGAAAGGAGGGGGCCGGCCCCGGGCCGGATCGTCCGAATGATCCCCGGCCGGAGCCGCCCCCGCCGCTACGATGCGCGCCGCCGCGATCCTGCGGCGACTGGTTTGAGGACGTGCGCATGACGATCTGGTCCGGCCCGGGCCGCCGCCTCTGCGTGGCGGCGACGCTTCTCCTGCAGGCCTATCCCGCGAGCGCGGGCGAGACCGCCGCGCCGCCGGCCGCGGCCCAGGCCGCCTCTCCCGCCGCGGCCCAGGCTGCCCAGGGCGGCGCATCCTTCGTGGAGCTGTTCAGCACCCTGAACGAACGCCGCTGGTACGTCTCGGACGGCTGGGTCAACGGCGACTGGCAGGGCTGCACGTGGTCGAAGCACCGCGCCCGGATCGCGACGCCCGGCGAACTCTCGCTGTCCCTGACGGACATCACCTACAAGGAGCGCCCCTTCAGCTGCGCCGAGATCCAGACCCGCGAGCGCTACGGCTACGGCACCTACGAGGTCCGGATGCGGGCCGGCACCGGGTCCGGCATGGTCTCGGCATTCTTCACCTATAACGGCCCCGAGAACGGCGACCGGCGGACGAACGACGAGATCGACTTCGAGTGGCTCGGCAAGGACACGAGCAAGGTCCAGCTCAACTACTTCGTCGGCGGCGTCGGCGAGCACGTCAGCCTCGATGCCCTCGGCTTCGACGCCGCGACCACCACCGCGGACTACGCCTTCGAGTGGCTGCCCGACCGCCTGCGCTGGTACGTCAACGGACGCCTGCTGCGCGAGGTCGTCGGCACGCCCGACCGGCCGCTTCCCTCCCATCCGAGCAAGATCATGCTCAGCGTCTGGTCGGGACAGGGCCCGGACTTCGCGTCGTGGCTCGGACCGACGGAGTATTCGGGACAGCCGGTCACCGCGCTGTTCGAGCGGGTCGCGTTCACCCGGATGGGCGATCCGTGCGGCTTCAAGGAATCGATCGTCTGCCGCTAGCCGCACCGGCGGGCGGACGCCGCACCGGCGACCGCCCCGGGCATCGGACCACACATGACACCGCGCCGGGCACCGGACCCTGGAACCGGACCCGACACCGGGCCGGACTAAATCTTAACGTCTCCGCGGCAGGCTGGGCCCTCGAACGCGCCCGGAGCCACGCGATGCATTGGTCGAGCCTCGTCATCGCCGCGTACGCCGCCGGCTTCGTGGAGTTCTGGCGGCTCTGCCTTCAGGCGCCGGCCGCCGAGGAGGATCCGGCCTGACGTGTCCGGTTCGCCGCGCCGGGCCGCACCGGGCCCGGACGGCTCACCGCTCGTTGGCGATGGGCCGCAGCAGGGCGCCGAGCAGGAAGGCCAGTTGCCCGCAGACCAGCAGCGCCGTCCCGCGCCGCAGGCACGCGCCGGCGCTCAGGTTGTAGACGAGGAGGCCGTAGCCGACCTCGGCCGCGACGATCGGGACGAAGACCAGCAGCCGCCAGACGGAGCCGAAGCGGCCCAGCATCACGCCCAGCAGGGCGTTGAGCATCATGCCCTTCATCGGCGCGCTCCGCGGCGGGCGCGGCGGGCGCGGCGCGGCCGACCGGTCATGGCCCTAGCGGCTGCCGCGCTGGCTCAGCACGGCCGGAACCGTCTTGAGCAGGATGGCGACGTCGCGGCGGAGGCTCCACTGGCTGGCATAGGCGCAATCGAGGGCGACGCGCTCGGCGTAGCCCGTGTCGCTGCGCCCGGAGACCTGCCAGAGGCCGGTCAGGCCCGGCGGGACGGAGAAGCAGGCGGTGAAGTCGGCGCCGTAGCGCACGACCTCGGCCTGGACGATCGGCCGCGGCCCCACGAGGCTCATCTCGCCGCGCAGCACGTTCCAGAGCTGCGGCAGCTCGTCGAGGGACGTCTTGCGCAGGACATGGCCCAGCGCCGTGACGCGGGGATCGTGGGTGAGCTTGAAGGACGCCTCCCACTCCGCCCGGGCCTCGGGATTCTCGGCGAAATGCCGCGCCAGCACCGCGTCGCCGTCCGCGACCATGGACCGGAACTTCAGGCATCCGAAGGGGCGCCCGTGCCGGCCGAGGCGCTTGTGTCGGAAGATCGGCGACCGGCCGTCGCTGCCCCAGATCAGCAGGGCGATGAACAGCAGCAGGGGCAGAAGCAGGAAGAGCGCCGTCAGCGCGATCGTCGCGTCGAGGACGCGCTTCATCGCCCAGCTCGCCCGGAGGCCGGGGCCGGCCTGCCGCGGGGCCGGCAATGTCTTGACCAACGCCTCGTTCAGCGTCTCGACCATATCCTGCGGCGTCGACGACTCGATCGGCGTCGGGGTCCCAGCCGGGCGCAACATGTCGGCTCCTTGACTCGGGGTGAGACGGGATCGGAACTTGCGGAGCGACGTGCGCAGCCGGCCGGTTCGGCCAGCCTCGCCGCAGCCGGCTTCGGCGGCGCTCGGCCGGTCCGAAGGGGCGTCGATCGCAGGCGGAACCCTTGCGACAACACTGGGCCCACGACCGGTTCGGCAACAAGACGGCCGCCGATCCATCAATGGAGGTAAGGCGTTGCTGGTCGTGCTGGTGTTCGCTGCACTGATTGGAGGAGCGATCGGTTTCGCGGTTGTTCTACCGAAGGGGTTCCTGCTCGCGCTGCTGGCCGCCCAGGCCGGGGCGGCCGTCGCCGTCGGCCTCGTCGTCCTGCTCATCCGCCGCCGCTGACGGCCCTGCCGGGCGGCGGGACCGCTTTCGGGGAGGTCCCGTCCGCCGATCGAGGTAAGGGCCCCCCGCGCGGGGGCCGGTCTAAACCGGGCTGCCCGGCCCTCCCGGCCGGACCCGGCCGCGCGGGCGCGTTCTGCCCCGGCGCGGCGCGGTCGATCACCGGACAGGACGCGCCGTGGCCCCTTCAGAGCGCCGCATCAACGGGTTCGACGGCCTGCGGGCCCTGGCGTTCCTGATGGTCTTCGTCAGCCACAAGGCGCCGAGCCCGAGGACCGAGGCCCTCGGCACGGCCGGCGTGTGGCTGTTCTTCGTCCTGAGCGGCTTCCTGATCGTCCGGATCCTCGCCGCGGCCCGCACGGCCGTGGAGGCGGGCGCGTCGACCCCGCTCGGCAGCCTCGGGCTGTTCTACCGGAATCGCGTCGCCCGGATCGTGCCGGTCTACTACGTCTTCCTGTTCGTGCTCTACACGGTCCGGCCCGGCGACCCGGCCAGTCTCGGCAACGACGCGTTCAAGCTCGCGACGTGGTTCTACGTCACCAACATCTACATCGAGCTGAACGGCTGGGGCACCGAGCTCGGCCATCTCTGGAGCCTCGCGGTCGAGCAGCAATTCTACCTGCTGTTCGCGCCGGCGGCCCTGTTCCTGCCGCGGCGCCACCTCGGCACGCTGTGCTGGCTCCTGGTCGGGATCAGCGTCCTGGCGCACGGTGCCCTGTGGCGGGCGGGCGCCGCGCCGCGGTGCTTCGACGTCGACACCCTGGCCAATGTCGGACTGATCGCGCTGGGCGGCCTCGCCGGCCTGCGCACCCGGCCGCTCCCGGCCTGGCTCGCCCGCGACGCCGCCCTGGCCGGCGTGCTGGCCCTGTTCGCGGCCCTGCCGCTCCTGATCGCGCCGACCGGCTGGTGGCTCGTTCTCGGCCGCCTCAGCGGCGTCCTGGCGGCGCTGCTGCTACTGCAGGTGGTCGAGGCGCGGGAGGGCCGCGCGGTCGCCCTCCTGGAGATCCCGTGGCTGCGCCGGATCGGCGTGATCAGCTACGCCGCCTACCTGTTCCACGTGCCGCTCCACGCGGAGCGCGTGCTGGCCCTCGTCGGCCTCGACGTCGCCGGACCGCGCTCGGTCTCCATGGCGCTCGACCTGATGCTGACGCTGCTGCTGGCCGAACTGTCGTGGCGGCTCCTGGAGCGGCCCGCACGCCGGCTGCTGCGGGCCCCGCGCCGGCGGGTCGGCGCCTCCGCGCTGGTCGGCCCGTAATCCGCTCGCGCGTCCCCGGCTCAGCCCTTGATCGGCACCCGGCCGACCTCCGCGCCGGTGGCGTCGCGCACGACGAGCGTCCACGCGCCGGCCGGTCCCGCGACCTCCAGTTCACCCGCCATTTCGTCGATCACGCTGCGGGCCTCCGCGAGCGCCTCGGCCAAGTCCGCGGCTTCCACGCCCTGCGCGTCGCGGATCGTCTCCTCGCCGTTCTCGATGTCGAAATAGAAGCGACTGGGCACTCATCTCCTCCCTGATTTCCGCCCTCGGGAGGGCCCTCGGATACTACCTACGTAGTTCGCCCACGTCCGACAATGCTCAGTAGGAGACATAAACCTTAACAAACATCAAAACTGTTTTCGTTGGTTGCGTTGCAATAATGTCGAGATTCCAGCCAAATAATCCATTATAGGTATCGCCGATCACCCTTGCGGCCGCTTCGGCGATGGCGGCGCGCGGTGACGGGCCTCAGGGGCGTTCGACATGGCAGCCTCCGGCGATTCGAGCCTCAAAAAAGATTCTCCTGCCTCGGCGGAGAGGAAACAAAAATTGCGCGCCCACGTCCGGACGATTCTGGCGAAGGGCCTCAGCGTCCGGAATTCCCGCCCCACGGGCGACACAGCCCCCGACACGCACTGACCTGTTCCGGCCGTCGGGGCCATCCCCCGCAATGGGAGGGGATGGCGGCCGCCCTACGCCCTTTGAGCGTCGTGCGCGCCGATCGCTTCCGGCCAAAGTCGGGGGCGGTCTCGGAGGCCGCGCCCGGCGGCCCAGGAAGCGCGATGGCGGATCAACTCTTGTCCGATGCTCGGGGCACCTTCGTGGACGTCTCGTTCATCATGGCCGCGCACGACGCGGCGCCCTGGATCGAGACGGCCATCCGTTCCGCCCTCGCCCAGACCGGCGTCGCCGTGGAGGTGGTGGCGGTCGATGACGGCTCGCGGGACGGGACCGCCTCCGTGCTGGCGCGCCTGGCGGAAGCCGATCCGCGGGTCCGCGTCATTCCTCTCGCCGATGCCGGACCGGGCACGCCCCGGGGCCCGTCGAGCGCCCGGAACGCGGCGCTGAACGCCGCCCGGGGCCGGTGGATCGCGATCCTCGACGCCGACGACCTGATCCTGCCCGACCGCACCCGGACCCTGCTCGATCTCGCGCTCGCGGCGGATGCCGACATCGTCGCCGACAACCCGATCCCGTTCACCGACATGTTCGACCCGCAGGGGCCGGGCATGCTGGAGGGCGGCCGGGAGCCGTACCTGTTCGAGATCGACCTCGCCAAGTACATCGCCAGCAACCAGCTGCTCAGCCGGGTGACCAAGCTCGGCTACCTCAAGCCCATGATGCGCGCCGAGATCCTGCGCCGGCACGGCATCCGGTACGACGAGGGCGTCCGGATCGGGGAGGATTTCCTGCTGTGCCTGGAAGCCCTCGCGGCGGGGGCGCGGTTCGTGGTCACCACCTACGCGGGCTACGGCTACCGGCGCGGACCCACCTCGCTGTCGCACCGGCTGCGCCAGGCCGACATCGCGCGCCTCGACGCGGCCTTCGCGGCCCGGGCCGAGCACGGCCGCCTCGCCGAGGCGCGGTCGCGCTCCGCCGAGATCCGCCACGGCAGCCGCGCCTACCGCGACGGCCTCGCGGTGACGCGGCTGATCGCCCAGGTCATCGAGGCGGCCCAGGCCGGCCGCTGGCGCGCGGGCGCGACCCTGGCGCTCCGGCATCCCCGGATCTGGCGGTTCCTGGCCGCGACGCTGCTGGCGGCGGCGGGCAAGCGCCTGCGGCCGCGGCCGCACGCCCACCCGATCGGACAGAGGTAAGACGATGCGCCTGTGCATCTGCATCTGCACCTGCGAGCGGCCCGTGGGGCTGGCGCGCCTGCTCAAGGCCCTGGACCAGCAGCGGCTCGGCAGCCTCGCCGAGACCGCCCTGCGCATCCTGATCATCGACAACGGGCGCAGCCGCGCCGCCGTCCCGGTGGTGGAGGCCTACCGGGCGACCGGCCGCTTCCCCGTCACCTACGCCCGGGAGGAGACCCGCGGCCTCGCCGCGGTCCGCAACCGCAGCCTCGCGGAGGCCTCCGCGGCCGGCGCGGATTGGGTCGCTCTGATCGACGACGACGAGTTTCCCGACCGCGACTGGCTCCACAACCTGCTCGAGACCGCCCTCGCCGCGGGCGTCGCGGCCTGCGTCGGGCCGGTCGTGCCGTTCTTCGACCGGGTTCCGCCCGCCTGGGCGGCCGCCGGGGGCTTCTTCGCCAAGCGCCTGCCGGTCCGCGACGGCTACGTGGAGGACGGCTACACCGCCAACGCGCTCCTGGACCTGCGGGTGATCCGGGCGCTGGGCCTGTCGTTCGACATGCGCTTCAACACGATGGGCGGCGAGGACACGTTCTTCTTCCGGGCCCTGATGCTCGCCGGGCACCGGATCGCCTGGGCCGAGACGGCCGTGGTCTACGACAGCATCCCGACGCACCGGATGCGGGTGCGCTGGCTGCTGGCGCGCTGGTACCGCAGCGGCAGCGTCGAGGCCTATCTCGGCCGGCTCCGCCCGGAAACGGTGGGCGGCCGTCTCGCCAACGCGGGCCGCGGCTTCGTGCGCCTCGGCGGCGGCCTTCTGCGGCTCGGGATCGCCGGCCTGTCCCTCAGGCCGGCGACCCTGATCGGCGGCGGCTACACGCTATGCCGCGGGGCCGGGCTGCTCGCGGCCGTGATCGGCGTGAGCTACCGGGAATACCACCCGTCGCGCTATCGCTAGCCGCGCCGACCGGGCGCGTTCCGGTGCGGTAGCAGGAAGGGCTGGCCGCCCGGCGGCACCCGCCCGACCGGCCAGCGGACGCCGAAGACCCCGGCGATGAGGTCGTCGGTCAGGACCTCGGCCGGCCGCCCGCCGGCGACCAGCCGGCCCCCGTCCAGCACCAGCAGCCGGTCGGCGTAGGCGGCCGCGAGGTTGAGGTCGTGGAGGATCGCCACCACGGCGACGCCGGTCGCCGCCAGCCCGGCGGCGGCGTCGAGCAGCGCGCCCTGGTGCCGGAGGTCGAGGCTCGCGGTCGGCTCGTCGAGGAGCAGCACCTGCCGGTCCGCCACCGTGCGGCCGGCCTCCAGCTGGCAGAGCACGCGGGCGAACTGCACCCGCGCCTGCTCCCCGCCCGAGAGTGTCGGGTAGGCCCGGTCGGCGAGATGCGCCACGTCGGCCCGCGCGAGGGCCTGGGCCAGGATCGCCGCCCGGTCGCGGGCCCCGAGGCCCCGGCCGATGCCGTCGAGGCCGATCCGGGCGACCTCGGCCGCCGCGAACGGGAAGGCGAGGCGCGCCGCCTGCGGCAGCACCGCCCGCGTCGCGGCGAGGCGCCAGGGCGGGATCGTCGCCACGGGCGCACCGTCATAGGCGACGCTGCCCCGGGTCGGGCGAAGGGCGCCGCTGAGCAGGCGGACGAGGGTCGACTTGCCGGCCCCGTTGGGGCCGACGATCACCTGCAGGGTGCCGCCCGCCACCGCCAGGGAGACGTCGCGCACGAGGTCGCGCCCCGCCACCGTGACGGTCAGGTCGCGGGCCGTGAGCAGGGCCGGATCAGACATTGTCAGACATCGTCCGGTCGCACCCGGCCGAGAAGCAGCCACAGGAAGACCGGCGCGCCGACCAGCGCCGTGACGATCCCGATCGGCAGCTCGGCGGGCGCGGCGACGCGGCGCGCCACCACGTCGGCGAGGACCAGGAAGGCGCCGCCGAGGAGTGCCGAGGCCGGCAGCAGCAGCCGGTGCCCCGGGCCGATCAGCAGCCGCAGGGCGTGCGGCACCACGAGGCCGACGAAGCCGATCACCCCCGCCGCCGCCACGCTGGCGCCCACCGCGACCGCCACCAGCACGATGCAGGCGCGCTTCAGCCGCTCCACCGGGACGCCGAGATGGAACGCCTCGGCCTCGCCGAGGACGAGGGCGTTCAGGCCGCGGCCGAGGAGCGGGACCGCGGCCAGCACCGGCAGGATCAGCGGCGCCGAGGCCGCGACCTTGGACCAGGTGGCCCCGCCGAGGCTGCCCAGGGACCAGAAGGCGAGATCGCGCAGTTGCCGGTCGTCGCTGACGAAGGTCAGCAGGCCGGTCAGCGCGCCGCTCAGCGCCCCAAGCGCGATCCCCGCGAGCAGCATCGTCGCCATCGCGGTGCGCCCGGACCGGGTGGCGAGGGCGTAGAGGATGAGGGTCGCGCACAGGCCGCCGAGGAAGGCCCCGGCCGGCAGCGCGGCGTAGGGCAGCGGCCCGGCAAGCCCCAGCCCGGCGAGGATCCGGTCGCCCAGGACGATGATCACCGCGGCCGCGAGCCCCGCCCCCGACGAGACCCCGACCAGCGCCGGATCGGCCAGGGGGTTGCGGAACAGCCCCTGCATCAGCGCCCCCGAGACCGCCAGCCCGGCCCCGACCAGCAGCCCCAGCAGGGTGCGGGGCAGGCGGATCGAGAGGATCACCAGCCCGTCGCGGGCGCGGGCCGGATCGCTCCCCTCCCCGATCAGGACCGCGAGGACCCGGTCCGGCGGGATGGGGATCGCCCCGAGGCTCACCGAGAGCAGGGCGGCGGCGAGCACCACGGCCGCCAGGACACCCAGCACCCAGGGCGCCGCGCGGCGGCTCACGCGCCCCGCCCGCCGCCGCGCGGCTCAGTCACGCGGCAGGTCCGGGTAGAGCGCCCGCATCAGGTCGGTGGCGGCCTCGGGCGTGCGCGGCCCGAACCCGAGGAGGTAGAGGCCGTCCATGGCCACCAGCCGCCCCCGCGCCGCCGCCGGCGTCTGGCCGAGGGCCGTGCCGGGGGCGAAGATGCTCTCGGGCTTCGGCGGCTCGGGCCCGTTCTGCATCATCACCACCGCGTCGGGGGCGGCGGCCACGATGGCCTCGTCGGTCATCGGCTTGAAGCCCTCCAGGCCCGCGGCCGCGTTGCCGATGCCCGCCAGGGCCAGGATGCCGTCCGCCGAGGAGCCGGTGCCGCCGACGACGGTCCGGCCGCCCTGGACCGACAGGACGACGAGGGCCCGGGCCGCCCGGGCGATCCGGGCGATCCGGGCGCGCCGGGTCGCGAGGTCGGCGAAGCGCGCGCGGACCTCGGTCTCGAGCGCCTCGGCCTCGCGCTCCAGGCCGGCGAGGCGCCCGACCGTCTCGATCTTGTCCAGCACGCCCTCGGGATTCGGCGGCTCTGTCACCGTCTCGACGCGCAGCCCGGCCTCGCGCAGCTGCGCCAGGACGGCCGGCGGCCCGGCCCCCTCGGCGGCGATGATCAGGTCGGGCTGCTGCGCCAGAAGGCCCTCGGCCGAGAGCGCCCGCAGGTAGCCGACACTCGGCTTCTCGCGCAGCGCCTCGGGCGGGTAGAGGCTGGTCGTGTCGACCGCGACGATCCGGCCGCCGGCGCCGAGGCGGTAGAGGATCTCGGTGACGGCCCCGCCCAGGGCGGCGATGCGGGTGGCCGCCTGCGCGGCGGCGGCGCGCGGGGCGAGCGCCCCGGCCGCCGCGGCGGCCAGGAGCGCGCGGCGCGACAGATGGCCGGGGGGGCTCATCGGGTCAGCATCGGCGCGGCGCCGGCGGTCAGCCGCAGGCGACAGGCGTGATCGCCGTGGCGGTTGACGATCTTGCCCGCCGCCTCGGAACGCGCGACCGGCCGCGTCGCGCCGGGCCCCGCGCGCGTGCCGCCCGGGACGCGGCGATGACCTTCTCCTTCGACACACGACATGGACCGGTCACTCCAGATCTGTTCTTTATAAATTTTCAAATGAGAGGATCGCGACGACAGAAGCGCAGCGTATCGGTAATCGATCGCGGACGCTACCCCGCGAAAAAGTCACGGTTTTACTTCGCTGACCGGCTTGAAAAAGCGGCCTATGTCATTTTCCAGGTCAGGATATCGTCGCGCGCGCGCCGGCGGTCGATTCCGGGCGGCGGACACTGGTACAGGCGGCGCCGGTCCCCGGCTCCGGTGGGCCGCCCGACGGCGTGGTCGGGACAGAACGGGCCTTCGCTGTGCCCGCTCGGGCGGAGCGCGGCACGACGAGGTCCGACCCTCGTCCTGAGGTGACGCGTCGCGGCCTCGGCAGAGAGCTCCTTCGAGGCGGCCGCCGCGCGACCGCACCGCGGGATGGGGGGAGGATCGGACGATCCGGGTCGGCCGGCCTCGGAGCGTCCCCTCCCCGTGCGCTCAGCCGAGGCTGCCGAACCCGGCGGTCTCGCGCGTCCAGGCCAGCGCCTGCTCGCTCAGGGAGAGGCCGAGGCCCGGCCGGGTCGGCACGCGCATGCGGCCGTCCTCCAGCTCCAGCCGCTCGTTGAACAGCGGCTCCAGCCACTCGAAATGCTCGACCCAGGGCTCCCGCTGCAGCGCGGCGGCGAGGTGGATGTGGAGCTCCATCGAGAAGTGCGGCGCGATCGTCAGCCCGGCGAACTCGGCGAGCGCCGCCACCTTGAGGAAGGGCGTGATGCCGCCGACCCGCGGCGCGTCGGGCATCAGGAAGTCGGCGCCGCCCTGGCGGATGAAGTCCCAGTGCTCGGCGACGCTCGTCAGCATCTCGCCGGTGGCGACCGGCGTGTCGAGGGCGGCGGCCAGGGCCGCGTGCCCGGCGGCGTCCAGGCAGTCGAGGGGCTCCTCGATCCAGATCAGGTTGAAGCGCTCGAAGGTCCGGCCCATCCGCATCGCGGTCGGCCGATCCCATTGCTGGTTGGCGTCGACCATGAGCGGGAAGGCGTCGCCCAGATGCTCGCGCACCCGCGAGACCCGGCGGATATCCTCGGCCCAGTCCGGCTGGCCGACCTTCAGCTTGATGCCGCCGATGCCCTTCGCCCGGGCGCGGTCGGTGTTGACGAGCAGCTCCTCCAGCGGCGTGTGCAGGAAGCCGCCCGAGGTGTTGTAGCAGCGCACCGAGTCGCGCTGCGCCCCGAGGAGCTTGGCGAGCGACAGGCCGGCCCGCCGCGCCTTGAGATCCCACAGGGCCACGTCGAAGGCGCCGATCGCCTGGACGGCGAGGCCGCTGCGGCCGGCCGAGGCGCCGGCCCAGGCGAGCGTGTCCCAGGCCTTGGCGATGTCGCTCGGATCCGCCCCGAGCAGCGCCGGAGCGATCTCGCGGGCATGGGCGAACTGGCCCGGCCCGCCGGCGCGCTTGGAATAGCTGATCCCGAGGCCGCGATGGCCCTCCCGGCTCTCGACCTCGCAGAACAGGATCGCGATCTCGGTCATCGGCTTCTGGCGGCCGGTGAGCACCTTGGCGTCGCTGATCGGGGTCCTCAGCGGCAGGGCGACGGACCGCAGGCGGATCCCGGTGACGGCGTCCTCAGCCATGGCTTCCTCCAGGTCTTGTCCGCGGGGGCGCGCTGGAAGCCCCGGAGGCGGTTCTTGGCGGTGCCTCTCGGCGGCGACCGCGACGGCTCTCCCGGGGCCGGGCCCAGGAGTGGCGCAGGCCGGACGGCCTGTCCAACGTCATTGTTGGATCGATCGATGCGCACCTGGCATCGATGGCCCCGAGGGGGACGGCCGGTCTCAGCCGGCGGCCGTCGCCGGAGGAAGCCGGAACGCCACCAGGGTCATGTCATCCCGCCGGGCTTCGGTCCCGCGATAGGCGTCGAGATCGGCCTCGAGGGCCACGGTCTGGGCGGCGAGGGGCAGGTCGGCGTGGCGCAGGAGGCTGTCGGCCACGCCGCGCCGGCCGAGGAGCCGCGGCGCCCGGTCGGGCGCCGCGCGGCCCATCTGGTCGGTGATGCCGTCCGTCATCAGGTAGAAGGTGGCGCCCGCCACCGGAACGGCGATGTCCGCGACGACGTCCTCCGGCTGCCCGTCACGGGCGGGGCGCGGGTAGCCGAGCCCCCGGCGGCCGCCGCGGACGCGCTCGGCCACGCCGTCCCGGACCACCGTGAGCGACAGGCCGGCGCCGGCGAAGTGCAGCGTCCCGGCCGCGCGGTCCCAGACGCACAGGCCGCAATCGAGCCCGTCATCCGATTCGGCGCCGCGGCCGTCCTGGCGGAGCTGCGTGCGGACCATCGTGTCGAGCCCGGCCAGGATCGCCGCCGGCGCGCGCAGGCCGCGCTCGTGCAGCAGCCGGTCGAGGGCGGTCGCGACGATCAGGGTCAGGAACGCGCCGGGCACGCCGTGGCCGGTGCAGTCGGCCACCGCGATCACGCAGAGGCCGTCGATCTCCTCCAGCCAGAAATAGTCGCCGCCGACGACGTGGAGCGGCTCCCACAGCACCGCGACCTCGACCCCCGCGCCCGCCAGGGCGTTGCGATCCGGCAGCACCGAATCCTGGATGCGCCGCGCGTAGCCGATGCTCTCGACCACCTGGCGGTTGGCGCGCTCCAGCCTATCGTGGGCCTGCTCCAGCTCGACGAGGAGCTGCTTGGCGGCGTCACCGCTCCGCAGGCCCTCGACCATGCGGTTGAAGGCCTGGCTGATGACGTCGATCTCGTTGCTCGGCCGGTAGGCGCCCCCGAGCTCCACGGTCGTCCAGCGCTTGTGCTCGATCTCCCGCATGGCGAGCAGCAGCCGCATCAGCGGCGCCATGACGTGGCGGCGCACGGTGGCGTGCAGGGTGACCACGAAGGCGATCATCAGCCCGACGCTGGCGCCGAGGGCGAGCATCACCTGCCACGCCGCGTTGTCCCGCAGCGCCTTCGTGGAGACCGTGACGGTCAGGCTGCCCGCCGGGCCGGCGCGGCCGGGCACCGACAGGTCGGCCTGGGCCGAGAGGGTGGACCAGCCCCGCGCGGGGGGCGCCGCGCCCGCCGTCCCGACGACGTGGCCCGTGGCGTCGCGCAGGACGGCGTGGGCGAAATCGGGCTCGGCGGCCAGGGCCTTGAGCGGGCCGTCGTAGGCGTCCGGGTCGCGCGCCCAGTCGGGCCGCGCGATCGCCGCGGCGGTGAGCCGGGCGAGGAGATGCGCCCGGTCGCCGTACAGCCGGAGCTGGTCGGTGTAGGTCACCCAGGCGATCCCGAGCTGGGTCAGCAGCAGGAGGGCGCCGATCACCGGGTAGATGCGCAGGAACAGGGTGTGGGACAGGCTGTCGAGGTCGCGGCCTCGGGCCGCCCCGCGCAGGGCGCCGGGCTTCATCAGCTCGTCCGCGGGCGCGCCCGCGGCCAGCACGTCGGCGAAGCCGCGCTTCGACAGGGGATCGCCCCGGCGGATCGGGCCGGCCCCGCGCAGGCCGCCCGCGCGCCCGGCGCCGCCGGCGGCCGGGACCGGATCGATGTCGGCGAAGCCGAGCCGCGCCAGTGCATCCCCGGTCCGCAGCGGTCGCGCGCCGCGGATCCCCCCGGCGGGACGCGGGCTGTCCAGGGCCGTGTCAGGTCCGCTCACGCGACGTCACTCCGTGTCACAGCGGTTCCGCTCCGAGGCCGGGCGCGCGGCGCCTCAGGTCAGGGACGCGCCCGGTTCGGCCGCGCAGCGCACGCAGTCGCGGCCGGCATGCTTGGCGGCGTAGAGCGCCGCGTCGGCCCGCCGGAGCGTCGCCGACATCGACTCGCTCGGGCCGAACGCCGCGAGGCCGATGCTCACCGAGATCGGCAGCGGGCCGTGCTCCAGGCGCACCGGCCGCTGCGCCACCGCGCGGCGGAGCGCCTCGGCGATGACTTGCGCCTCGGCCATCACGGTGCCGGTGACGAGGATGGCGAATTCCTCACCACCCATGCGGCCGATCACGTCGACCGCGCGCAGGCTGTCGCGGCAGGTCTCGACGAAGGCCTTGAGGACCGTGTCGCCCGCGCTGTGGCCGTAGCGGTCGTTGATCAGCTTGAAGCGGTCGAGGTCGAGCATCAGCACGCTGGAGGGCGTGTCGCCCGACTGGGTCCGGGCCCAGACCTCCTCGCAGATCTGCAGGAAGCGGCGGCGCGACAGGGCGTCGGTGAGATGGTCGGTGTCGGCGAGGCGGCGGAGTTCGGCCTCGAGGCGCGCCCGGTGCTCGATCTCCGCCGAGAGGGCGTCGTTGAGGTGTCGCAGGGCGCGCTGCTGCTCGGCCATCCGCTGGTTGGCGCGGTGCAGGTCGAGCTGCATCCGGTCGCTCAGCCGCACCAGCCGGCGCTGCTCGTGGTAGCTGCGCCGGTAGGCGCCGGCGAGCTCCCGCACCCCGTCGCCGACCTCGGCGAGGCGGGCCAGCATCACCTCGGATCGGCCGAGAACGGCCTCCTCGGTGTCGAACAGGCTGAAGGCGTCCGCCGGCTCGGACAGGAGATCGTGGGCCGGCGCCCGGTGCGGGCTCACGCGGGGACGCTCGCGATCATCTCGAACCGGGCATGCGCGAAGTCGGCCGCGAAATCCTCGCCGGCCTCCTGGATCACGTCGTCGTCGGCGCCGAACATCCAGCGGATCGTCACCGGGCGCCCCTCGGCGGCGGCGTCCTCCAGGGGCATGAACAGGTTCATCAGCGCCTTGGCGCTCGACGAGTTGAAGTAGGCGAGCGCGACGTCGAAGGTGATCGGGCTCGCCTCGGTCGCCGCGAGGTGGCCGCGCAGGGCCTGCAGCAGCGGGCCGAAGAATGCGGCGGCGTCCTCCGGGTAGGATTCGCCGCGCAGGACGAGCCGCCCCGACGCGAAGTCGAAATCGACCTCGGGCGAGCGCTCGGTCCGGGGCAGCGTGATGCGGTCCATGTCCGTGCGATCCTCAGATGAAGGCTTTGAGGCAGAACAGGCTGCGCTCCGCGCCCAGATCCTGGAAGTCGTACTCGACCGGGGCGCTCGACCGGCGGGCGATCTCGATCAGTCCGATGCTGCCGCCAAGGCTGCCCTCGTCCGGCGGCTGGCGCAGCTTCTCGCGGTAGACCTTCCTGAGCTCGTCGCTCGACAGGGTGGCGATCTCGTCGAGCCGCTCGCGCAGCCGCGGCACTTCGGTCCTGCCGACCTCGTTGCCGCAGACCACGAAGAACCGCCCCTCCTCGGTGCCGACGGCGATCATGCCGGCGCTGACCCGGGCGGGGCCCGGCGGCTCGGCGGGCGCGACCTTGTCGGCCGAGTAGCGGATCACGTTCTGGGCCTGCTCGACGAAGATCGAGAAGACGCGCTTGGCGACCGCGGCGTCGGTCTCCTCGTGCCGCATGCGCAGCTTCAGCACTTCCCCGAGCGAGAACAGGATGTTCTCCGAGAGATCTCCGCCGAACGTCAGGATCACGCCGCTGCGCTTCGACGCCTCGTGGAAGGATCGGAAATCGCTCGCGCGCAAGGAAGCCTCTCGACCGCTTCATCGCGGCAACACACCGCGTGTGTAGGGCCGACATTAATGCGGAAATAATCAAAGATTTCTTACCGGTACTGATCGCTTTCTGAGCAACATTGCCCGTATTGCGAGCAGTGCCGCAAGCTTTACGCTGGATCCTGTCGCGGACCGCGCAGCATCGCGCGCGAGGGTCCGGGCCGCCGGCTTCAGGCGGCCGCGCCCTGGCGGGCGCCCGCGTCCCACTCGGTGCCCCAGTCCTGCACGACGTGGCCGGGCGCGACCTCCCGGTAGAGGCGCTCCGGCGGCACGTAGTCGGGGGTCCGGATCGGGCTGCGGATCTCGTCGTCCGGCAGCGCGTGCCGCTCGCCCCGCCGGGCCGGATCCGGCACGGGCACCGCGGCGAGCAGCTTCTTCGTGTAGGGGTGCCGCGGATCGCCGAAGATCGCGGCCCGGGGGCCGATCTCCACGATCTCGCCGAGATACATCACCGCCACCCGGTGGCTGACCCGCTCGACCACCGCCATGTCGTGCGAGATGAACAGGTAGGCGAGGCCGAGCTGCGCCTGCAGGTCGAGCATCAGGTTCACGACCTGCGCCTTCACCGAGACGTCGAGCGCCGAGACCGCCTCGTCGGCGACGATCAGGCGGGGGTTCAGGGCGAGCGCGCGGGCGATGCAGATGCGCTGGCGCTGGCCGCCGGAGAACTCGTGCGGGAAGCGCGCCGCGGTCTCGGGCGGAAGCCCGACCCGGGCGAGCAGATCCTCCGCCCGCCGCCGGGCCTCGCGGGGCGCGGCGAGGCGGTTGATCAGCAGCGGCTCCGCCACCGCCGCACCGACGCTCAGGCGCGGGTCGAGGCTGGCGAACGGGTCCTGGAAGATCATCTGCATGCGCTGGCGGCGGGCTCGGAGGGTGCCGGCATCGAGGCCCTTGATGTCCTCGCCGTCGAGCAGGACCGAGCCCGAGAGCGGCTCGACGAGGCGCAGGATCGAGCGCCCGGTGGTGGACTTGCCGCAGCCGGATTCGCCGACGAGCGCCAGGGTCTCGCCGGCCGCGAGGCTGAACGAGACCCGCTCCACCGCGTGGACGCGGCCGGTCACGCGGCCGAGCAGTCCGGAGCGGATGTCGAACCGGGTGGTCAGGTCGCGCACCTCCAGCACCGGGCGCTCGGCGGCCCTGACGGTGTCGGGGGTCTCGGGCGTCGGTGCCGCGAGGCCGGTCGCCCGGTCGACCACCGGGAAGCGCATCGGGCGGGCCCGGCCCGCCATGGTCCCGAGGCGCGGGACCGCGGCCAGCAGCGCGCGCGTATAAGGCTCGGTGGGTTCGGAAAAAATCCGCGCGGTCGGGCCGGCCTCCACGGCGCGGCCCCGGTACATCACCACGGTGCGGTCGGCGATCTCGGCGACCACCCCCATGTCGTGGGTGATGAACAGGACCGACATGCCCTCCTCGTCCTGCAGGCTCTTGATGAGGTCGAGGATCTGGGCCTGGATCGTGACGTCGAGCGCCGTGGTCGGCTCGTCGGCGATGAGGAGCTTCGGCCGGCAGGCGAGCGCCATGGCGATCATCACCCGCTGGCGCATGCCGCCGGAGAAGCGGTGCGGATACTCGTGCAGGCGCGAGCGGGCGGCCGGGATCCGGACCTTGTCGAGGAGCCGGAGCGCCTCCGCCTCGGCGGCGGACCGCGACAGGCCCCGGTGCCGGATCAGCGCCTCGGCGATCTGGAAGCCGATGGTCAGGACCGGGTTCAGGGAGGTCATCGGCTCCTGGAAGATCATGGCGATGGAATCGCCGCGCACCCGCCGCATCTCGGCCTCGGGGGCGGCGAGCAGCTCGCGGCCCTCGAAGCGCACGCGCCCGCCGATGCGGCTCGCGTCCCGCGGCAGGAGGCGCAGGATCGAGAGGGCGCTGACGCTTTTGCCGGAGCCGGATTCGCCGACGAGGGCCACGGTCTCGCGCGGGCCCACGTCGAACGAGACGCCGTGCACGACCTCGCGCCAGCGCCCGTCCGAGCGGAAGGAGACGGTGAGGTCTGAGACCGAGAGGATCGGGTCCACTGGATCCGTCATCGCTAGAGAACCCGTCGCGGGTCGAGGGCGTCGCGCAGGCCGTCGCCGATGAAGTTGATCGACAGCACCGTGAGGAAGATCGCGCCGCCGGGAAACAGCGCCCAGTGCGGGGCGACGTCGAGATGGTCCTTGGCGTCGAACAGGAGCCGCCCCCAGGTCGGGATGTCGGGCGGGAAGCCGAGCCCCAGGAAGGACAGCGTCGATTCCGCGATGATCGCGGACGAGACCTCGATCGAGGCCGCCACGATCACCGGACCGAGCGCGTTCGGCAGGATGTGGCGGCGCACGAGGTGCCCGGTCGTCGCGCCCTGCGAGCGGGCCGCCTCCACGAACTCCTTCTCGCGCAAGGACAGGAACTGCGCCCGCACCAGCCGGGCGACCGGCATCCAGCGCAGGCCGCCGATCACCGCGACGATCATCAGGAACACGCCGCCCTGGCTGCCGAACACGGCCTTCAGGCTGTCGCGGAACAGGTAGATCACGAGGAGCAGCAGCGGCAGCTGCGGCAGCGACAGGAACAGGTCGGTCAGCCACATCAGCACCGGGTCGAGGAACCGGCGCGACATGCCGGCGAGCGCGCCGACCAGCACGCCGATCAGGCTCGCCACCGCCATGGCGGCGAAGCCGACCGCGAGCGAGATCCGGCCACCGTAGATCATCCGGGCGAGCAGGTCCTGACCGAGATCGTCGGTGCCGAACGGGTGGTCCCAGGACGGGCCCTGGAGCTGGGCCGCGAAGTCGATGTCGTCGATGGCAACCGGCCAGAGCAGGCCGCCGAACACCACGCCGGCGACGAGGAGCGCCAGCACGCCGACGCTGGCGAGCGCCAGCCGGTGCCGCCGGAAGCGCCGCCACGTCTCCCGCCCCGGCGAGGCCGGCGCGCGGGCGAGGGCAGGCGCCTCATCGGAGGGCGATGCGAGGGTCGAGCCAGCCATAGAGCAGGTCCGCGACGAGGTTGAACAGGATGACGAGGCCGGCGAACACGAAGGTCACCGCCATCACCACCGGCGTGTCGTTGGACAGCATCGCGTCGATCAGCAGCGAGCCGATGCCGGGGATCCGGAAGATCTGCTCGGTGACGATGGCGCCGCCGAACACCGCGGGGATCTGAAGGGCGACGAGCGTCACCACCGGGATCAGGGCGTTACGGGCGATGTGCCGGCGGGTCACCGTGCCCTCGGTCAGGCCCTTGGCCCGGGCCGTGGTGACGTAGTCGAGCCGGGCGACGTCAAGCGCCGAGGCGCGCACGTAGCGCGTGTAGGAGGCGGCCTGGAAGAAGCCCAGCACCGCCACCGGCATGATCGCCTGCCGGACATTCGCCCAGACCCAGGGCAGGCCGGAGCCCGGCAGGTCGGCTTGGTAGACGAAGGGCAGCCAGCCGAGCTTGATCGAGAACAGCAGGATGAACAGCAGGCCGGTGAAGAAGGTCGGCAGCGAGAAGCCCACGAAGGCCAGCGTGTTGGCGACCTGGTCGGCGAGCGAGTAGGGCCGGCGCGCGGCGTAGAGGCCCACCGGCACGGCGATCAGCAGCGCCAGCACCTGGGAGGAGCCGACCACGAACAGGGTCGTGGGCAGCCGCTGCAGGATCAGCGTGTCGACGTTCACCCGGCTGGCGAAGGAGAAGCCCCAGTCGCCCTGCAGCATGGCGGTGAGCCAGTGCAGGTAGCGGGTGAGGATCGGGTCATCGAGGCCGAACTTGACGCGGAGCGCCGCCCGCACCTCCGGGGGCACGTTCGGGTTGCTGGCGAGCTCGCCGAACGGGTCGCCCGGCGCGAGCGCCAGGACGGTGAACAGGATCAGGCTGATGCCGAGCAGGCTCGGGATCGCGATCAGGAGCCGTCGCAGGATGTAGGCGCCCATGGCGCGGCGCTCCCGCTCAGGCCTCCCGGTACCAGTCGGGCAGGAACGACAGGTCGTTGTCCCAGCCGCTGCGGGGCGCCGTGAGCGTGGCGCCCACCGCCGAGACCTCGGCGCGGTGGATCAGCGGCAGCACGTTCTCGGAGACCGCGAGGTCGTTGCACTTAATGAGGAGCGCCGCCCGCTTGACCGGGTCGAGCTCACTCTGGGCGGCGTTGTAGGCCTCGTCGTAAGCCGCGTTGCGCCAGCGCACGACGTTGCGGCCCTGCCACTTGTTGGCCTTCTGGGCCACCTCCCAGGAGGCGTACATGAGCAGCCAGATCGCCGGATCGGCCTGCGTCATGCTGTAGGCGTACATCTCCATGTCGGCGTAGAAATGCGTGCAGGTGTCGGGGTTCGCCGGGTCGGAGGAGAAGAACACCGAGCCGGTCACCGATTTCAGCTCGATCTCGATGCCGGCCTTGGCGGCCGCCTGCTTGATGATCGCCTGCGTCTTCTGGCGCGGGGCGTTGATCGAGGTCTGGAAGACCAGCTTGAGCTTCTTGCCGTCCTTGGCGCGGATGCCGTCCGAGCCCTTCTTCCAGCCGGCCTCGTCGAGGAGCGCGTTGGCCTTGGCCGGGTCGAAGGCGAAGCTCGTGTTCTTCGAGACGAAGCGCTCCGGGCCGTTGACCGTGTTGGCGGTGGGCTTGCCGGTGCGGCCGTAGATGTAGGTCTGGATCGACTTGCGGTCGACCAAGAGGTTCATCGCCTGGCACACCTTCGGGTCGGAGAAGGCGGGGTGCTTGGTGGTGATCGAGGCGCGCTCGCCGTCGACCTCGACGTTCGGGTCGGCGGCGTTGAGGAGCAGGAACTCGAGCTTGCCGCCGTAGACCACGTCGACCCGGCCCTTGCCGCCGGTCTCCAGGCGCTTCAGCACCTCGTCCTCGATCAGCATGTTCCAGGCGTAGTCGTACTCGCCGGTCTGGAGCACGGCTCGGGCGGCCGAGACCGCGTCGCCGCCGCCCTTCATCTCGACCGTGTCGAAGTAGGGCCGGTTCGGCAGGTGGTAGTCGGGATTGCGCTCGCCGCGGACGATGTCGCCGGGCCGGAACTCCACGAACCGGTACGGGCCGGTGCCCACCGGGGCGAGGTTCTGGGGCGCGTCCCGGGACTTGGCGCCGCTGTAGGGTCCGAACAGGTGCTTCGGCAGCACCATCCCGACGATGCCCACGTAGGCGTCGCACCAGTAGGGCGTGGGCTTGTCGAACAGGACCCGGACGCTGAGGTCGTCGACCTTCTCGACCTTGCAATCCTTGTAGGACCCGGCCGTCACCGCCGCGGTGGCGGGGTCGCGGGCGTATTCCCAGGTGAAGACGAGGTCGTCGGCGGTGAGCGGCTTGCCGTCGTGCCACTTCACGCCGGGCTTGAGCGTCCAGACAACCGAGCGGCCGTCGGCGGCGAGCGCCCCGTTCTCCTTCGAGGGGATCGAGGCGGCGAGCACCGGCACGAGGTTGCCGTCCGCGTCCCAGGCGGCGAGCGGCTCGTAGAAGATCCGCGAGGCGTCCTGGTCCTTGGTGCCGACGGCGAAATGCGGGTTGATCAGCGTCGGCGCCTGCCACCAGAGGAGCTTCAGCGCGCCGCCGCCGCCGGCCTTGGTCGGCTTGTAGCCGGCCCGGATATCGGCCGCCATCGCAACCCCGTTCCCGGCCAGCATCAGCCCGGCCATGGGCGCGGTGAGGCCCACAGCCACCATCCGCTGCACGAAAGCGCGCCGCGACAGGCGGCCGTCCTTCACCTGCCCGATGAGGCCGCGCAGATCCCGCTCGTCCATGTACGCTTTCCCGTTTACCGCCGTGACAGGCACAGCAACATTCCGGCAGCGGCCTTGGCAAGGGGCGGGCCAGTGACGGTTCAATCGGAACGTGTTGACGGACGCTTGGTTCGGGCAGGAGCATGGCCTGGGCAGTGCATGCGGTCAGGCAGCAGCAGGGCGCACGCCGTGTCCGTCCTTGCGAGCGGAGCGAAGCAATCCAGCGGCGCCACGCTTCCCGAGGGCGCGCAACCCTGGGTCGCTTCGCTGCGCTCGCGAAGACGGCGCGGAGCCCGCTATGGTGGCGCGACCTCGATGCGCAGCTTTCCCGGAGTGGACCCGATGGACAACCGCAACGCCGTGTGGCGCCACGTCGACGCGCAGTCGGAACGGCTGATCGCCCTGTCCGAGCGGGTCTGGGGCATGCCGGAGGTCTGCTACACGGAGAGCCGCTCCTGCGCCGAGCACGTCGCCGAGCTGCGCCACCAGGGCTTCCGGGTCACCGAGGCGGTCGCCGGCATCCCGACCGCCGTGATGGGCGAGGCGGGAGACGGCGGGCCGGTCATCGCGTTCCTTGGCGAGTACGACGCCCTGCCGGGCCTGTCGCAGGAGGCCGGCGTCGCCGAGCACCGGCCGGTGGAGGCGGGCGGGCACGGCCACGGCTGCGGCCACAACCTCCTCGGCTCGGCGGCTCTGCTCGCCGCCACCGCGCTGAAGGACTGGCTCGCCGAGACCGGGACGCCCGGCCGCGTGCGCTACTACGGCTGCCCGGCGGAGGAAGGCGGCGCCGCCAAGGCCTTCATGGTCCGCGCCGGCGCCTTCGCGGACGCCGACATCGCGATCACCTGGCATCCGGGCAGCTTCTGGGAGGTGGCACCGCCGGTCGCCCTCGCCAACACCCGGGCCGACTTCGTCTTCACCGGCCGCACCGCCCACGCGGCGGCCGCGCCCCATCTCGGGCGCTCGGCGCTCGACGCCGTCGAGCTGATGAGCGTCGGCGTGAACTACATGCGCGAGCACATGCCGTCCGACGCGCGGGTCCACTACGCCTATCTCGACGCCGGCGGCATCGCCCCGAACGTCGTCCAGGCCGGCGCGACGGTGCGCTACTCGATCCGGGCCCGCGACCTGCCCGGCATGCTGGCGCTGGTCGAGCGGGTGAAGAAGATCGCGCAGGGCGCCGCCCTGATGACCGAGACCGCCGTCGAGGTGCGGATCGTCAGCGCGGTGTCGAACCTGCTGGGCAACGATCCCCTGGAGCGGGCGCTGCACGGCGTCATGGAGGAGCTCGGGCCGCCGCATTTCGACGCCGCCGACCGGGACTTCGCCGGCAAGATCCGGGCGACGCTCACCGACGGCGACATCGACGCCGTGTTCCGCGCCGTGGGGATGCCGCGCACCGAGGCGCCGCTCGCCGACTTCCTCGTGCCCCTCGACGCGTTGCGCAACCCGGCGGTGGGGTCCACCGACGTCGGCGACGTCAGCTGGGTGGTGCCGACCGTCCAGGCCCACGCGCCCACGGTGGCCATCGGCACGCCGTTCCACACCTGGCAGGTGGTGGCGCAGGGCAAGACCCCCGCGGCCCACAAGGCGATGGTGCAGGTCGCCAAGGCGATGGCCGCCACCGGGGCCCGGGCGGTGACCGACGCGGCCCTGCGCGACGCCGCCAAGGCGGACCTCGCCCGCCGGGTCGGCGCGGCGGGCTACGTCTCGCCGCTGCCGCCGGAGGTCGAGCCGCCGCTCGGCATGTCGCTGGGGCGCTGACGCAGTCCCGCCTCAGAGCGTCCGGGCGCGGAGCGCCGTGACGACGATCTCGGCCAGGATGACGACGCCGAAGATCGCGGCGAGCACCACGGCGACTTGGTCCCAGTAGAGCAGGTTCAGGGCGGTATCGAGCGCGACGCCGATGCCGCCCGCGCCGACCAGCCCCAGCACGGCGGATTCGCGGATGTTGATGTCCCAGCGGAACAGCGCGATCGACCAGAAGGCCGGCTTCACCTGCGGCCAGTAGCCGAGAAGCAGCGTCGACATCCGGCCGGCACCCGCGGCCTGCAGGGCCTCGATCGAGCCGCGATTGGCCTCCTCCAGCGCCTCGGCGAACAGCTTTCCGGTGAAGCCGACGGAGCGGAGCGCGATCGCCAGGGTCCCGGCCAGCGGCCCCGGGCCGAACACCGCCACGAACAGCAGTGCCCAGACCAGAGAGTTCACCGAGCGCGAGGTCACGAACACGAACTTGGCGAAAAGGTTCAGCGCGCGGTTGGGCGTGACGTTGCGGGCCGCCATCAGCCCGATCGGCACCGCGATCGCGATGGCGATCAGGGTGCCGAGCGTCGCGATGTGGAGCGTCTCCACCAGCGCCCGCAGGGTCGGCCCGACATAGCCGGCATCCATCGGCCACATCCGGCCGAACAGGTCGGCCAGCTGGTCGGGCGCGTCGTAGAGGAATTCCGGGATCACCTCGATGGTGCGCAGGCTCGCCACGAAGGCCGCCACCGCGCACAGCGTGAAGGCGAGCCGCGCCAGCCGCTTCCACAGGGGGAAGCGCTGCCAGCGGCGCGGGCCGGCGGACGCGGGCGCGAGGGCCACGCTCACTGGAACACCTTGCGGGCCCAGCCGGAGACGATCTCGGCCACCATGATCAGGGCGACGATGACGATCAGGATCGCCAGCACCACGTCGAAGTCGAAGCGCTGGTAGGCGGTGAACAGCGTCGCTCCGATGCCGCCGCCGCCGACGATGCCCACCATGGTCGAGTTCCGCAGGTTGGAATCGAGCTGGTAGGTGGCGAAGCCGATGAAGCGCGGCAGCACCTGCGGCTGCACGCCCATGATCAGGATCGACAGGAAGCCGGCGCCGGTCGCCCGCACCGCCTCGACCTGCTTCAGGGAGATCTCCTCGATCGCCTCGGCGAACAGCTTGGCGATGAAGCCCACCGAGGCGACGATCAGCGCCATGACGCCGGCGAGCGCCCCGAAGCCGATCGCCTTCACGAACAGGATCGCCACGATGATCGGGTGGAACGACCGGCAGAGCGCGATCAGGATGCGGGTCGGCCACGTCACCCATGGCGGCATCAGGTTGCGGGCCGCCAGGAAGCCGATCGGCAGGGCGACCGCGATGCCGACCACCGTGGCGATCACGGCGATCTGCAGGCTCTCGAGGATCCCCGACTGGATCAGTTCCCAGCGGGAGAAGTTCGGCGGGAACATCCGGGCCAGGAACTGCTGCCCGTGGGCGAGGCCGCCGGCGAAGCGCTCGGGCGAGAAGCCGAGCTGGGTCGCCGCGTAGACCGCGTAGACGGCGAGGAGCGCCCAGCCCGCGCGGGCGGTCCAGTTGGGCCGGAACGCGACGCGGTCGGGGGAAGCGTCGGGGGAGGCGTCGGGGGAGGCCGGGCGGGCGGGCGCGCTCATTCGAGCCAGTTCTCGCCGCCGTAGATGCCGCGCAGGTCGGCCTCGCTCAGCCGGTCCGGCGGCCCGTCATAGACCACGTGCCCGCCCGACATGCCGACGATCCGCGCGGCGAAGCGCTGGGCGAGCGCCACGTTGTGGATGTTGACCACCACCGGCACGCCGCGCTCGGCCGCGAGCCGGGACAGGATCTCCATGATCTCGACGGAGCTCTTCGGGTCGAGGGACGAGGTCGGCTCGTCGGCGAGCACGATCTCGGGCTCCTGCATGATCGCCCGGGCGATGCCGACGCGCTGGCGCTGCCCGCCCGACAGGGCGTCGGCCCGGCGGGTGGCGAAGCCCGACAAGCCGACCGCGTCGAGGAGGTCGAAGGCGCGGGCGATGTCCGCCTCGGGGAAGCGCCGCAGCCACGCGCGCCAGGCCGGCACGTAGCCGAGGCGGCCGCAGAGCAGGTTCTCCATCACCGAGAGGCGCTCGACCAGGTTGTACTCCTGGAACACCATCCCGATCCGGCGGCGCGCCCGGCGCAGGGTGGGGCCGGAGAGCCGGGCGAGGTCCTCGCCCCGGAACAGGATCTCCCCCGAGGTCGGCTGGACCAGCCGGTTAATGCAGCGGATCAGGGTGCTCTTGCCGGTACCGGACGGCCCGATGATCGCCGTGAGCCCGGTGCCCGGCACCACGAGGTCGATGCCCTTCAGGACCGGCTGGCCGGCCCGGTACGCCTTGGTCAGTCCCCGGATCACCAGGGCGCCGGGATCGCCCTCGAGTCCGGCCGCCACCGCGCGCGCCGCGCTCCTCGCCGTCACGGCCGACGTCAACGCCTGAGTCACGGCTTGGGCGCGCCCGCGGCCTTCTTGCGCGCCGCCTCGGCCTCGCGGGCGGCCTCGCGCTCGTAGGCGACCTTGTTGTACGGCGTGCCCGATTCCTCCGCGACCTTGCGGACGATCGCCCAGTCCTTGAGGTAGGTGATCGGCGCGAACCGGTCGTCGCCCTCGAAATCCTTCACCATGTCGGGCGGGAAGCGGAAGTCGTAGAAGCACTGCTTCAGCTTCTCGGCGAGTTCCGGCTTGAGATCGTGGGCGTAGGCGAAACCCGAGGTCGGGAACTTCTCGCTCGTGTAGATCACCCGGTAATCGTCGCCCTTGATCGTCCCGCGGGCGACCATCCGGTAGAACACGTCGGAGGCCACAGGGGCGGCGTCGTAGTCGCCGGTGCCGACGCCAAGCGCTGACTTGTCGTGGCCGCCCGAGTAGATGAGCTTGTAGTCCTCGCCGGGCTTCAGCCCCTGCTCGGGGAACAGCGCCTTGGGCGCGAGGTTGCCGGAATTCGACGACGGCGCCGTGTGGGCCACGCGCTTGCCCTTGAGGTCGGCCAGCGTCTTGTACGGGCTGCTCGCCTTCACCACGACGATCAGGTTGTAGCCCTCGGCGCCCTTCTCGGTGCCCTTGGCGGCGAACGGGATCGCGCCGGCCATGTTCACCGCGAAGCCGAGGGGCCCGGTCGAGAAGCCCGCCACCGTGAGCCGGCCGGAGCGCATCGCCTCGATCTCGGCCGAGTTCGACTGGACCGGGTAGTAGACGACGCGCTTGCCGGTGCACTGGCTCAGGTAGGTCGTGAACGGCTTGAACGAGTTCTCGTAGACCGCGGGATCTTCCACCGGCGTGTAGGCGAAGACGATCACGCTCGGGTCGCGGGTCTTGGCCGGAACGTCGGCAACGAGGTCCTTGTTGGCGTCGCAGTAGGCGTCGTCGAGCTGGCCGCGGTTGGGGCACTCGTCGGCCCTCAAGGGCGAGAGGGAACCGAAGCCGCAGAGCAGCGCCAGGGCTGCGCCGTATCGGGCGATCGTCACGCGCTATCCTCCCTGCGGGGCCGTGCCTCGGGCCGGCGCCGTCGTGTCCCGCCCGGTCCGGGCCGAGCTTGAGCCGGCAAAGGTGTAGGCGCCGGCTGACGGGAGACGCAAGGCGCGACAGCGAGCGGACGTTGAGGGAAGCCGCGCGCTGACAGGGGCGTCGTGGCGGCCGTCCGGGCGGCCGTCCGGGCGGCGGCCGGCCTCAGGGCGCGAGCCGCGTGAACACGTAGTCGTGGTCCCGGACATTGGCGCTGTGGCAGGCGAAGCAGGTCTCGTGCTGGGCCGCGTCCGCAGGCTTGCCGTCGACGAAGCGCCCGAACCCCCAGCCCCCCGTCGCCGCGTAGCGCCGCGAATCCTTCACCATGACCTGAACCGTCGTGGCGCCGCCGGGCACGAAGGCCGGGGCGAACTCCGCGGACGGCACCCTCGTCCAGGCGCGCTTCACCAGCACCGTCCCGTCCGGGAACGGCAGGGTGCCCGACCGGTAGGCGTCCAGCGCCCGCGCGTTGCCGACCACGGCGCGCAGCTCGTCGAGGGCCCCGGTCTCCTGCGCGACGCCGACGAGCTGCCAGTCGCGGTACCCGTCCGGGACGGTGACGCCGTAGATCGGCGAGGCCGCCGGGGCGGTCCCGGCATCCACGGCGCGCACCGCGGAGCCTCCCAAAATCAGGCCCGCAGCGAGCAGGGCCGGCAGCGCGACAGCCAGGAACCGCATGGCAACCTCCGTCATCGTCTCGGGATGATCGTGTGTCCGGGGATGATCCGGCCGCGCCGGCGCGGTCAGGCCGCGGCCGCGTCGATCACGGCCTGCGCGAAGGCGCGCGGGGCCTCCTGCGGGAGGTTGTGGCCGATCCCGCCGGTGATCAGCCGGTGCGCGTAGCGTCCGGTGAACTTGGCCGCGTAGCTGGCGGGGTCCGGATGCGGCGCGCCGTTCGCGTCGCCCTCCAGGGTGATGGTCGGCACGCCGATCGTGGGCGCCTGCGCGAGGCGGCTCTCCAGCGCGTCGTACCGGCGCTCGCCCTCGGCGAGGCCCATCCGCCAGCGGTAATTGTGGATGACGATGCTGACGTGATCCGGGTTGTCGAGGGCCGGGGCGCTCCGCGCGAAGGTGGCGTCGTCGAAGCGCCAGCGCGGCGAGGCGGTCTGCCAGATCAGCTTGGCGAAGTCGGCGCGGTAGGCCTCGTAGCCGGCCCGCCCCCGGCTGGTGGCGAAGTAGAACTGGTACCACCAGGACAGCTCGGCCCGCGGCGGCAGCGGCTTCTTGCCGGCCTCCTGGTTGCCGATCAGGTAGCCGCTGACCGCCACCAGCGCCCGGCACCGCTCTGGCCACAGCGCCGCGACGATGTCGGCCGTCCGCGCGCCCCAGTCGAAGCCGCCCAGGACGGCCTGGGGGATCTTCAGGGCGTCCATCAGGGCGATGACGTCCACCGCGAGTGCCGCCTGCTCGCCGTTCCGGACCGTGTCCGACGCCAGGAAACGGGTGGTGCCGTAGCCGCGCAGGTACGGCACGATCACCCGGTGCCCGGCCGCCGTGAGGATCGGAACGACCTCCGCGAAGGCGTGGATGTCGTAGGGCCAGCCGTGCAGCAGGATGACCGCCGGCCCGTCGGCGGGACCGGCCTCGACGTAGCCGACGTCGAGCACACCGGCCTCGACCTGCTTCAGGACGCCCGGCATGGCGCCGGGGACCGGGGCGCCGGGGGCCGAGTCGCCCTGCGCCCGCGCGGTCCCGCCGAGGCCGAGCTCGGCGAGGGCGGCGGTGGCTACCGCGCTCTTCAGGAGGCGGCGGCGGCTCCAGGCGGATGTGTCGGGATCGGTCTCGCGGGCCATGGACGGCTCCCTCGTCGGAAAGTCTTCGATGGAGCGAAACCTATCCCGATGCTCGACACCGCGCTTTGAGAGGACCTTGAGGACACCTTCAGAGGCCCATGATTTATGCTCGCCCGGGCCCGTGCTAGAGCGCCCTCCGCCGCGGAGACCGGTTCGGTGAGCAGGGCGCGGAACGAGGACATGGCCCCGCCCAGGAACGCCCCGTGATCTACCGGTTCGGATCCTTCACCCTCGATTCTGCCCGGCGCGAGCTCAGCCGGGACGGCGCCGAGATCGCCGTCGAGCCGCAGGTCTTCGACCTCCTGCGGGTGCTGATCGAGCGGCGCGACCGGGTGGTGAGCCGCGACGACCTGCTGGAGGCGGTCTGGAACGGGCGCATCGTCTCCGAGGCGACCCTCGGCAGCCGGATCAACGCGGCCCGGACGGCGATCGGCGACACCGGAACCGAGCAGCGCTGGATCCGGACGCTCCCGCGCAAGGGCGTGCGCTTCGTCGGCGCCGTGCGGGAGGCCGCATCGGAGGTCTCGCCCGGGGTCGCTCCGGAAGACGCGGCGGAGGCGGGCGTCACGTGGCGCACCGGGCCGCGCCTGCCCGCGGTGGCGGTCCTGCCCTTCACCAACATGAGCGCGGATCCGGAGCAGGCCTACTTCGCCGACGGGATCACCGAGGAGATCATCACGGCGCTGTCCCGCGTCAGCGGCCTGTTCGTGATCGCGCGCAACTCGACCTTCACCTACCGGGGCGCGGCGATCGACGTGCGCCGGGTCGGGCAGGAGCTCGGCGTCGGCTACGTGGTCGCCGGCAGCGTGCGCCGCGGCGGGTCGCGCCTGAGGATCACCGGCCAGCTGGTCGATGCCGGGACCGGCGCCCATCTCTGGGCCGACAGCTTCGACGGCGGGCTCGACGACGTCTTCGCCCTGCAGGAGCGGGTCGCCGCGCGTGCCGCCGCCGCGATCGAGCCCACCCTCCAGCTGGCGGAGATCGGCCGGCTCGGCCACGACGCGCCGGCCCATCCGGACGCCTACGACCGGCTGCTCCGGGCCAATGCCCGGCTCGCCGACTTCACCGCCGCCGGCATGGCGGCGGCGCTCGATCATCTGGACGAGGCCCTGGCGCTCGACCCGGGCTACGCCCCGGCGATGGCCGCGGCGGCCTATTGCCGGGCGCAGTGCCATTTCCAGGGCTGGATCGCGCAGGGCGAGGCGGAGCGCGCGGCGGCCGTGCGGCTGGCCTGGGGCGCGGTCGAGCGCGCGCCCGGGGACGCGCAGGTGCTGTGGATGGCGGCCTTCGCGGTCTGGAACATGTCGGAGACCGGGCGGGACCGGGCGCGCGACCTGTTCGGCCGCGCGCTGCTCGTCAACCCGAACTCCGCCCTGGCGCTCACCCTCGCGGGCTGGATCGAGACCATGTGCGGCCGCGCGGAGGCGGGACGCGCCATGATCGAGCGGGCGCTGCAGCTCAACCCGCGGGATCCGCGCGGCTGGCTGATGTCGGGCGTGATGGCGGTCGCGGCGGTCAGCGAGGCCGACTATCCCGAGGCGATCCGGTGGGCCGAGCGGGCGCTGGCGCAGAACCGACGCTTCGCCGTCGCCCTACGGGCGCTCGCCGTGGCCCATGTCGGGCTCGGCCAGCCGGAGCGCGCCCGGCAGGCGGTCGCCGAGCTCCTGGCGATCGAGCCCGGATTGACGGTCACGGGCTTCCTGGCGCGGATCCCCTTCCCGGTCGCCGCCCTGGGGCAGCGATACGCCAAGGCCCTGGCCGAAGCCGGCCTGCCCGCCTGAGCGGGACGCCGGTCAGGCCCCTTCCCGGTTCAGCCGGACGACGAGCTGATCGGCGAACTTGGCGGCGGCCACCGACAGGGAGCGCCCGCGCAGCTGCGCCAGGACCAGCGTCATCGGGGTGAGGTCGCGGGTGTCGATCGGCCGGCTGTGCAGGCGCGGATCCTCCGGGATGCCGCTGGGCACCTGCAGGCTCACCACGTCCTCCCGCAGGGTGAGGTTGCGCAGGAACTCCAGCGAGCCCGACTCCACGACCGGCCGGAGCTCGACGCCCCGCCGGGCCAGCGCGTGCTCGATGTGGTGGCGGATGGCGAGCGATCGGTCGGGCAGCGCCAGGGCGTGCGCGAGACAGTCGCGCAGCCGCACCGGCCCGCTCTCCGCCGCCAGCGCGTGGCCTCTGCGCATCAGCGCGCACAGGGTCTGATGGCCGGAATAGAGCGGGTGCAGCTCCGCCGAGGGCGGCGGCTGCAGGATCAGGGCGAGGTCGGCCTCGAATTCCGCCAGGGCGGTGACCGCCTGGGCGTGGTCGCGGACCTGCACGGTGAAGCCGACCTGCGGAAAGCGGGCGCGGTAGGCCTCGGCCTCCTCGGGCACCACCTGGGTGACGAAGGCCTGGCTGCAGGCGAGCGCCACGTGCCCCCGCCGCACGCCCGACAGGTCGGCGATCTGCGAGCGGACCCGGTCGAGATCGGCGGCCTGGTCGCGGATGTGCCGGGCGAAGAGCTCGCCGGCCGCGTTGAGCCGCATCCCCTGCGGCAGGCGCTCGAAGATCGGCGTGCCGAGCTCGTACTCGAGATCCTGGATCTGCCGGGTCAGGGCCGAGGGCGTGAGGTTCAAGCGCTCCGCGGCGCGCCGGATCGAGCCGGCGCGGGCGACCTCGGCGACGTAGGTGACGGTGCGCAGGTGCTTCACGCCCCTATCCTGCCCAGCTGTTGCGTTTATGGCAACGGCATACTCAGAAAATAGCACTTCCTCGCAACAGGTGGTGCCCGTAGCGTCGGCACATCGGGACCCTTCAGGAGCCGTTCGATGATCCGCCGCCGCACCCTCCTGGCCGGTCTCGGGGCCGGCCTCGCCCTCGGACCCCTGGCCCGGGCCCGCGCCCAGGGCGCGCCCGTCACGATCCGGATGGGCTCCCTCAAGCTGATCCACTCGATCGCGCCGAGCTTCTACGCGCGCTTCACCCCGCCCGGGGTGAATGTGGAGGTGGTGCCCTTCGAGAGCCCGACCGAGTGCAAGAACGCCGTGGTCACCAAGTCGGTGGATTTCGGCACCTTCGGGATCGCCGCCGCGACGCTGGGCGCCGCCGCCGGCGAGCCGCTCGTGGTCATCGCCTCCACCTGCAACCGCGGGATGGCGGTGATCGCCAAGAAGGGCTCCGACATCCACGCCATCAAGGACCTGCGCGGCAAGCGCGTCGCGATCTGGCCCGGCAGCACCCAGGAGGTCTTCGTCCTGGAGCGGATGCGCATGGAGGGGCTCTCGGTGAAGGACATCACCCCCGTGCGCGTCTCCTTCTCGGAGATGCACATCGCGCTCGCCCGCGGCGACGTCGACGCCTATGTCGGCGCCGAGCCGGGCCCGGGCGTCAGCCTCGCCTCGGGCGTCGGCCAGCTCGTCGAGTACCCCTACGGCACCGAGATGGGCGCGCTGAACATGGTGTTCGGCGCCCACCGCGACACGCTGGCCGAGCGGCCGGACCTCGTCCGGACCATGCTGGAGATTCACCGCAAGGCGACGGACTTCGCGGCCGGCGACCGCGACGCGATGATCGCCATGGCGGTGGCGAAGCTCGGCCAGAAGCGCGAGGCGCTCGAGCTCTCGGCCCCGAACGTCGAGCTGACCTGGCGCCTCGGGCCGAACGAGATCCGGCAGGCCGACGCCTACGCGCAGCACATGCTCGCGCTCAAGCAGATCAAGCGGCTGCCGGAGCCGGGTTTCATCGATACCCGCTTCGTCGACGCGCTGGGGCGGGCGTGAGCACCGGGATCGAGGCCGGCGCCCTGCCGGCGGCGGTGAGGTCGGCGCCCGCCCGCCGGGCCGGATCCGGACCCGGGCTCGCCCACCTGCGCCGGCTGGGGCTCGCCTGCGTGGTGCCGGCCGCGCTCGTCGCGGTCTGGCAGGTCACCACCGCGGGCCGGCCCTACAGCCTGATCCCGCCCCCCGCGGAGGTCTGGGCCGAGATGCGGGATCTCGCGGTCGGCGGCGTCAACGACGACGCGTTCAGCGGCACGCTCTGGACCCATCTCGCGGCGTCGCTGAGCCGGGTCTACGGCGGCTTCGCGCTGGCGGCCGCCGCCGCCCTGCCGCTCGGCCTGCTGATCGGCCGCGTGCCCCTGATCCGGGCTCTGCTCGATCCCGTCCTGCAGGTGCTGCGGCCGGTTCCGGTCACCGCGTGGCTGCCCTTGGCGATGATCCTGTTCGGCCTCGGGCCGCGCTCGGCCTTCTTCCTCGTGTTCCTCGGGGCGTTCTACCCGATCCTGGTCAACACCGTGTTCGGGGTCCGCTCCGTTGAGCCGCGCCTGTTCGAGGCGGCCGCGATGCTGGGCTGCACCGGGCCGGCCCAGTTCGTCCGCGTGGTGCTGCCGGCGGCGCTACCGTCGATCTTCACCGGCCTGCGGCTCGGCCTCGGCTTCGCCTGGGTGGTGATCGTGGTCGGCGAGATGACCGGCGTCCAGACCGGCCTCGGCGCGATCATCATGGAGGCGCGCCAGCTCTCGCGCACCGAGATCGTGATCTGCGGCATGGCGGTGATCGGGGTCGCGGGCTTCGTCTCCGACTGGCTGGTCATGCAGCTCGGCCGCCGGCTGCTCGCCTGGAGCCCCAATCATGGCTGATCCGACGATCCCGATCCTCGACATGCGGGCGGTCTCCAAGACCTACGCGGCGGGCGGCCGCCGGACCGAGGCCCTGCGCGAGGCGAACCTCACGGTGTCCCGTGGCGAGTTCGTCTGCCTGCTCGGCGCCTCGGGCTGCGGGAAGTCGACGCTGCTGCGGGTCGCCGCCGGCTTCGAGGCCCCGACCGCCGGGCAGGCCCTGATGTGGGGCAAGCCGATCGCCGGGCCGGGGCCGAGCCGCGGCATGGTCTTCCAGGATTACGGCCTGTTCCCGTGGCTCACGGTGCGGGACAATATCGGCTTCGGCCCGAAGGCCCGCGGGCGGCCCGCCGCCGAGGTGCGCGACACCGCCGAGCGCTACATCGCCCTCGTCGGCCTCCAGGCCTTCGCCGACGCCTACCCGCACCAGCTCTCGGGCGGGATGAAGCAGCGGGTCGCCATCGCCCGGGTGCTCGCCAACGAGGCCGAGGTGGTGCTGATGGACGAGCCCTTCGGGGCGCTCGACGCCATGACCCGCGAGCGACTGCAGGACGAGCTGCTCGACCTGTGGTCGCGGACGGGGCTGACGATCCTGTTCGTCACCCACGCCATCGAGGAGGCGATCTTCCTGGCCGACCGCATCGTGATGATGTCGCCCGGCCCCGGCCGGATCGAGGCGATCCACCCGGTCGAGCTGCCGCGGCGGCGCGACGTGTCGAGCCCGGCCTTCAACGACCTGCGCCGGATGCTGGCGGCCCAGCTCCACAGCCACCACGCCCCGCGGGCCGCCGCCTGATGGACACCGCGCCCGACGATCCCCGCCGGCCCGAGAATCGCCTCGCCTACCGCGCCGCCGTGGACCGGCCGCGCCTCACCTTGCCGGGCGGCAAGCACGTGGCGGTCTGGCCGGTGGTCAACGTCGAGCACTGGCTGATCGACAACCCGATGCCGCGCCAGATCCTGGTGTCGCCGACCGCCGCGAGCCTGCTCCCGGATATCCCCAACTGGGCGTGGCACGAGTACGGGATGCGGGTCGGCTTCTGGCGCTTCCTCGAGGCCTTCGCCAGCCGCGGAATCCGCCCGACGCTGTCGATCAACGGCTCGGTCTGCTCGGCCTATCCCCGCGTGGCCGAGGCCGCCCACGCGGCCGGCTGGGAGTTCATGGCCCACGGCTTCCACCAGGTCCCGACGCACCGGATCCCGGACCAGCCGGCGATGATCGCCCGCACCATCGCGGCGATCACCCAGACCACGGGGCGCCCGCCGCGCGGCTGGCTGGGACCGGGCCTCACCGAGACCCTCGACACGCCCGACCACCTGCGCGCGGCCGGCCTCGAGTACGTCGGCGACTTCGTGGTCGACGACCGCCCCTGCCGGGTGGCGACGCGCACGGGCGACCTCGTCGCCCTCCCCTACTCCGTCGAGCTCAACGACATCCCGCTGCTGGCCATCCAGCACCACCGGGCCGACGAGTTCGTGGAGCGGGCGCTCGCCCATCTCGACCGGCTCGCCGCCGAGGCCGCCGGCCCCGGCTCCCTCGGCGGGGCCAAGGTGATGAGCTTCGCGATCCACCCCTACATCACCGGCGTGCCGCACCGGATCGGCCTGCTGGAGCGCCTGCTCGACGCCGTCCTGGCCCGCGACGACGCGGTGTTCATGCAGGGGGTCGAGATCCTCGACTGGTACCGCGCCACCGGCGACGAATCCTGAGCCTCGCTGCGAGGAATGACCGTGCCCCCCTTCCCGACCATCCCGCTCCTGCACGCGGCCTACGCCGAAGGCCTCGACCCGCGCGCCGTCGTGGCCGAGGCCTACCGGCGGCTCGCCGCGGTGGACGATCCCGGCATCTTCCTCGCGCTCGTCCCGGAGGCGGATGCTCGCGAAGCCGCGGCGGCGCTCCCGCCCTTCGACCCCGCGGCGATGCCGCTCTGGGGCGTGCCCTTCGCCGTCAAGGACAACATCGACGTCGCCGGGCTGCCGACCACTGCCGCCTGCCCGGACTTCACCCACACCCCCGCCGAGACCGCGCCCGCGGTGGCGCGTCTCCTCGCGGCCGGCGCGATCCTGATCGGCAAGACCAATCTCGACCAGTTCGCCACCGGGCTCGTGGGCCTGCGCACCCCCTACCCGGCCCCGCGCAACGCGATCGACCCGGCCTACGTGCCCGGCGGGTCCAGCAGCGGCTCGGCCGTGGCGGTGGCCCACGGGATCGTCGCCTTCGCCCTCGGCACCGACACCGCGGGCTCGGGCCGGGTGCCGGCGGCGCTCAACAACGTCGTCGGGCTGAAGCCCTCCCTGGGGGCGGTCTCCAGCCGCGGGATGCTGCCGGCCTGCCGGACCCTCGACACGCTCTCGGTCTTCGCCGGCACCGTGGCCGACGCCGACGCGGCCTTCCGGGTCATGCTGGGGCCGGACGCCGCCGATCCCTGGTCGCGGGCCCTGCCGGTACCGCCCACCCCCGCCGGCCTCCCGCCGGGCCTGCGCCTCGGGCTCCCGGACGCGGCGAGCCTCCGCTTCGGCGGCGACGGGCTCTCGGAGGCGGCCTTCGCGGCGACGGTCGCCGATCTCGAAGCCCTCGCCGGGGCGGCGGCGCCGGTCGATCTCGCGCCGATGTTCGCCGTCGCGGCCCTGCTCTACGACGGCCCGTGGGTCGCCGAGCGCTACGCGGCGATCCGCCCGGTGATGGAGACGCGCCCCGACATCCTCCACCCGACGACGCGGGCGGTCATCGCCTCCGCCGAGCGCCACAGCGCGGCCGACGCCTTCGCGGGCCTCTACCGCCTCGCGGCGCTACGCCGGGCCGCGGACGCGGTCTGGGACCGGATCGACGTCCTCGCCGTGCCGACCTACCCGCGCCCGCAGACCTGCGCGGCGGTCGCGGCCGACCCGATCGGGCCGAACAGCGAACTCGGCACCTACACCAACTTCGTCAACCTGCTGGACTGGTGCGCCCTGGCGGTGCCGGGCCGGCCCCGCGCCGACGGCCTCCCCGCCGGGATCACCCTGCTGGCGCCGCGCGGCTCGGACGGGCTCCTCGCCGCCCTCGGGGCACGCCTGCACGCGGCCTCGGCGCCGCGGATCGGCGCGGGCACGATGCCGGTGCCGGCCGTGGAGCCGGGGCTGGCTGCGGCCGGACCGGACGCGATCGAGCTGGCGGTCGTCGGGGCGCATCTCTCGGGACTGCCGCTGAACCGCGACTTGGCCGGCTGCGGCGGGCGCTTCCTGCGCGCCGTGCCGACGGCCCGGGACTATCGGCTCTACGCCCTGCCGGGCGGCCCGCCGCAGCGCCCGGGGCTGCTCCGGGTGGCGGCCGGGGACGGCGCCCCCATCGAGACCGAGGTGTGGGCCCTGCCGCCCGCCGCGTTCGGACGCTTCGTCGCCACCATCCCGGCACCGCTCGGCATCGGCACGCTGCGGCTCGCCGACGGCACGGCGCCCAAGGGCTTCCTGGTCGAGCAAGCCGGCCTCGACGGGGCGGCCGACATCACGCGCTTCGGCGGCTGGCGCGCCTACCTGGCCGACCGCGCGGCCGCGTAGCCCTCGCCCCCGGGGCCTGACATCGGGCAGCGAGAGGAAACCGGTTCCGGTCCCTCGCGCGGCGACAGGCCGCCCGCGCCGCTGCTAGGCTGCCGCCCGGTGGAGGAGCGTTCCGATGCGGCGATCGATCCTGTTCCTGGCGGCCTGTCTGCTGGCCGGCATCACGCCGGCGGCCTCCGCCGGGCCCGCAGCGGACGGCGTCGCCGATCTCGGCAGCTACGCCGCCCGCGTGGAGGTTCACCCGTTCGAGAGCCTGACGCTGACCGACCGGCAGTTCCTCACCGGCACGTCCGAGGGAGCGAAGCCGGTCACGGTCGCGGGGATCCTGCGCATCGCCAAGGCGGGGACCGAGCGCCTGCCGACCGTGATCCTGATGCACGGCTCCGGGGGCCTGGGCGGCAACATCGAGTTCTGGCAGCGGGCGCTGGCGGCGCGCGGGATCTCGACCTTCGCGATCGACGGCTTCACCGGGCGCGGCCTGACCAGCGTCAACTCCGACCAGAGCCTCCTGGCGCGCACGAACCTGATCCTCGACATCTACCGGGCGCTGGGCGTGCTGGCGAAGCATCCGCGGGTCGACCCGGCGCGGATCGCCGTGATGGGCTTCTCGCGCGGCGGGCAGGCCGCGCTCTACGCCAGCCTCAAGCGCTTCGACGCGGCCTGGAACCGCTCCGGCGTGATCCCCGCCCTCTACCTGCCGGTCTACCCGGACTGCTCCATCCGCTTCCGGGACGACACGGCCGTGGCGGATCGGCCGATCCGGATCTTCGGTGGCGGCAGCGACGACTACAATCCCGCCGCCACCTGCGCGGCCTACGCGGAGCGGCTGAGGGCGGCCGGCGCCGATGTCGACCTGACCGTCTTTCCCGGAGCGCAGCACGTCTTCGACAACCCGGCCGGGCCGACCCAGCCCGTGGTCGCCCGGGGCGCGCAGACCGTCCGCGCCTGCGCGATAAGCGAGGCGGCGGACGGCGCCCTCGTGGCGGGCCCGGACGCCACGCCGTTCACCTACGCGGACCCGTGCGTGCAGCGCGACCCGCATATTGGCTCCGACGCCGCCGCCCGCGCCGGGATCCTGGCGCGTGTCTCGCACGCGCTGGACGCCGCGTTCCGGGGACGGTGACCGACGGAGCGCGGTGCGGATCTGCGCGGCCCCTGCCTGCCGGCCGCGCGCTCGTGCGGCGGCCGACTCGGTCAATTGACGTCGTCGGCTTGCCCCGCACCGCCCGGGCCGCCCCCAACCTGCGTGTCGCGTGGCGTCCTACCTGCAGGCAGCGTCATGAATGCTCACAGATCGAACGTGCTCGGCCGAACTGTGGCGATCTCGTGCCCAACTGGGCCAGTAGGCGCAGCCTCTTCGACGGCGAGGACGATCTATCGGGGCTATCTTTAAATGCCCGGAGACCCGCGACCCCGCTCTCGCGGGCACGGACACCTTCCGACCCGAACACCGCAACCAACTTCGCATGAAGGACAGGGACAACCGAGGGCGTAGCTGCGCGCTTCAATCGACAAATCTACTGCGTTAGATACATCATCGAAATTCGATTTGTCTTAAGTGCACGGAAATCGGAGCTGTTCATATCAGGGCCGAAAGTCACTTGTCGCGAGACGGAGCCCATCGCCGAGATCCGCCGGCAAGAATGGCCACTGAGCCCCTATACTACTTTTGGTCATTGCGTACTTCGGAGATTGCTGTAGCCAGTTTATAGGGGTTGGACTCGCCCCGCCCAACACTGGTATGTCATGCGCAAGCTTGGCTAGAATGGCCCGGCGCAGCGCGAGGGCGACCATGGCTTTCAGACGAATCGGAACGCTCGTGGCGGTGCTCACTCTAGGCGCGTGCTCCCACGCGCCGCTGATGCCGACTGCCTACAGCGCCTTGCCGCCCCCGACCGCGATGCCTGCGGCAACCGCGTCGACGGGCCCGCTCGTGGGCGCCGCGGCGCCGCGTGCTGAGTCCGATATCGATCCGCTCCCCATCGTCATTCCCGGCACTCTGAAGCTCACGGACGCGCAGATCGGCCAGAACGGTGTGAACCCTCTGGCGGTTCTCGATTCCTCGATGCGCAACCGCATGAGCTGGAAGAGTCTCCGTCCGGAGAATCTGACGAAGCCGCCGATCTATTCCGGCCTGTCCCGCATGTCGAACGGTGCCGGCGTCGGAGAAGCCTCGGCCACACAGAAAGACAACATTCCCGGCTTCGATAAGGATCTCGCCACCAAGAGGATCATGTCGGAGTACAATCGCGAAGCGGCGATGGCGGCGCTCCTTAAGGGCGGACGCGGCGCCGCGAAGAGCGTATGCTCAGGATGCTGACGTCGCTCTTCGACGCGGCTCGAGAGTGAACGGCAAGTTCTCCGTATCGACCGGCACGCCTCGGTGCGTTCTCACCCGCCACGCCGGTCCCGACTACGGCCCCCAAGCCGGCAAAGCGGCCATCGCTTTCGCCGTGCGCTCCGTCAGCCGACGCCGCACAGAAGTCCGTTCGCGGACTCCTTCCGGGGAGGATCCCGACGATGCGCCGCACCCATCCTCTCCGCCTTCTTCACACCTGCGGCCAAGCGTCAGTAGCGCGGCGAGAAATTCATCCCCGTCACGACGGTGAAGACCGGTGGTGTGCGGTCAGCAAGCTCGATGCGTGCCGGATCCTGCGAGCGCTCTGTCTGAACCGAGGGGCAGAAGACGGTGGAGGGCACCTCGACCGTCGGTGAGAGCACCCGTTCCAGAGGAGTCGGCCTCGTCATCGCGGGCTTCGGGTCCAGCCAAGTTCCGGGCACCACCTGCTGCCCACAATTGCTGACAACCGCTTCATGTATCGTCCCATCGATTGCGGCGGAAACCACACAATTGGCGGGATGGTACACCAACTCGTACTGAAACTTCCTGTTCTCGTCGGACTCCGTTTTGAACCGGTTGTCCAAAATCACGGCCGTGTGCGGGCGATCGGTTGTCCCGACAACATAGAGGCGACCGGTGGCGATGGCAGCGACCGTGATATCGGAGGCCGCCGATGCGGGCATGCTGAAGACAAGCGCCAGCACTCCGGAGAGCGTCGCCGTCGAAACCAAGCCGCGCATCCTGCCCTCACCCTCACCCGCAACCTGTTCAGACCCGACTCGATTGTATCGTCAGCCGTGATCGCGCCCTGAACAGCGGGTCCCACAGCCATTCTACCGAGCAATGGCCAGCGTCCATCACCCGATAGAGGTACTCAGATCTCTCATCCACCGGGATATCGAGCTGGACGGACCGTATACCAACGCTCGAGCGCCGGCCCGCCCGTGATCGCCGAGCCAGGGCCCTGGGTCCGGGACAGGAGCGTGCACGAACCTGACAGCCGGCGCATCGACGCGATCGCCATCCGATACCGGGAACGTGCCACCTTTCCTGACCAGGGACCTATACGTCCCAGACCTGGAATCGATGGCGCGGCATCGCGCACCGAATCCTGAGAATGCCGCTTGCGCCGTTCCGCTCCGATCGGTGAGCCTTCCGACCGCTCCACAATCCGACGTCGGCGATGACGCGAACGCCGAGCGACGAAGGATCGTGAACATCTCTATGATACGACACCGAAGAATCTCAACATAAAATAGATTACGCCGAACAGCGTTACACCTGCAGCAACCCAGATAAAGACCAGCAACCATCGATCAAAATATGCGACATCGCAGTCGGCGTATTCTGTGGCGCAGGGAACGCAGTATGCGTTGGAGATCTCCACCTTTGCCCCGCACGTTTGGCAGGCACCGACCGAGAGGGAGCGCTCGCTGGCGGTCATCCTGCGCGTGCGCGGCGGCCAGCCAAAGTGCCAGCGCCGAATGGCAGCCCCTGCCTCCGAGAACCTCATACAAGCACTCGCCACTCGATATGGGCAAATGACATCTGATCCCGTTCGGGATCCATCACGTCTGTCAATTTTCAGAATAGTCAATAGCGCTACTTCATAGCGTTAATATTGTCAATCTCGACCTGATGAAGCTCCCACAACCGGCGCCGCGGCTCCGAGTTCGGTATGCTCCGGACATAACCGGCCTGCGTGCCCGAGAGGTGGGCGGTGAACGGACGCTCAGATGCGCGTTCAGCGTGGCATCACGCTCACCGGAGCTCGGACGGCTGGAGGCCGCGTCGCGGGTCCGTCGGCGGATGACGTATCACGACAGGCCGCTCGAGCCCGGCGAATGCTCGACTGTGACGATGCTGCGCTCGGCTCAGAGCCGCTTCGCAGCGGTGGTCCGATCGCGCAGGATCGAGCGCGCGGCCCGGCACCACAGTCGAGTCGGTAGCCAGTACAGCGCTCTCACCGCACCGAGAGCCGCCATGATCGGCACGAACGCGTGCGCCAGCAGATCGAGGATCACGCCAGGCGGCTCATCCGCCTCGATCCGATCGTACCAGATCGGATCCTCGTGGCGGTACGGGTCTCGTTCGGTCATCGCTGGAACCCGCCACAATCCGATCCGGCCCTCATCTGTCGGACCAGCAAAGTGCTGCCCCGAACCGGATCTGGGTGCGCGGTTCGTGGTGCGCCGTCGCGCAGGGCCAGAGCACGCCGTGCCCCGGCGCGGGGCGGCTCGGGGACCACCCGCGCCTCATCGGCTCCCGCGCTGCGCCAGAACCGCGGGAACGGTGCGCAGCATGATGGCGAGATCCCGGTGCAAGGTCCACCGGGTGGCATAGTCCAGATCCAGCGCGACGCGCTCGGCATAGGTCGTGTCGGAGCGGCCCGAGACCTGCCACAGCCCCGTCACGCCCGGCGGCACGGCGAAACAGGTGGGGAATGCCCGCCCGTAGCGGGTGACTTCGGCCGGCACGATCGGGCGCGGACCGACCAAGCTCATCTCGCCGCGCAGCACATTCCAGAGCTGCGGTAGCTCGTCGAGCGAGGTCTTGCGCAGCACGTAGCCGACGGCGGTGACGCGCGGGTCGTCGCTGAGCTTGTGCGTCGCCGCCCACTCGGCCCGGGCCAGAGGATTGGCGGCCAGATGGGCCGCCAGAACAGCGTCGCCATTCGTCACCATGGAGCGGAACTTCAGGCACCCGAAGCGGCGACCGTCCCGGCCCACCCGCATGTGGCGGAAGATCGGCGCCTTGCGATCACCGGCATACACGAGAGCGGCGATCAGGATCAGCAACGGTAGCAAGAGGAAGAGGGCCGTGGCCGCCACCGTGATGTCGAGCCCGCGCTTGGCCGCCCAACCCAACCGCAGACCGCGCGCCACGAACGGCGCCGTTGGCAGAACGGCCTCCGCGACAGCCTCCGCGGCATCGCCCACTTGGTCCGCCAGCTCGACACCGTACTGCGGCGCACGCAAGGCAGGCTGAAGCGGTGGGCCGACGTCGCGCAGCATGTTCTGGCTCCTCGTGACGGCAGGTGGCCGCCAGGCGCAGCAACGGTTAATCAATTGTTAACTACGGGATATCAAATCATCGCGCCTGTTTCAAGCTTAACCGTACCCTAAATGCCAGTATATTTTCCGCCCAAAAATGCAAGAATAGATTTCGATCCCGCAGGATGAAGCACAGTGGCACCGGGCCTCTGCCTCTCGACCCGGCCACGAATCCGCCTCGATGCCGCAATCCAAGCAATGTCACGAGACACCGACCTTGGCCGGATGCTCACCCATCATTGTGCACTGCGTTCGTCCGGCCCGAGGAATGCCGCGCGTTCCCACGGTTGATGGTCGAGAGCTGAGCCACTTGCAGCTCTGTGCTTCTCCCGCGCGCGCGGGCCACCCGTCCGGACCGGGACGCTCGCGCATGGGATCGCGGTGCAATGTCCAGACGTCCCGCCGCAGGCATTCCGGGAGATCGCTGCGGCGGCGATCGCCGGGATGTTGCTGAATGGCGCGACGAAATCAATTTCGCGCCGAGGGCGATCATGACAAGGTGCGGGGCGCGCTCTATGGATGGACTTCCGATACAGTACCTCAGGCGCGGTCAGCGGGATGAGACGCGTGCCGGATCGATGGCATCGGCCGCCGCGCCGCGACGGACCGTGCGTGCGCGGCCCTATTGCGATGCCGCGGGACTAATCCCTATGGCGGCGGGTTCCGCAGCGTGACCCGGATGGGCGAACTCAGTATCCTGCGGATGGCTAAGCGGCATCCAACGTGCAGGAGCGGCCACAATGCCGGAGCCAGTACGGATTGGGGCCACTCATGATGCATGCGCCGAGAGAGAACAGAGTGCCGGGTGGCGCGGCACGCCGGGTGGTCTGCGCCTGTTCGGCCGACGGGTGGGAGCGCAGAGCCTGATGCGGCCCCGGAGCATACCCGCCAAGTCGGCCAGGCCTGCCTGCAACGTCCATCCGCAGCGGATGGCGTGAGACCCGTCGATCCCGTCTGAAAGTCATCAATCCCCGCGGCTCCCGAGGCTCGAACCACACAGGTCCAGCCGAAGGCGCACGTTTCCGATCAAGACTGAGAATAGCGCAATCATGGTCCCTTGCCTGTGGAGCAGCTGCCTGCCAGCGACCGATCGGACATCCACCGGGCGACTCGGTGAGAGCTGCGCGGCGATCGGGGAAGCAGGTTCCGAGCGATGAGAGTCGCGATCGTCCATTACTGGCTCATCGGGATGCGCGGCGGCGAGAAGGTCGTCGAGGCGCTCTGCGACCTCTATCCGGAAGCCGACATCTTCACGCACGCCTACGCCCCGCAATCCATGTCGCCGACCATCAGGGCGCACCGGGTCAGGACCTCGTTCATCGGCCGATTGCCGTTCGCGACCAGCCGATACAAATCCTATCTACCCCTGATGCCGATGGCCCTCGAGCAACTCGATCTGCGGGGATACGATCTGATCATCAGCAGCGAATCGGGTCCGGCGAAGGGAATCATCCCGCCATCCGACGCGCTTCATATCTGTTACTGTCACTCACCGATGCGGTACGTCTGGAACATGTACCACGATTATCGCGAGCGGACGGGGCTGCTCACGCGCCTGCTGATGCCGCCGGTGGCCCATTACGTGCGCAACTGGGACGCGGTCTCGGCGGGCCGGGTCCACGAGTTCATCGCCAACTCGGACACGGTCGCGCGACGCATCGAGACCTACTATCGGCGCCAAGCCAAGGTCATCCATCCGCCCGTGGACACGGCGGCCTTCGAGATCGCTCCGGATGGCCAGCGCGGTGACTACCATCTGATGGTCGGCGAAATGGTCCGCTACAAGCGGCCGGAACTGGCGATCCAGGCCTTCAACCGGTTGGGGCAGCCCCTCGTGGTGATCGGCGGCGGCGAGATGCTGCGTGAACTGCGCAGCATGGCCGGTCCGCACATCAAGATCCTCGGTCCGCAGCCCTTCGAGGTCCTGAAACACCACTACGCACGGTGCCAAGCCCTGATCTTCCCCGGAGAAGAGGATTTCGGCATCGTCCCGGTCGAGGCCATGGCGAGCGGCCGGCCGGTCGTCGCGTTCGGCAAGGGTGGTGTCACCGAGACGGTCATCGACGGCGTGACCGGCACCTTCTTCCACGAGCAGTCCGTCGAGGCCCTGATCGATGCCGTCCAGCGCTGTCGGGCGATCGGGGTGGAGCCAGAGCGCCTCGTCCGGCGCGCAGTCGACTTCGGTGTCGGCCGCTTCGCGGACGAGATCAGCCGTTTCGTCGACGGGGTCCTCGCGCGCGAACGCTTGGCGGCCCCTCGTCCTCCGCGTGAGCCGAGCCGCGCCTATCTGGTCCAGTGAGACGGCCCCGCGTCGGCGGCCCCGGCCGCCTCGCCGAACCGCCGAGGTCACGACCGAGGCGGGGGAGGCCCCGGTCTCAGAGGGCGGCGCGCGGCGCCCGCCGGCCGAATCGACTCGACTAAGCGTCCGATGTCCTTGTCGGCATCAGGTGAGCCGCCGCGTTGAGCGTCGAAACACGGGCCGTCGGCTGGTAGTCGAAACCGCCCTGTCGTCCGAACGACTCGATCCCGAAGTCGGCGAGTTGGGCGAGCGCGCGCGACACCCGCTCATGGGCCTGCCCGGTGTAGATGGGATAGGCACAGGGCACCACTTGGCTGCCCTCACAAACCAGATCACCGGCGAAGAGCCCGTTCTTGGCGACATGTGCCCGAAAATCCTGCTCGGCGATCGCCACGGAATCGTTCGCGTGGCCAGCGATGACCTCGACTCCAAAATACTCGCGCCCCTCCACCCGACCGTAGAAATCGGAATACATCGTGAGCCGCTTCCAAGCGCCGTCATGCGCGAAGTTGTAGAGGATCGAACAGTCGAAGCCGCGATTCCCGTCGAAGCTGAAATACAGGCTGATCAACGTTACCGAGGCGAGACCGGGATCCTCTCGGACTCCGCAGAGGGCCAACGTCCGCGCAATGGGGATCGTCGAGATGAGTCGCTGAGCGGTCAAACGGCGGCCACCTGTGCGGACATCGAATTGCGTCCCGCGCCGTGTGATCGATTCGATCCGCTCGCCCAGATGAAAGACCGAACCGCGCTGCCGCAGGGTTCGGGCGGCCACTTCGTAGAGGGCATTGAAGCCTTCGCGGGGTCGCGCCAACTGCCTGTTGGTCGGACCCGGCGCGCGATGCCGGCGGACATAGCGCAACAAGACGCGCGGGCTGGCGTGCTCCTTGATCCAGAGCATCCGCTTCTCGGCAAATTCCAGATCGACCCAGTCGGCCGGAACGCCGAAGAACCGCTTCATGTAGCTCTCGAGGCCGGACCTTCTGAGCAGATAATCACCGATCCAGTAGCGAGCAAACTCCCGCGCATTCCCGATTCTGCGCCGCGCCACGCGCGAGAAAGCGGCCGATAGCACGATCCTGAAGATGCCCCATGGACCGGCCCGGACGATGTCGTCCCGGATCGACAGCGGGTACGAGGTGACGAAAGCCTGGGGTGTCAGCTTTCCCCACGTCGGCTTGATCGGAACGTAATGTTCCAGCAACTCCGGAAAATACTTCAGCAGCGGCGAATCGTCCTGAAATATTAGACTTCCGATGTCGAATGTATATCCATTGATGGATCGGTCGATATGATTGCCGCCGATATTTTCAAATTCGTCGATGACGGCAATATTTCGACAGCCGAGATCGTGAAGAATTGAAGCCGATACGAGGCCTGTAATACCGGCCCCTAATACGATCGCATCGAAAATCTCGTCTCCCGAGTGCCCATGACAATCGAAGGCTGAAGAAACGGTCATGATTCGCTTTGCATCGGCCACGGCGTCAGGCGATGGAGGACGATGCCGGAGCATGATGGTCGGCCGCGCCGAGCACGATGATCATCGCCGACACTCGAATCAGATCGGAAGTTGCGGATCGATACCATAGGATCAGTTCGGAACCCAGTCATGACTACCGTTAACTGAGCAGAATTTGCAAACACACCGCGGCGCGCGGACCGAAACATCGCCTGACGATCGCACTATGGATCTGTCCCCGTTCCGAACGAGCGGACAGGCACTCCGCGCCTTGCGGCCGACAGAGGCAGCATTGGCCGCCCTTCAGCAGGGTAAAGTCAACAACGAAAACGACAGATGTCCCATGAGCCATTTGATCAATGGCTTCGAGGCAGTGGATCCACCCAGCATACCTTGAGCGTCCCCTGCGCCCCCGGGCCATTTCCGAGCTCCCTGCACGGCCGTCGCGGCGCGACGGCGCGGTCCGTGGTTTTGCTCCCGGAGCGGAACACGGAGCGGCAGTTCCCGGTGCCGGACGGCAGCAACGCCCGGCCCTCGGTCCGGCCATCGGCCTCCGGGGCCGCCCTCACGTGCCGAGTGATACGTTCTGAGCCGAATGGCGAGCCGGTTCGGCGAGCCGCGACCGTATCGCGACCGCGGCCGGCTCGATCGGAGTTGCGGAGACACCGATACGCCCGACTGGATGACGTGCGGGATAGGCGCAGGCGGTGGCGGCGAAGATGTAGAATATCAAGCCCTGATCGACGGTCGGGCCCGCGATGAGGCTGCCAGGGAGAAGGGACAGGCAGGCGACGCGGCCAGCAGCACGGATGTCGCTCGCGTAGGTCCGCGGCGCTCCGCGCCGAAATCCGAACACCGACGCCAGGAAAAGCACGTAGAAGACGGCTCCGGGAATCCCGACATTCGACAGCACCGCGAGCGGAAAGCTCGATGTGCGATTGGTTCCGAGGCCGACGCCCAGGCCGTTCGAGTCGATGAAGTTCCGCCACGCATAGGCGTTCCAGGCCGAACGCTGAACACCCGAACTCGTCTCGGCTTTGCTCAGGACAAGCGTATCGACGTAATCGTAGACGCGCTCAGGCACGCCGCCGACCGAGAAGGCCAGGAGCACGAGGACGCAGGCGACCAACGGACCCGCGACCACCAGCCAGGCGCTGAAGCGGTCCTGACGACGCGTGCTGCATCGCAGCAACGCGATCGTGTAGAGCATCGGGATCAGCACCGCGGCGCCGACCAGGCCAGTCGAGGATGTCGACAGGATCACGAACAACAGCGAGATCAACGCCAGAGGTCCCGTCACCAAGGGCTTGCGGCCACAGAGCCACAGCATGCCCGTGAACCCGCAACCTCCCAGTGTCATTCCCGCAAAGGCCGACGCCTCCGGCCAAGCCCCGATGATCCGCCGCATACTGCCGACACTCTCCTCGTCGTGGAACGTGTACTGAGCGTTGCGAATGAATTGCAGGGCCTCCTGCGTGCCCGTTGCCGCCGTGAGCACGTCGATGATACCGAAACATATGTTGGCAGCCGCGTAGAGGATGAGCGCCTTCGCGAGCGTCTCAATCCCGTTCTTCGAGGATCCGAAAGCGGTGATGATACTGAAACAGACCAGATCACCGATGAGATAGATCGGCTGCGTGAAATTGCTGGATACTGGTCCCAGGGGAACGACGCCGTCGCTCGTGATCAGGTGTGACGACGTTCCCAGCGGCACGATATAGGTCTGCCCCGCGAAGAGCCGCGGCAGGATGTAGCTGCTCGCCACCCCGTAGAGAGTGAGACAGAGAAGCCAGAAACCCGGTTCAGGTAGGCGGAACGAACTCAGGACCTGTGTCGAGATGTTGCGATGGAACAGTGTCGCGATCATCAGGAACACGAGGAAGAGATGCGCCGGCTGCACGTTGGCGCCGCCCAGCAGGAGTGCCGCGGCCGAGCCGAGATTGCAGAACACCACGAAGGCGATCACCACCGATTCCCTGCCGAACAGCAGACAGAACAGGCCGATGACGACCGCGATGGCGCCTATTGGTTCGAAGCTCATGTCAGGCTGATCCAGGCATGATCGACGGCGGAGCGGCGGTGGCACTCAGGCGACGCACCGGCACCCCCGGCGGTCGTGCCGGGCCGGGATCGGGCGATCGCGTCGTCTGGTCACCGCCCGGATCGATGCGACGCGCACGCATCGACCATCTCAGCGATTCGCACTCTCGGTTGGCCGCAGTGGCGCATCCGAAGCGGCCGGACCGCGGCTCACCGGAGCGCCCGATGATCCGGGCCGCGGCGACGGGGACGGCCGCGTCTCCCCGGCCTTGTCGGCCGGCTGGCGCACGAGCGTCACCCGCACGACGTCGCCGGGCTCGACGACGGCCTCCTCGGAGGCGAGCCATGTGCCCGCCTTCACCCCCTGCTTCCGGGTAATCTCGTAGCGCGCGCTCACGGCTTCTGCCGCGTCGTCGGTGCTGCCGACCATCTGAGACTCGGCATCGGCCGCGAGCCGCTCGGCTGTCCGCGCCTTCTCGTCGATCGAGGCGAGCTTCTGACGGGCATCCGCGGCTTCCGACAGAGCTTCGCGGCGGAACCGGGCCTTGAGGTCGATGATGTCGCGCTCGGCGCGCGTGAGGCTCTGCTGAGCGCGCAGCATGGCGACCTGCACGTCGAGTCGGCTGCTCTCGAACGACGCCTGACTCTGCTCCGCAGCCAGCTTGCGCGGCGCGATCGTGAGCCCCTTCGAGACCAGATCGTTGATCAGGCCGAGCTCACCGCGACTGAGCTCGATCTGGCGGTCCAGCGTTTTGGACTTATTATCGAGCGTGCTCATTTCATTTTGAAAGCTGGCGATCGACTGTTCAATCGACTTGATCTCGGCCTTCAGCGCGTTCCGACGCGTGTCGAACAGGAGTTGCTCACCGCGGACGGCCTGCTCCGCGTATATCCTGTCCACCGTGCCTTTCAGCTCGCCGCCGAACGCGATCGTCTCCGCGCCGCCGACCTCCGCTTCGAGACGCGCCAGCTTGGCGGCCAAGGCGACCCGCTCCGCGGCCAGATTTCGCAACTCGCCGCGCGTTGTGACCGCGTCGCGCTGGATACTGCGCGGGTCGGTGCCGCGCATCAGTCCCTGAGCCGTGCTGACGGCCTGTAGTACGGTCAGGCCGGGTTGATACTCGTACTTGCCGGGCTGCTGGACCGCACCGATGATGTAGAAGGGACGGTAGGTCGCGACTTCGACCGATGCCGCGGGCTTCTCCGCGAGATCGGCGACCTGTTTCAGAGCGACACCGATGGCGTTCGCGAGATCGATCGGCGTGCCGCCCGCCGCCTTGATCTGGCCGATCAGTGGCATGGACACGGTTCCGTCCGCTGCAACGACGAACTGACCGTTCAGTGCCGTCCACGAGTACGCTTCGCCGGTGTTGCGACGCAAATCATAGACGCGGATTGTCAGATGATCCTGAGGGCCGAGCAGATATCGACCGGCTTCGTCGGCGGCCGCATTCGCGTGCGGGCTGCCGAACAGCAGGACGCACGCCGCCGCAACTAGACGCAGACGCATCAAATTCTCCCCGACCAGAGCCAAATCTTGAGTATAAGTCTGCGCGCTGCGATCGCCCTACGGTATCCGTAGCACAGAATCCCGAAGGCCACATCGAAAGGTAGCAGACGCCGCCAAGTTAGCCAAGATTTAACGACCCGAGGTCTGTCTTGCGGCCGCTGCTCATCCGAGCCGTTGAAGTGAGCGCGGCCAAAATTATACCCTCCGCAATCTCGTGGATCAGCCCCATGGCGGCTGTAAGTTCTGCGTTCTTCGCCGCTGGCCCTCGCGCGACCGGCCTCATGGACGCAGGGTCCGCAGGCGAAAGCCGAGCAGCAGCATGCTCACGCCGTAAGCCGCCGCGCCGCCGAGGATCAGGGCCGCGAGAAGCCCGGCCGAGCCGATATCCAAGCGGCTCAAGGCGGCCCGCAGCGCGAGGACGGCGGCCGCCATCACCGCGCAGGAGAGGGCAATCTGCCAGAAATTACGGATCTGCCCCGCCACACCGGCACCGACGAGACGCCGCGCGTAGATCGCGCTGATCAGGAAGTGAAACAGGGCCGTGGCAAGGCGCGCGTAGATCATCATCATCACGCCGCCGAGATAGAATCCCAGTGTCATGCTCAAGACCTTCGCCACCGATTCGAGGAGCGTGATCTTGAGCATCACGTTCGGCTCGTCCATCGCGAGGCAGAGCGTTGAGACAGGTTGGTAATAGGCGGTGAACATGACGGCCAGCGACAGCCATCGCAGATAGGGCGCCGCGGAAATCCATTGCGCACCGAGGATGACGCTCACGATCTGGTCGGCGGTCAGTGCGATGCCCACGCCAGCCGGGAGCGCGATGATCATCGTGAGTCGAGCCGCCTTCAGGAAGGCGGCTCGTAAGCGGAGGCGGTCATCGGCCATCGTCGCGAACGCGGCCATGACCGGCCGCATAGCCGGACCGATGACGCTCTGGGTCGGGAGGACGGAGAAATCGCTCGCCACCCCGTAGCGGCCGAGTACGGCCTTGTCGACGTGGTAACCGAGGAACATGCGATCGAACTGCCAACTGAAGGCAGCGAGGATCTGTGAGGATGTGAACCAGCCTGTGAACGCCGAGAAGGCACTCAGCCGCGCCAGGGAGAGCCCCGGTCGGTAAGGCGCCAGCACGTAGGACAGGATGGTCGGCAGGATCGCGGATGCAGCCGGGTTGATCACCAGGGCCCAGTAGCCGGCTCCCAAGTAGAGAGACCCGATCGAGATCAGGGCCGCGGCCACTTTTCCGGAAAAATCCGCGAGAAACGACGCACGGAAGTCGATCTTGCGGAACAGGTGTACCATGGCCGGGCTGTAGAGGCTTCGCGCGATCGGCGCCGACGCGAGCGCGAGCGTGATGGGGATCAGTCGGACGTCGTCGTAGATGTGGGCGACCGGCCAAGCGGCGGCCATCATCAGAACGGCGATGACCCCGCCCCGGAGAAGGCCCAGCGTGAATGCAGTATCCAGATGCGACTTCTCGATCTTCTGCAGACGCAACAGGGCCTGAACCAGCGGGATCTCGAGGATCATCTCGACGATCGAGATCAGGGACGCGGCGATGGCCGTCAGGCCGAAATCGGCGGGCGACAGGATCCGTGCGAGGACGAGCAGCGTGCCGAGATCGATCGCGCGCGCGGAGATCCGCGCGGCGACACTCCATCCGGCGCCGCGCAGCGTCTTAGAGGCGAGCATGAACGTGTCCCACGGAGGACTGACCGGCGCCACACCAGCCCGGAACGACGTCGTGCCTCGTGGTCACGACATGGATCCGGATCTGAGCAACATGGCGATTCCGATCCTGACACGCTCTGCAAGGCAGTCCTGAACCAGCATCCGGCGGCGGCATCAATCTAGCTAATTTGGTCAGCTTGCGATCGAGCCGCGCCCGCGGTGCGTTGTGGGAGCCGTGTCCGGGTTCCGCGCACCGGGACGCGCATCACCCCGCGAGGCCGGCAGCGCGCCGATAGACGGTCAAGGTCTCGTCGGCCACCCGTGCGATCCGCAGGTGATCCAAGTTGATCTGGCTCTTCGCTCTCAAAGCGCCCAGGGCGCTCGGATCGGTCGTGAGCGTGATCAGCGCCTGCGCAAGCTTGTCCGGATCGTTTGCCGGGACCAGAATGCCCGCCCTTCCCCCGTCGAGCAGCTCGGGAATCCCGTCGACGTCGGTGCCGACGATCGCGCAGCCCGCCTCCCGGGCTTCGGAGAGCACGAGCGGTGCCGGATCGGCGTGGGACGGGAGCACGAAGATGTCGGCGCCCAGCATCCAGCGGTACGGATCGTCCCGCGGCCCGGCGAAGGTAATGGCATCCGCGCAGGCCAGCGTGCGCGCGGTCTGCTCGTAGGCGTCCCGGTGAGGACCGCCGCCGACGACGTAGAGCCGCATGGCGCGATTGTGGGGGAACGCCTTGTCGAAGGCCTGCAGCAGATCGGGCAATCCCTTCCGGGGATGCAGGCCTCCGACGAAGACGATGGCGGGATGATCCAGAGCCTGCGGTTCCTCGGACCGACCGCGCATGCGGGCTGAGCCGATGGTCCCGTTGAGCACGACGTCGATGCGGGAAGCCGCGATGCCGCGCTTCCGCATCGACGCGGCGACCGCGCCGCTCACAGCGATGACCCTGGTCCCAAGGCCCATGAGGACGGCACCCTTCTCGAACTCATTGTGGACGGTCGTCACGAGGGGAACGCGCAGCAGCTTGCAGGTCGGCCAAGCCAGCACGGCGCTGGTCATCATATGGGCGTGGACGACATCGGGACGCCAACGCCGGAGCACACCGCCACATCCGAGGAACGACGTCAGGATCCGGGCCGGCGTGCGCGCGTGGCTCGCGAAGATCGACTCGACGCCGTTGGACCGGAGCAGCGCATCGAAATCCCCACCCTGACTGGCAATCGCGACCCGGTGTCCGGCCTGCGCCTGTTGGCACGCGAGATCGACGGCCGCGTGGACATGGCCGTTCAGTCGGCGCGTGTGATTCAGCAGATGGAGAATACGCATGACTTACGAGCGCTCGTGTCGGATCCGAGCCCCGGCCTGCGCTGGACTCCATGCAAGCCGCGGCGCCGATTAGGCGGGAGATACGACCCTGGCCGAACAGGAGAGCCGCCACATATTCCGGAGCCATCTAGGTGTAAAAGCGCGACCGGGCGCAACAGAAAAATCCGGCGCATTACTGATTTTCAACAATGCCCCGCACCGATCGTGGCGCGCAGGATCTGTCGGACCGGCCGGCGCTTGGGCGAGAAGCGGAAGGCGAGCAATGCCTGCGCACAGCGAACGGGCGCGAGAAACGTCGCGACGACGAAGAGCGCATTCGCCATTTTCCACTTCAGGGAACGCGGCTCGATCAGGACAGATCTGATCAGGCCCAGGAACGGCCTGCCACCGTACCGGACACCCCGGAGGATCGCCATGCAGAACTCGAGGAACTGAAAATAGTATGTCTGCTCTGGCTCGACGAGGGAGATCCCGGGACGCCAGTCGTGAAGAAGACCGCGCAGATGCCTCAGACGTGACTGGAAACGCTGAAGATCCCGCTCGACGGTGGCCGCCTGCGGGACGCGGCCCAGACCGGAGTCATTGCGGCCATGGACACGGTAGAGCCCGAGACTTTCGGAAAGGCTGACGATCTCGCCCATGAACGGGGCAGCCAACAGGATCACGCCATCGACAGCTTGGTCGTACGCGCATTGATGGAGCAGATCGCAGACATCGCGGCGGAAGACATTCCCGGACGTGGGCGGCGCCTGGTAGACGCCTGAGCGCAGGATGTCGCCGACAGTCCTGTCCTGCCCGCGGAACGCGCCGAGAGCGGGGTATGGGTCCGCCAGGATCGCCCCCGCCGAGTCGACGCATCTCAGACAGAACTGAAGTTTGGCGACAGTCGGATCTAGTTCCGCGAGAATACGGTCGAGAGCACCCGGCAGAAGCTCGTCGTCCGCGTCGAGAAAGAGCAGAAACGGGGCAGAAGTCTTGGCCAATCCATACAGGCAGGCCGCCCTCTGACCGCCGTTCGGAATCCGGAATGCCGCGACGCCGGACCGCTGGATAATCGACCATGAGTCATCCGTCGATCCGTCGTCTATCACGACGATCTCACAAGAGTCGTTGTGCTGGTCGACGACACTCTGAATCGCTTTATCGACAAAACTTTCGTAGTTGAAGCATGTAATAATGACTGCGAGCTTAGGATCCTTGACCACGACAGACGTCTTTCTCGCTCGTCGCTCCGCGCTCCCGTCTCTCACTGTCTCGAGCGCTCAACAGGATGTTGGCTAGCACGGCATCCCGCCGAGATCCACAATCGATACATGAAGACGCAGCCACAATCCAAGTATAATTGCCGGATTTATCGCTGACGAGATCAGCATTTCACGTTGTCTCGATGACAATAGTCAATTCTCCGTGATCGAGAATCGATCGAGGTCCATCCCTTTCCGGCCCGAGCCGGGCTTCCAGGAACGTGTTGAACCCCGGATGAGGCGCGAGATCGAGGTGACATCCAGGCAAGTCGAGCCTGTCGGTCGATCCGTCGCGGCCGACGGCGCCGACCGCCCTCCCAGCGCGGGCGGTCGTACCTTTGATCTCCCGGACCTACTCCGAACGGCGGTCTTGTTGGGCGCCCCCAAGCTCCACTAAGGCCCCCTTTCCCGGAAATTCCCCCTCGGTCGGGCCGATCAACCCGCCTTTTCGGGGGGTGCGCGGTCGCCTCGTCAATTCTTATGGCCGTAGCAGCACGCCTTCATTGATGTCGGACGGGACAGATTGTTGCTATACTCGTTGGAGGATGGACATCGCGCGCAGCGTGGTGCCGTCACGGCACCGTCATTGCAGAAGGGATCCGCCGGACGCGGCCCGGCGGGCAGGCATCAGGTTCGATCGCCATCGATCGGGAGAGATCTAGCCATCATGCACCTACCCGAGACGGCAGCCCGTATCGTATCCTGCGACGTCTTCGACACGCTGCTCCTGCGCGATCACCGGTCCGAGCGCTGCCGCTTCCACGAGATCGCGGCCGTCGCGTCGCAGCTGCTCGCGGCGGAGCACGGCGTGGTGCGCCGTCCGGGCGCGATCTACGCCGCGCGCCTGGAGGTGCAGCGAGCGGCCTACCGGGCGCTCGACTTGGCCAATCCCTCGGGCGACGTGCGCTTCGCCGACATGCTCGCGGCCATGACGCGCGTCCTCGGTCTCGATGATCGGGCCGCGGATATCCTGTATCGGGCCGAGATCACGGTCGAACGCGCCCAGTTGCGCGCGAACACCCGGCTGATGACGTGGCTGAGGGGCCGGGCGCGGGCCGGGGGCAGGATCATCGCGGTGAGCGATACGTACCACCGCGGCGAGACGATCGCGCATCTGCTGAACGCGCTGGCTCCCGACCATCCCATCGCGCGCATCTACACCAGTGCCGACCACGACGCGACCAAGCGGACACGGGCGCTCTTCGATGTCGTTCTCCGGAGCGAGAAAGTGCCCCCCGCCGAGATCCTCCACCTCGGCGATGACACGCTGGCGGACGTGACGATGGCCGCCGCCGCGGGCCTGAGGACGGCACAACTGCTCCGGCCGCGCCACGTGGTGCTGCGTCGCCGCCTCGATGCCGTCCGCGCTCGCGTGATGCACCGGCACTGGATCGGTGCCGCCCGCAGCGGGGCCAGGAGGATCGGGCCGTGAGCGCGACCGACGCCGCACGCGGCCCCGCGGGCGACGACGCGGGCGACGACGCGGTCGCGTTCGGCCAGCGCGTGCTGGGCCCGATCCTCGCCGAGTTCTGCCTGCGCCTCTGGCTCGCGGAACGCTTCCTCGCGCCGGACAGGACCGTCCTCCTGTTCTGCGCCCGGGGTGGCCTGCGCCTGCAACTCGTCTACGAGCGCTTCCTCCAGCGAACCGGCCTGCCACAGAACCTCCCGCGCGCGGCCCTGATGGTCTCGCGCCTCGTGGCCGCCCGCACCGCCTTCGATCCGCCGAGCCCCGGCATGCTCTCCGAACTCGGTCGGGAGTTCAGCGGCCGGTCGATGGCGGAGATCGCGGCGGCGCTGGCGCAACGCGACGATCTGGCCCTTCCGGCGTCCTGGGATGAGCCCTTCGAGGAGGGGGCTTTCACCGCGCTGCTGTCCGGCAACCAGCCCGGCGTGGCCCGCCTTCACGCCGCGGTCGCCCAACAGGATGCCCGTTTCCGCACGCATCTCGAGGCCTGCGCCGGCCCGGCGCGCCACTGCGTGCTGGTCGATACCGGGCTCTACGGCAGCACGGTCCGCATGCTTCAGGAGGGCCTGCCGGAGCGGACGTGGTCAGGGCTCCAGCTCGCCCGCTGCAACTACAAGCGCCTCGCCACACCGCATTTCCGCCGCACGTTCGGCCTGAGTGTCGAGAGCGACTGGTACAAGCCCTGGGACGCGCGCACGTCGGTGCTGCGCTTCTGGCACCTGATCGAGGCCTGCCTGGAACCGGACCTGCCAAGCGTCCGCACCTTCGCCCAGGCCGTCCCGGGATCGCCGCCGCGGGCCAATCTTCAGGACGAGGGCTGGGAGGCGCGGATCGCATCGACGCGGCCGGACCTCTTCACCGGTGTCCTGGCCTACATCGACGATCTTCGCTCCGAGAGCGTCGCGGCGATCCCGGACGACGCGGCGCGGGCGTGGGCGGCCCTGAAGAAGGCAATCATCTGGCCGGATGACCGGACCGTCTCGACCTTGAGTCTCGGCGGCAGATCCCGCGATTTCGGACGCGTCGAGCTGAGCGCGCAGTACGCCACACCGCGGCCGGCCCGACCTGCGCAGCAGATCCGCGACAGTCTCTGGCGCGAGGGCGCGCTTCTCCGCTTCTTCCCGCGGGCCGGCCGGTTCCTGCTTCCCGTGATCGAGGCCGTCTACGCCGGTCGCGCCCTTCGAAGGGAGGCCACGTCCCGTCTCGTCCGCCGCCGCGAGCCCGCGCCCGAGGCGCGCGCGGAGCCGCCCCTGTGGCGCCGGCAGGCCTCTGGCGCGAACTGAGGTCTCTCCGTGTCGTCGAATGCAGCGTTCGGGCCTCGGCTACTGAACTTGGATTTTCCTGTCGAGAATCAGAATGCTGACTATAAAATAATTAGCGTCCCGGATTTTTGCCTCTATTACGTACGCGAATTCTGCGCACGCGCGGGGTCATGCGCGATCCCGGTTCCTGGGATCGCGGGTCCGACCGCGCCGCTCACGCGAAAGGTGGAACACTCTTGTTCTCGTATTCGATCCGCGAATCGGGGCTCCGACAGGAGTAGAGCGACAGCATGACGGCAGTCGGATCGTTCGGAATCAACGGTCGGTTCCTCACCCAGCCGATGACCGGGGTTCAGCGCTACGCGATGAACGTCACCCGGGCGCTGAGCGCGGTCCTGGCCGCTCGGGGCGAGAGCGCCCCCTTGCTGTCCGTGCCGGACGCGGAGGATCCCCGTCTCGCAGGCACGCCGCTCCGCACCGTCGGACCGGCGGGTGGGCATGCCTGGGAGCAATTCGTCCTGCCGCGCGCCTGGCCCGGCCGATTGCTCAACCTCTGCAACACCGCCCCCGCGCTGAAGGCCGATCAGGTCGTCTGCATCCACGACGCGAACGTGTTCAACGCGCCGGAGAGCTACAGCGCGTCGTTCCGGACCTTCTACAGGACGCTCCAGCCGCTTCTGGCGCGCCGTGCCGCGCGGATCGCCACCGTCTCGAGCTTCTCGGCCGGACAGATCGCCAACCATCTCTCGGTGAGAGCCTCCGACATCGTCGTGCTCCCGAACGGGCACGAGCACGTGCACGCCTGGGATCCGCGACAGGCCGTCCGGGCGCCGGCGGCCCTGGACCGGGACGCTGACGGCCTGGAGCGCCCCTTCGTGCTGGCCCTCGGGTCCCGCGCCCGCCACAAGAACCTCGATCTGCTGCTCAAACTGGCGCCCGCCTTGGGCGAACTCGGGCTCGACCTCGTGGTGGCGGGCGGCCAGGCGACCATCTACGCCGCCGAGGACCTGCGGCGCGGCGAGAATGTCCGCCACCTCGGCTTCGTCACCGACCACGACCTCGCCTACCTGATGGAGCGCGCCCTGTGCCTGGCCTTCCCCTCCCTCACGGAGGGGTTCGGGCTTCCGGCGCTGGAGGCGATGGCACGCGGCTGCCCCGTCGTCTCGACCGACCGCGCGAGTTTGCCGGAGATCTGCGGGTCGGCGGCCCTGCTCGCTCCGCCGGACCGGCCGGAACGCTGGCTCGACCAGATCCGTGCCCTGGCCGCGAGCCCGGACCTGCGATCGGACCTGATCGGCCGCGGTCGCGATCAGGCCGCCCTCTTCTCGTGGGAGGCTTCGGCGCAGGGCTACCTCGATCTCATGCGGGCGCCGAAGGTGCGGCCGACCGCGCGCCCCGCCGCGCGCCCTGCCGCGCGATCCGCGGCACCGCCATCTCCGCCCAGCATCGCCGTCGCCATCGCGACGCTGGGCCGTCCCGAGGTGGTGACCGGCACGCTGCGGCGGATCCTGGATCGGCAGACCCTGAAGCCCGCCGCCATCCTGATCTCCTGCGTCACCCCGGACGATGCCGGCGAGGCGGCCGCGTGGCCCGGCGTGACGGTGGTCACGGGGCGTCCCGGCCTCGCCACTCAGAGAAATGCCGCCCTCGCCGCGCTGCCCGAGGCGATCGATATCGTGGTCTTCTTCGACGATGACTTCGTCCCCGAGGCCGGCTGGCTCGCGGCAGCCGCGCAGCGCTTCGAAGACGAGCCGGACATCGTCGGCCTGACGGGCGACGTCGTCGCGGACGGCATCAAGGGGCCCGGACTGCGCTTCACCGAGGTCGACCGGATGCTCGCCGCGCTGGCTCCGGTCGAGCCGGCGGCGCCCATCGAGGCCTTCAGCCCGTACGGCTGCAACATGGCGTTCCGTCGCGCGGCCATCGGCACGCTGCGCTTCGACGAGCGGCTCGTCCTGTACGGCTGGCTCGAGGATCGCGATTTCGGCGCGGCCCTGGCGGCCCGAGGCGGCCGGCTCGTCAAATGCATGGAGGCCCGCGGCGTCCATATGGGCGTGAAAGGCGGCCGCATCTCCGGCGATCGGCTCGGCTATTCGCAGATTGTCAACCCGCTATACATGCTGCGCAAGGGCACGATGACCCTGTCTCAAGTCTTCGGCCAGATTACCCGCAACGTTCTCAGCAACGTGACGCGCTTCGCGGCCCCCGAGCCGTTCATCGACCGGCGCGGCCGGCTGCGCGGCAATCTGCGCGGCGCCGCGGACGTGCTCCTGGGACGGCTGGAGCCCGAGCGGGCCCTGAAGATCCGACGGAAAGTGTGAGATGAACATCCACAACACCAACCGGATCCCGCCGGACCAGTCCCAATCGGTCTCCCATTCTCCGGAGACGACCTCCATCGGCGTGCAGGACGGCCCGCTGGCCGTCATCTCGGCGGCCCTCAAGGCGGCCCGCCGGCACAAACTGGCGGTGGCCGTCTGGGTGGTCTTCTGCATCGGCTGCGCGGCGCTCTACACGGTGACCGCGACCCCCTTCTACACGGCGACCGCGGTGCTGCTGCTCGAGCCGCGGCGCCCGGTGGGCTCGGGCTCCTCCGATGGCGCCCTGATGCCGAGCCTCGATGTGGGCCGGGCCGAGAGTGAGCTCCAGGTCCTCCGCTCGGAACGGCTGCTGGCGAACGTGTTCAACAGTCTCCAGCTGGCGAACAATCCGGAATTCGGTCCTCCGGAAGCCGAGAGCCCGAAGGAGCCGGGCCCGGGCGCGTCCGAATTGTCGGGGCTGCGGACCGCCCCGCCGTCGACGGCAGCCATCCTGCAGCAGAGGAAGTTCGAGAACTTCGCCGAGCGATTTACCGTCAGGCGGGTCGGACAGTCGTACGTTGTCGAGGTCTCGTACACGTCCAGAGACCCGAACCTGGCGCGGCGCGTCGCGAACGCGGCCGTCTCGGCCTATCTCCTGCAATCCATCGCTGCCAAAGCCGATGCGGCCAAGAACGGTGCCGAGTTCCTCCAGGGTCGCGTCAATGCCCTCGCCTCCCAGGCGCGGTCCGCCGCGGCGGCCGTCACCGAGGGCACGCTGCCGGACGCGCCGACGCCCGATGCCGACGCGCGGGTGATCGGCGCGGCGCTGCAGCCCCTCAAACCCTCGGCCCCGCGGAAGACCCTGATCCTCGGCCTCGGCGCGATGATCGGCCTCGTCGGCGGCTTCCTGGCCGTGGCGCTGCTGCAGGCCTTCGACCGCCGGATCCGGACGCCGCAGGATCTCGTCCAGAGGGCCGGCATCCCCTGCCTCGCCGTGATGCCCGAGGTCCTGCGCAAGACGGCCGAGGGGCGCCGCGAGACCGTGGATCTGCGCAACGTCAACGCGCCGTGGTTCCTCAACGTCAAATTCTCCACGGGCGTCCGCGACCTTCGGACGTCGATCCAGCTGGCCCTCTCCGCGCGCGGCCACGATTCCGACTGTGTCATCGCCCTGGTCGGCTGCACCCCGCGCACCGGCACGACCCTGATCGGCCTGAGCTTGGCGCGCCTGCTGCAGGAAGGCGGCCGGACCGCCCGGCTGATCGACACGAATATCCACGGCGCCGGAACCTTCTTCCTGACCCCGGACTCCAAGGCTGGGGTCGGCGCGAGTCTCGCCGACCTGATCATCAATCCGAGCCATCTGGCCCTCGCCAAGTTCGTGGATTTCGGGGGCGTCTCGGTCCTGCCGTCGCGGTCGCCGTACACGGCGGTCGGCGCCGGCATCTCCCTCAGCTCCTCGGTCTTCCAGAGCGTCATCGACCAGATGCGCCGGGGGGGCTACGTCATCCTCGACCTGCCTCCGCTCTCCGTCTCGGCCGAGTCCCGGGTCGCGGCCCGTCGAGCGGATGTCGTGGTGATCGTCGCCGAGGCCGGGCGGACGACCGTCGACGAGCTGTCGGACGCGGTGAACGGCCTGATCGGTGCCGGCGCGAACGTGATCGGCGCCGTCCTCAATCGCGCGTGAGTCGGACTCCGGCATCGTCGACGGGCCCGCGCCCGGATCGCCGGAGCTTCGAACGGAAGGAGTTGGTTGGGATGGCGGCCGGAGATCGTGAGAAGGTCCAGATCCTCTATCTACAGCCGGGGTCTTCCGTCTTCGCCGGCATCGAGCGAGTGGTCGACACGATCGGCGGGGAACTCGCGCAGAAGTGCGGCACCGAGTTCGCCGTCGACGTGCTGCGAGTCACGCAGCACGCGAACTACCCGGCGGAACCGCGGCCTTACAGAAGCGTCTTCCGGCCGGTCACATCGCGCCTGCACCTCCTGCGGATCTTCAGGGATGTCAGCAAAGGAGGCCGCTACGATCTGGTCATCGTCCCGCAGATCGAGCCGACCGTCATCTTCTGGCTCGCCCGGTTGGGCATCCCGCAGCGGATCACGATGCACCTGCACGGCAACCCGCGGCGCGAATCCGCCAGCCTGAAATCGAAGGTCAAGTTCTTCCTCCTGAAGCATTACATCCTCCCGCGGATCGCTTCCGTTTTCGGCACGTCGCCGCGGCAGCTCCGGGCGTTCGAGGCCGATTTCAACTGCAGACGGCCAATGTACTGGGTTCCCAACCCGGTCAGGCACTTCGAAGCGTCGGACGCCGACATCCGGCCCGACCCCGCCGTCATCACCTTCGTGAATGTCGGACGCTACGCCTTCCAGAAGGGTCAGGACCTTCTGGTGCGCGCGTTCGCGCGATTGTACGAGCGGCGCAGGAACGTGCGGCTCAACTTGGTCGGCCACGGATCCGACAAAGCGGCGCTGGCGGACCAGATTCAGGCGCTCGGCCTGTCCGAGGTCGTCCGGCTCGTCCACTACCCGGACAACCCGCAACGGGCGCTCTTCGCGAGTGATGTCTTCGTCGCGACGTCTCGATGGGAGGGCTGGTCGCTGGCGATCTGCGAAGCCCTCCGGTGCGGACTGCCCGTCATATCCACCGATTGCGAATTCGGCCCCAGCGACATCCTGGTCGACCGACGTCTCGGGCGCCTGATCCCACCCGACGACGAGGAGGCGCTCATAGAATCCATGGAGTATTACTGCGACAATATAATCCTGGAGAGATCGTTTTCGGAATTCAGGAAGCTTCACATCGACCAGTACAGTGCCGAGAGGATCGTGCACATTCACGCCGACGCGATCCGGCAATCGGCATGCTGAACCTCGGCCAGCCCCCGGTCGCGCAGCGGCCCGGCCCATCCTCCACCTCGACCCTAGAGCGCTCTCCGCCGAAGTGGATACCGGTTCGGCGTAAGAGAGCGCGTCAAGACAAAGGTCTAGAGCCGTGCCCGATTGCAACGCGATCGGGCACGGCTCTAAGTCGTCGCGCGCGCCGCGGAAGCAGCATCGACGCGGCGGCCCGCCGAGCGCGTCAGGGTTCGCAGCCGCGATGCGCCGGCCGGCCGGTACGGGGCGATAGGCGCGCGTCGCACGGGAGAGCCGCACCACCGGCCGACAACGTCCGGACCGCGCCGCGGAGCGTCATGGATCGCCGTCCTCACGACCGCGCGCAACCGTCGCGCCCGCTCGTCGACGGATCTATCGCTGGTCCATATCCGCGTCGTGCCCGAAGAATCACTGACGATCCGGCGTCATGGCAAGTGGACACTGAGCATATTCATGCCTCCTCAACGCGTCGATCGTCCACGTCCGCGCTTCAGCAATAAGTGCGCGACGGTAGTCTCGATGGAATGAGCCCGGGAGCCGCCCACCGTGATCCAACTGCGTGCCGCACGTGAAATCGAGGGTCTTCTGGATGCGGCTTGCGATGTCTGCATTGTCGGGACGGGCCCGGCCGGGAGCACCTTGGCGCGCGAGCTGTCCGGCGGCGGCCTGAGGGTCGTGCTGCTGGAGAGCGGCGGCCTCGACCGGATGGAGAGCGCGGACGCGCTGGACGCCATCGTGAATGTCGGCCGGCCGCGCGCGACCCAGTGGGCCGTCCGGAACCGGATCGTGGGTGGTAGCTCGCACACGTGGGGCGGCCGGTGCGCCCCTTTCGACACGATCGACTTCGAGCAGCGTGCCTGGGTCCCGGAGAGTGGGTGGCCGTTCCAGCGCGACGCACTCGATCCTTATCTCGAGCGGACGGCCAAGTATCTCGGGCTCGCCTACGGCAACCATTTCAGCGACGCGCGCTTCTGGGACCTGTTCGGTTCGCAGCCGGCCTGGTCCGAGCCGGATCCTCGGATGCTCCTGCCCTTCTTCTGGCAGTTCAGCCGCGACGACGCGGAAGCCTATCCGTTCGAGTACACGCGCTTCGGGCGGAAACTGGACGAGAAGTTGGGCCCGAACGTCACGTTGATCAGCGGCGCGACCGTCGTCGCGATCGACGTGAACGGGACGGGCGACAGGGTACAGGGCGTCCAAGTCGCGGCGCCCGACGGCGCGATCGTCAAGCTGCCGGCCCGCCATGTCGTCCTGTGTGCCGGCGGGATCGAGAATGCGCGGCTCCTCCTCGCCTCCGATCATCAGGTCCCGGGCGGCCTCGGCAACAGGTTCGACCGCGTGGGTCGCTACCTGATGGATCACCTGCGCGGGCCGGTCGCGCATTTCGACCCTCACCGATCGCGCGCGCTGCAGCGGCGGTTCGGCCGCTACACCATCGAGGATCGGCTGTTCCGGGGCGGGCTCCGCCTGAGCCCGGACGTCCAGCGAAGCCGCCAGCTCCTGAACAGCGCGGTCTGGCTCGGGGAGACGCTCGCCCCCGACGACCCGGGCGACGCGATCCGGAGGATCCTGGTCGGCAAGCCGCGGGCGAAGGACATCCTGACGCTGACGTCGAACCTGCCGCTGCTCCTGCGCGGCTGCCGGGACCATTTCATCGCGCGCAACGGCTTTCCGCGGAAGCTGTCCGAGCTGAGCCTCGAATGCATGGTCGAGCAGCGGCCGGATCCCGAGAGCCGGGTCATGCTGTCCGATCAGCGGGATCACCTGGGCAGCCGGCTGCCCCTGATCGACTGGCGCAGTCACGAAGATGAAGGCCGCACGATGCGCGAGACGGCGCGGCTCGTCGTCTCCGAGTTCGCCCGCCTGGGCCTGCCCGTGCCCGAGCTAGCAGACTGGGTGCGCGAAGAGGCGCCGATCCCGCTCAGCTTCGTCGATGTCGCCCACCCGACCGGCACCACCCGCATGTCCGACGATGCCGCCAGGGGCGTCGTCGATGCGCGCGGCCAGGTTCACGGGATCGACGGCCTGTTCGTCACGGGAAGTTCGGTGTTCCCGACAGGAGGCCACTGCAATCCCACGCAGATGATCGTCGCTCTGGCGATCCGCCTCGCCGACCTGCTGAAGGTCCGGGAGCAGCGCGACACCGTGGTCTCCGACCTCCGAACGTCTCCGCCCGTCCCGGGCGATCTCCGCGTCCTCGTGACGGGGGCGACGGGGCGGATCGGCCGCATCCTGGTGGAGGACCTGCAGGAACGCGGCTACGCGGTCAGGGCCGTCACGTCCCAGCCCCTGACCGAGGCGCAGCCGCGCACGGGTCGGATCGAGTGGCGGACCTTCGACTTCACGGCGGATCAGGATTACGCCGGCCTCGTCCACGGCTGCGCGGCCGTCATGCATCTCGCCGCCGAGCTCGGGAAGCAGGATCGGATGCAGGCCATCAATGTCGAGGCGACGCGGCGACTGGCCGAAGCCGCCGAGCGGGACGGGGTCCGGGCCTTCTGCTACATGAGCACCGTCTCCGTGTATGGCAGCGGCCGCGCGCGCACCGTGACGGAGACGGCGCCGGTTCTCACCAGCAGCGTCGACGTCAAATCCGAATACTGGGCCCTGGACTACGTTCGCGCCTACGGTCGAACGAAGCTCGCCGGCGAAGAGGCCATCAGGCGGATCGCCTCGACCCTTCCCTACGTGATCCTGCGCCCGACGGTGGTCGTCGATCTCCATAATCTCATCGGCTTGCGCGACTGGAGCCTCTCGAAGCGCCTCTTCGCAGCGCATCGGCCCTCCCATCACGTCTACGTCCGGGACGTCACGGACGCGGCGATCTGGACGATGACGCGGTCCCTGACCGGGGCTTGGCCGGCGGGCGAGGTCCAGGTCTTCAATCTCTCCGATCACGAGGCGCGCGATGCGCGGATCGGCGACTTCATGCGGCGGGCGTTCGCGATAAGCCGCGATCCCCGCTTCCGGGTCATCCCGATGCCGGCCCTCGTCGACTGGCTCCACGATTTCCTGCGCAACCGGACGCTGCCCTTGCGCAATCCTCTCTGGAGGATGCGGTTCCCCAACGATCGTCTGCGGCAGGCCGGGTATCGACACCGCTACGGAATGGCCAGGGCCCGCGCCATGGCGCTGGACATCCTGCGAGCGGAAACACGGGAGCGAAACCGGTCCTGAAAGCCGTCAGCCTCACCACAGCGGCGCGCCGCCGGGCACCGGCACGTCCCAGCTCATGGCGTCGCCGCGAAAGGAAGGTTCGTGCCGCGAAGTTCTCTCTCACTTACCACGCCGGAACTCGGAGCCTGAGCCATGACGAAACCTCGCTGGGTACGCCGCGATCTGCTGAAATCGTGCTTCCGGGATCTACCGATCTGCGCGGCCGCGTCCCTGCTGCCGACCAGCGGCTCGAGCGCGGCGATCGACGCCTCCGTGGATCCGACGCAGGGCCGCACGCTCGTCTTCGATGAGCCCTTCGCGGAGATCAACGGACGGATCTGGAATGGCGGACCGAAGGCCACGACTGGGCCGTCCGGTTTCTACGGCCGTTCCGCCTTCGCTCCCCTTGCCGGGGCGGAAGGCTTCAAACCCTACGAGATCGTCGCGGATGCGGAGGCCACGGGCGGCACGGCCCTCCAGATTTCCGCGAAATACATCGGACGCAAGATGAGCGTCGTGAATTACTATGGAAACAACACATCCGACTATCAGTGGATTTCCGGAAATTTGCAGACCGGCAGCCGCAGCGGTGTCGTATCGGTCGGCTGGCGCCAAGGCTATCTCGAAGCGCGGATGAGATTCCCGCGGCATCCGCTCACGTGGCCGGCGTTCTGGCTTCTCAACCGGGATGGCATCACCAATGCCAAACGGAGCATAGAGGTCGATATCGTCGAGCATAAGGGTTTCGAGCCGAAGCTCTACGGCGCGTACCTGCACGAATGGGGGCAGCCCGGCGAGCACAACGAAGGCACCGGCGTTCCCACGCCCGTCGACATGACCGAACAGTACTGCCGGTACGGCGTGCTGATCCAGGACGGTCAATGCATTCCTTATTTCGAGCGCAAGCCAATCATCAATCCTAAGACGAACCAGCTCAATATCTGGACACTCACCCGCGCGTCGGAGATGGAACAAGCCGGCGACGTCTTCTGGCCGCTCCTCACATTGGCGTTGCGGACGGATGTCCCGGCCCCTCAACTGACCGAAGCGCAGAAGCTCACCCATATGCGCGTCGATTACTTTCGCGTGTACGCGTAGCCTCGGACGCCGCGCCGACGAATCCGTGAGGGCGGCGAGGCTCGCGCCCGCGACCTGTTCTCATCGCGGACGGCACACCAAGCGCGTCGCTCCGAATCTGACCTGACCGGCTGGCTTTGGACCGGGCTGATTGAGAGGGTCAGTTGGGCCCGAAGGCGTCGGACATGCGGCGCGGTCAGAAGACGAGCGGGGAGCAGGTGGTGCTGAAGCTGCGCCAGATCGAACGCTGGCCGAGCGCTACGGCATCAACCTGAAAGCCGTGGCGAAGTGGAAGACGCGCACGTCCGTCCTCGATCAGCGTACTGGGCCGAAGGAGCGGCATTCGACCGTGCTGTCGATCGAGCTGCGAGGCTGTCAGCAAAGCCTGGGCCGCAGAATCAGAGCACTTCAGGCTCGACCCGCTCCACCAAAGGCCGGGACCAAACACGCTCTCGTCGCGAGTTCAGAGACTTCGTGGGTTGGTCGTCCGACAGTCGTCAGCGGGAAAGGGCATTGCCCCGGCATCCGCTAAGCACGTGATTTAAATGGCGCGCCCGAAAGGATTCGAACCTCTGACCCCCAGATTCGTAGTCTGGTGCTCTATCCAGCTGAGCTACGGGCGCCTGACACGGCGGCGGGCTCTCGGCCCGCCGGTGTGAAGGGGCTTCTAGAGGCTCAGATCCGGCTTGGCAAGACACTTCGGACAAGGACTTCGCGCTCCGCGCATCGTGCCCCGGATCCGGCTCTCTACGGGGCCCGGGCGCTCGCGCGGACGCGCTCCTCCGCGGCCCGGATCGCCTCCGGCGTGCCGACATGCAGCCACTGGCCGTCGAGCCGCATCCCGAACAGCCGCCCCGCCGCGATCGCCCGGTCGAACAGCAGGTTGAGCGAGAACGCGCCCTCCGGCGTGTCGGCGAAGAGGCCCGGCGTGAGAATCGCCACCCCCGCGTAGATGAACGGCGCCACCGCGCGCTCGCCGCGGCGCTCTAGGCGGCCGTCCGGATCCATCACGAAATCCCCGGCGCCCTCGTAGCCGAGGCTGGTGGCGGTCGGCGCCACCAGCAGCAGGCCGTCCATGCGGTCCCCGTCCCAGGTCTCGATCAGCCGGCGCAGGTTGGAGGCCGGCCCCTCGAGCCAGAACGAATCCGAGTTCAGCACCACGAACGGCGCGTCGCCCAGGAGCGGCAGCGCCTTGCGGATGCCGCCGCCCGTCTCCAGCAGCGCCGCGCGCTCGTCGGAGACGGTCGTGGCCGGTCCCGGGGCCGCCCCCTCGGCCCGGCGCGCGAGGTGCCCCTCGATCAGGTCGGCGAGGTAGTGGACGTTGACGACTGCGCTCCCGATCCCGGCCTCGGCGACCCGGTCGAGGGCATGGTCGAGCAGGGCCTTGCCGGACACCTCTACCAGGGGTTTCGGCACGGTGGCGGTCACCGGCCGCATGCGCTTGCCCAGGCCCGCGGCCAGGACGAAGGCGCGGCTGACGGCGGGGCTGGGATCGCTCATGCGGTCGGGAATCCGGTGGTCAGGGGTCGGGCGCCGGGGCGACGAGGCCCGGCAGATGGTCCGCGTGCCAGGCCCGCAGACCGGCGAGCGCCGGATGGGCGAGGTTGCGGGCGAGGTAGCCCTCGATCCGCGGCAGGTGGGCGAGGTAGCCGGGCTTGCCGTCGCGCCGGTCGAGCCGGGCGAAGATGCCGAGGATCTTGGTGGCCCGCTGGGCCGCCAGCAGCGCGTAGGCGGTGGCGAAGGCGCCGACGTCGAAGGTCGGGTCCCGGCCGCGGCGCTCGCGGGCGTAGAGGCCGAGGAGCCGCAGCTCGAACTCCGCGCTGGAATCGACCCGCGCATCCTGCAGCAGCGAGGCGACGTCGTAGGCCGGGTGGCCCATGACGGCGTCCTGGAAATCGATCAGCCCGACCCGCTCCAGCCCGTCGCGCTCGGGCAGCCAGATCAGGTTCGGGGAATGGTAGTCGCGCAGGGTCCAGGTCGGCCGATCGGGAATCGCCCCCTGGAGGGCCGCCCGCCACAGGTCGACGAAGGCCGCCCGCGCCTCCGCCGACAGGCTGACGTTCCGGATCGCCGGGGCGTACCATTCGGGCATCAGCTCCGCCTCGAACAGCAGCGCCTCCATGTCGTAGGGCGGCAGCCTGTGCTCGATCCCCTCCGCCACGGGCAGGACCGGGGGCAGCGGGTTGGCATGGAGCTTGGCCAGCACGCGCACGGCCTCGGCGTAGCGCTCGGGCCGCGGGGCGCCCCCCTCGATCACCGGCTCGCTGCCGAGATCCTCCAGGATGAGCAGGCCCTCGGTCAGGTCCTCGCCGTAGATCTTCGGGGCCGAGAAGCCGAGTGCCCGCAGGCCGCGGTCGAGGGCGACGAAGGCGTGGACGCTCTCGGCGAGGTGCACGATCGCGCTGTAGGGCTTGCCGTCCCGCACCGGCGGCCCGTCGGGTCGCGGCGGCGCGATCATCAGCACCGCGCTGGTGCCGTCGGGCTTGGTCAGGCGCTCGTAGGCGCGGGAGGAGGCGTCCCCCTGCATCAAGGTCCGCTCGGCGATGTCCCAGCCGCTGCGGTCGAGGAGGCGGCGCACCGCGCGGGCCCGGTCGAGGCGGGCGCGCATGCCGCCGGTGCCGTCGATCCGCACGAGCCGCGCCTCGGGGCCGAACTCCGCCCGCAGGGACAGGTCCACGGTCAGCACCGGGCCGGCGCGGGGCGGCATCCGGTCGGGCCACTCCACCAGGGTGATCGCGCCCTCGGCCATCTCGTCGAAGCCGAGTTCCACCAACTCGTCGGGGTCGCGCAGCCGGTACAGGTCGGCGTGGACGATCGGCCGGCCGTCGCGGGCCGCGTAGGGCTGGATCAGCGTGAAGGTCGGGCTCGGCACCTCCAGACGCGGGTCGCCGGCGAGCTCGCGGATGACCGCGCGGGCGAGCGTGGTCTTGCCACCACCCAGGCCGCCGGACAGAGCCACGACGTCCCCGGGCATCAGGAACTCGGAGAGGAACAGGCCGAGATCCTCGGTGGCCGTCTCCTCCGGCAGCACGAATTCCCAGGGCGCCGGATGCGCGGATGCCCCCGCAGCCCCTTCGGCCATCTGCCCGTCCAGCTCGTCTCCGCCCAAAGCCCGCCTCCGAGACCCGAAGACGCATGGTCCGAAAACACGCACCGGATGCAAGCGTTTCCGCCCGGAGCCGCGCGCTTCCCGCCCGCCCGGTGCATCGAAACCACGCTCGCGGGGGTGGCGAAAGACCGCGCCGGGCCCGGGAATCCGTCAGGCCCGGGCGTGGAACCCGTGCCGCCCCGGATCAGCCTCCCCGGAGAGCCCGACGCGCCACGCCTCGGCGTTCCAGGCCGCCGCCGCCGCGAGGGCGTCTGCCTCCGGCATCGGGCGGCCGAAATGGTAGCCCTGGCCCAGGGCGCAGCCCATCGCCGCGAGAGCCTCCGCCTCGGCGCGGCCCTCGATGCCCTCCGCGACCGCCGCCACCCCGATCTCCTCGGCGAGCCGCAGGATGGTCTGGACGATCCGGCGATCGCGCGGCTCCGCCAGCATTGCCCGGACGAAAGCCCGGTCCACCTTGAGCGTGGTGATCGGCAGGGTGCTGAGATGGCTGAGCGAGGAGTAGCCGGTGCCGAAATCGTCCACCGCGATGCCGAGGCCGGCGGCGCGACAGCGCGCGAGGGCGGCCGCGGCCCCGGCCGGATCCTGCATCAGCGCGCTCTCGGTGACCTCGATCTTGAGGGCGCCGGGCGCGAGGCCGGTCCGGCGCAGCATCGCGTCGACGAGGCCCGGTATGTCCGCGCGGGCGAGATCCTGGGCCGTGACGTTGAAGCTCACGAACAGGGAGGGCTCGACGGAGGCGGGCGCGCGCAGGCCGGCCTGCAGGATGCGGGGCACGATCCGGCCGATCGCGTCGATCACCCAGGCGGTGATCGCCAGGATCAGGCCGTTCGCCTCGGCGGCCGGAATGAAGGCGGCGGGGGGCACGAGCCCGCGCTCGGGATCGTGCCAGCGGATCAGGGCCTCGAAGCCGGCGAGGCGCCCGGTGGCGAGCCGCACGATCGGCTGCAGGAACAGCGCGAACTCGTCCCGGGCCAGGGCGCGCCGCAGGGCGCGCTCCTGCGCGAGCGACGCGACCGTCGCGTCGAAATCGGCGCGGGCGGAGGGCGACGGCGGCGCCTGAAGCCCCTCGGCGGAAGCCGGCCCGAGGCGGGGCAGGGTCTCGCGAAACCGGGCGATGAGTCCCTCGAGGCAGAGGCGCAGGATCGGATCGGCGCCGGCGAGCCGCTGGCGGATCTGCGCCGCGTCCACCGGGACGAGCACGCAATCCGCCTCGGCGCGCGCGCCGGCGGAGCGCGGGAGGGCGTCGAGGATGGCCATCTCGCCGAAGATCTCGCCGGGGCCGCGCCGGGCGAGCACGGCCTCACCGCCGTCGCGCCGCCGGAAGATCGCGATGCGCCCGCTCAGGATCAGGTAGGCGCAGTGCCCGATCGCCCCCTCCTCGAACAGGACGGTGCCGGCCGGGAGAGTGACGGGATCGGAGAGGTCGTGCATCGGTCGGGGACGCTGCGCCTTCGCGGGGAAAGCCCGGCGCGAGCTTTGGCACAGCGGCCTTAAGATCGGATCAAGGGCCCGCCGGATCAGCCGCGCGGGATCCCGTGTGCCTTGATCCGCGAGGCCAGCGTCGTCGGCCGAAGGCCGAGGAGCGCGGCCGCGCCGCCCGGCCCGGAGATCCGGCCGCCCGCCAGCGCCAGGGCCGCGACGATCTCGGCGCGGTCGCGCGCCCGGCGCTCGGCCTCGGTGGCGGGCCGCCCGCCGGGCGGCGCGGCCGGGCTGGCCGCGTCCGCGGGTCCGGTCGCCTCACCGTCGGGCAGGTCGAGGCGGAGGCGCCCCCGGGCGGACAGGATCACCGCCCGCTCGATCACGTTCTCCAGTTCCCGGACATTGCCGGGCCAGGAATAGCGGCAGAGGCGGCGGACATCGCCCTCCGTGAGGCGCGGCTCCGGGACGGTGAGGCGGCGCGCGGCGACCCGGAGCAGGTGCTGGGCGATCGGTGGGATGTCCTCGGGCCGCTCGCGCAGGGGCCGCGCCTGGATCGGGAAGACGTTGAGGCGGAAGTAGAGGTCCTCCCGGAAGCGGCCCGCCCGGATCTCGGCGCGCAGGTCCCGGTTGGTGGCCGCGACCACGCGCACGTCCACCGCCCGCGTGCGCGCCTCGCCGACCCGCTCGAACGAGCGCTCCTGCAGGACGCGCAGCAGCTTGCCCTGGAGGTCGAGGGGGATCTCGCCGACCTCGTCGAGGAACAGCGTGCCGCCGTCGGCGAGTTCGAACCGGCCGATCCGGTCGCGCAGCGCCCCCGTGAAGCTGCCCTTGGCGTGGCCGAAGAACTCGCTCTCGAACAGCTCGCGGGGGATCGCCGCGCAGTTGACGCGAATCATCGGGCGGGCACTGCGGCGGCTGCCCTCGTGGATCGCCCGGGCGATCAGCTCCTTGCCAGTGCCGGATTCGCCGGTGATCAGCACGGTGGCGTCGGTGGCGGCGACGCGGTCGACCTGCCGGAGCGTCGCCGCGATGGCGGGCGAGCGGCCGATGATGCCCTGGTGCTGGCGCTCGGCCCGGATCTCCTCCTTCAGGTAGGCGTTCTCCAGCTCCAGGCGCTCCCGGAGGGAATCGACCTCGGCGAGCGCGCTCGTCAGGCGAGCCTCGGCCTCACGGCGCTGGCTGATGTCGCGGAACACGATGACGGCGCCGAGCAGGCGCCCCCGGTCGCGGATCGGCGTCGAGGTGTACTCGACCGGGAAGGCGGTGCCGTCGGCGCGCCAGAAGACCTCGTGATCGACCTGATGCACGGTCCCGTCCCGGAACGCCGCGTAGATCGGGCAGTCGCGGTGAGGGTAGTGGCTCCCGTCCGGGCGGGTGTGGTGCACGGCGGCGTGCATGTCCCGGCCGACGAGGTCGGCGGCCTCGCAGCCGAGCATGCGCGCGGCGGCCGGGTTGACGAAGGTGGTCACGCCCTCCGCGTTGACGCCGTAGATCCCCTCCCCGGCCGCGCGCAGGATCAGCTGGTTGCCCCGCTCGATGTCGCGGAAGATGCGCTCCACGCGCTGCCACTCCGAGAGGCCGGCGCGCATGTGGGCCTCGGCCTCGCCGTCGACCTGGCGGCGGTGGAGGGTGTCCGGGTCCGCCAGGGTGACGAGGAGGCGCATCGCGTCGCCCGGGAGCGGGAAGGCCGCGGTCTCGACCCGCAGGTCGCGTCCGGCCGCGTCGCGCGGCGCCAATGTGCGCGTCCACCAGTGCCCCCGGGCCAGCGCGGCCTCGGTGAAGACCGTGAGCGCCGGGAGCTGGCCCGGGAACAGGGCGCTCGCCCGCGCGCCGCGCAGCGCCGGGCGGCCGTAGCCGAGGAGGCGCGCCGCCGCCGGGTTGGCGTCCGCGACCCGGTCCTCCTCCGGCGCGAGGACCAGCATGGGATCCGGGCTCGCCTCGAAGACCGGCCCGAAGCTTCCGGCGGTACCGGACTCACGAGATAGCGTCATTGGCTCACGATATCTCGTTTCCAACGAGATGTCGTGAGCGACATCCGGCGACCCAAACCTCTGGCAGACCGAGCGATTTCTCCGGCATCCCTTCTGGCACACCCTTTGCCGAGTGAGGCTGTCCGCCCGTCGGCCGGCACCGCTCCCGAAGGGGCGCCGCGACGACGCCCGGCGGATGTCCGCGTCCGGACGCGACCGTCCCCCCTCACCGGTCGCGGTCCGGACGCGCACCCGCACCGGGTGGGTGGGGCCGCGGAGCGCGCGGCCTCACCGGACCCATCGCAGATCGAGATCCGGGAGCCGACGATGAAGCGCGAAGACCTCACCGAGAAGCTTCTCGACATCAAGCGCGAGAAGGGGTGGAGCTGGAAGCACATCCACGCGGAGATCGGCGGCCTGTCGCCGTTCCTGATCACCGCGGCCTGCATGGGCCAGATGAAGCTCCCGAAGGCCCAGGCCAAGCGGGCGGCCGAGCTCTTCGGCCTCACCGCCGCCGAGGAACGGATGCTCAACGAGCCGCCCTATCGCGGCTCGATCCCGTCCATGCCGCCCACCGACCCGCTGATCTACCGGTTCTACGAGCTGGTGATGGTCTACGGAACGACCTTCAAGGAGCTGATCCAGGAGGAGTTCGGCGACGGCATCATGTCGGCGATCGACTTCAACATGGACATGGCCCGCGAGGCCAACAACAAGGGCGACCGCGTGAAGCTCACCATGTCGGGCAAGTTCCTGCCGTACAAGTACTACGGCAACGACGACGACACGCCGGAATACGGCTTCAAGGAGGGGTGAGCGACCCGCAAGGGTATCCCCCCGATCGGGATCCGACGGTCAGGCATCCGGATCGGGCCAGCGACACCGGCCGCGGCGCGCGACGCGCCGCCGTCCCTCACGCCGCCGCCGGGCGGCCCTCCGGCTCCAGGTAATCCTGCACCGGCCGCGCCGGGCCGCCGCGCATCAGCACGTAGAGGAAGGGCACCAGCAGCAGGGTCGCGGGCGTCGCGAAGGCGATGCCGCCCATGACCGCGCGGGCGAGCGCGGCGTTCTGCTCACCGCCCTCGCCGGTGCCCAAGGCCATCGGGATGAGCCCCAGGAACATCGCCGAGGCGGTCATCAGCACCGGCCGCAGCCGGGTCTCGCCGGCCGTGATCGCCGCCTCCAGGGCGCTGCACCCGGTCTCCTCCCGGTGCTCCTTGGCGAAGGTGACGAGCAGGATCGAGTTCGCCGAGGCGATGCCCACCGACATGATCGCCCCGAAGATCGACGGGATCGAGAACGGCGTGCCGGTCACGAACAGCGCGAAGGTGATGCCGCAGAAGGCCATCGGCAGGGCGGCGATCACCACGAACGGGTCGCCCCAGCTCTGGTAGTTCACCGCCATCAGCAGGTAGACGGCGATCAGCGCGATGCCGAGGCCGATCTCCAGGCGGAAGAAGGCCGAGCGCATGTTCTCGATCTGGCCGCGGACGACGATCTTGTCCGGCGCCTCGAGGTTCTTCTGCTCGTCCTCGACGATCCTGTCGATCTCGCGCGCGACCGAGCCGAGGTCCCGGTCCTGCACCGAGGCGAAGATGTCGAAGGTCGGCTGGATGTTGACGTGGCTGATCATGGTCTGCGTCGGCGTCCGGCGGATGTCCGCGAGGCTCGACAGCAGGGTCAGCACCCCGGGGCCGGAGCCGGAGGTCGCGGCGGCGCGCACGAACATCGGCGTGTTGCGCAGGTCGGTGAGCGAGCTGTTGCGGTACTCGGGCGTCTGCACCCAGAGCTGGTAGGGGATGCCGGTCTTCGGGTCGGGCCAGAAATTCGGCGTGACCTGGTAGCTGCCGGACAGCGAGATGTTCATGTTCTGCGCCACCTGCTGCTCGGTCAGGCCGAGCTCGGAGGCGAGGCGCCGGTCGACGTCGACGTAGAATTGCGGCTCGTTGACGATCTGCTGCAGGTGGACGTCGACGAGGCCCTTCGTGTGCTTCAGCCGCTGCACGATGCGCTGGGCGACCTCCAGGTCCTTCTCCTTGTGGCGGCCGGAGACCTGCACGTCGATCGGCGTGAGGACGCCGAAGTTCAGGATCTGGGTGATCATGTCGGCGGGCTGGAAGTAGACGACCACGTCGGGGAAGCGCTTCATGAGCACCTCGCGCAGGCGCTTCATGTAGCCCGCAACCGGGCCGTGCCCCTCCTTCAGGCTGATCAGCATCTGCCCGTCATTGTAGGAGACGAACGAGCCGTCCGAGAACGCGAAGTTGTAATTGTTCGACGGCAGGCCGATGTTCTGGAGGATCTGGTCGACCTCACCCGCCGGGATCACCTCGCGGACGGTGTCCTCGACCTCGGCGAAGACCTGCCGGGCGGTCTCGATGCGCATGCCGACGCGGGTGCGCAGATGCATGGTCATCTGGCTCGCCTCGATCTGCGGGAAGTAGTCCTGGCCGACGAACACGAACAGCACGCCGGTCATGCCGAGCACGCCGCCGACGGCGCCCAGGGTGACGACGCGGTGGCGCAGCACCGCGTGGAGCAGCCCGACATAGCCCCGGTGGAACCGCGCGAAGCCGCGCTCGAACGCGCCGTGGATCCGGCCGGCGAGCCGCAGCGCGGGGGCGCCCACGAGGCCGACGGCCCGGGCGATCCGGCCCCGCCGGGGCGCCGCGTGCTGCGCCGGGTGCGCGTCATGGTGCGCGTCCCGGTCCTTGGCGTGCTTCTGGCGGTATTCCGGCGCCACGATCACGTCGATCAGGAGCGGCACCAGGGTCCGCGACAGCAGGTAGGAGGTCAGCATCGCGAACACGACCGCGAGCGCCTGCGGGGTGAACAGGTATTTCGGCGTGTCGGTGAGCGCGAACACGGCCGTGAAGGCCGCGCAGATCGCGAGCGTCGAGATCAGCGCCGGCTTGGCGATGCCGGCGGCGCCGTGGACCACGCTCTCGCGGAACTCCTCGCCCTCCTCGAACAGCCGGTAGGTGTTCTCGATCGCCACCGTGGCGTCGTCCACCAGGATGCCGACCGCGAGCGCCAGGCCGCCCAGCGTCATCACGTTGATGGTCTCGCCGAGCGCCGCCAGCACGGCGAGCGAGGTCATGACGCAGAGCGGGATCGAGATCAGCACGATGATCGTCGAGCGCCAGGAGCCGAGGAACAGCAGGATGGCGAGACCGGTCAGGGCCGCCGCGGTCAGCGCTTCGTGGAGCACGCCCTCGATGGCGTTCGAGACGTAGACCGACTGGTCGAAGAGCAGCTTGATCGCCAGCCCCTCGGGTGCGGCGGCGCGGATGGTCGGCATCGCCGCCTTGACGTTGTTGACCACGCTGAGGGTCGAGGCGTTGCCGTTCTTGATAATCTGCATCAGCACCGCCTGCTGGCCGTCGGCGCTGACCACGTTGACCTGCGGCGGGCCGCCGTCGCGGACGTAGGCGACGTCGCGCACCAGCACGGGCTGGCCGGCCACCACCTTGATCGGCGCGAGGTTCAGGGTCTCGATCGACGGCGGGGTGCCGTTGAGCTGGACCGGGTACTGCTGCTCGCCGATCTTGGCGAGGCCGGACGGCACGGTCAGGTTCTGGGCCGTCATGGCGTTGGTGACGTCGAGCGGCGTCAGTCCGAGCGCCTGGAGGGCGTTGAGGTCGAGGTCAACCATGATCTGCCGGGGCGCGCCGCCGAAGGGCGACGGCAGGGTCGAGCCCGGGACCTGCGCCAGGGTTTGGCGGATCCGGTACTGGGCGTAGTCGTAGACCTGGTTGAGGCTCTCCTTGGCCGAGGTCAGGGCGAGCTGGATCACCGGCACCGAGGAGGCGGAGTAGCGCACGATCACCGGCGGCTGCGTGCCGGGGGGCATCACGGCACGGATCGAGTTGGTCGAGGACACCACCTGGGCGATGGCGAGATTGAGGCTGACGGTGGGTTCGAAGTAGATCCGCTGCACCGCCGTGCCCTGGAGCGTCGTCGACTCCATGCGGCGGATGTTGTTGACGTTGTTGGAGATGCCGTACTCGGCGTAGGTCGTGATGCGCTGTTCCATCTCCGGCGCCGAGAGGCCGGTATAGGTCCAGACCACCACTACGACCGGGATGTCGACGACCGGCAGCACGTCCTTCGGCGCGACGACGATCGCCCCGACGCCGCCGAGCATCATCAGGACCGCGAGCACGTAGGTCGTGATCCGGAACTTGAGCGCGTAGAGGACGAGGCCCATGCGGTCTCCGCCGTCCGGCCCCGGGCCGGCAACTCCGCGTTGTATACCGGCTCACCGGCTAAACCCGGACTGTTTCGCTATCACGTCCGGTCAGGCAAGGGACGGGCCGCGTCGCCGCAGGTTCGGGATGGCGGCGGCCTCGCGCCCGCGCCGGCGTCCGCGAAGACCCGGCACGGCGGGCCGGGCCGCGTCACCTCGGGATGCGGGTGCCGGACGGGGAGAGCGGTCCCGGCGCGCCGTCCCGGATTCTGCCGGGCGACGGGCCGGCCGGATCAGCGCAGCAGGGCGGACTTGTCGACCTGCAGCGCCCCGGCGATCTCGTCGAGCGCCTTGTGCTCGACCTCGCTGATGCCGTCGATATCGGCCACGTCCGCGCCGATCAGGAACACGTCCTGGCGCTGCTCGATCGGCCGATCCGCGATGGCGCCGACATGGCGCAGGTTCTCCAGCCGCCCGGCCCGAGTCTTGGCCCGGGTGATCGCCTCGTAGAGCTCCTGCTCCACGCGCAGCGTGTCGTAGGATTTCTCGAGGATCGGGTTGGCGCGGATGCCGGTGATCGCCGACTCGATCTCCTCCTCGCCCACGTCGCCATCGGCCACGATGACGTTGGCGGCGGACGAGACCGCGGCCTGCAGGAAGACCGCGTCGCCCGCGTACGACATGATCGTGCGGCCGAACCGAAGGATGGCGTCCTGGAAAATGCTCATGCCGACCTCCCGTCGGGCCTGAGATGGCGGATATTGTGGCGGCGGAGTCAAGATGCGGCCGAGCTTAAGCCCGGGATCGCGGAGGACTAGTCCTCGCGCGGCGGGATCAGGTGGCGGGCTCGTGGCCCGGCCAGTCCCGCCCGAGATGGGCGGCCACGCGGGCCGGATCGTCGCCGACCGCCGCCACGGCGGCCTCGACCTGCTCCACCGGGACCATGAACCGGCGCGCCCAGTAGGCCCGCTCCCAGGCATGGGCGATGTTGACGGCCCGGGGCTCGATCGGGTCCTGCACGCTCTGGTCGGTCATCGGCCTTCCGCATCTGGCGAGGGCCGGGCGGCCCTCCGGCGTGGAGAACGCCGGCCGGGCCCGATCGGGTCCGCGCAGCGAGCGGGGCCCGGTCCGCGGCGAGGACACGCCGCCGTCATCGCGCGCGCAGCGAAGCAAGGACGACCAAGCTCACCGGCCGCCTGTCAGCAGCAGCGGAAGCCCGCGGTGTTGCCGACCCCGAAGCGGGCGTTCTCCCGGTTGCGGAAGAACTCCACCTCGCTCATCGGCGCCTGGTCGGGATGGGTGCGGCGGACATGCTCGGCATAGGCCGCGTAGTCCCCCTGCCCGACCATCAGACGGGCACCGTCGCAGACGCACTTGGACAGCGTCCGGATCCGGTCCCGCAGGTTCGACGACGGCAGCATGGGACCTCCTACTCGGCCGGGACCATGTGCGGCTCGGTCTCCAGCGCGGTCCAGCGATCGGCGCGCCACGCCTTCAGGCAGGCGGCGATGCCGAAGCCCGCGATGGCGACGACGAGGCCGATGAACAGGGCCGCCAGCACCGCGTCGATCCGGTCGTTGAGGATGATCTGGCTCATCTGGTCGGCGTTCTTGGCCGGTGCCAGGATCTTGCCCTCGGCGGCGGCCGCCGCGTAGCGCTCGGCGTGCGCCAGGAAGCCGATCTTCGGGTCGGCCGAGAAGATCTTCTGCCAGCCGGCCGTGAGAGTGCAGATGCACAGCCACGCGGTGGGGATGATGGTCACGAACGCGTAGCGCTCGCGCTTCATCTTGAAGATCACCACCGTGCAGAGCGTCAGCGCCACCGCGGCCAGCATCTGGTTCGAGATGCCGAAGAGCGGCCACAGGGTGTTGATGCCGCCGAGCGGGTCGGTCACGCCCTGGTACAGGAAGTAGCCCCAGGCCCCCACCGAGATGGCGGTCGCCGCGATGCTCGGGCCCCACGACGTGGTGTTCTTGAACGACGGCACCGCGAGCGCCACGAGGTCCTGCACCATGAACCGGCAGGCGCGGGTGCCCGCGTCCACCGCCGTGAGGATGAACAGCGCCTCGAACAGGATCGCGAAGTGGTACCAGAAGGCCATCATCGCCTTGCCGCCGATGGCGGACGAGATGATGTGGGCCATGCCGACCGCGAGGGTCGGCGCGCCGCCGGCCCGCGAGATGATCGTGTGCTCGCCGACGTCGGCGGCGGTCTGGGTGATCACCTCCGGGGTGGTGGCGAAGCCGAGCTTGGTCACGGCGGCCGCGGCGGTCTCGGGCGTCGTGCCGACGAGGGCCGCGGGCGAGTTCATGGTGAAGTAGACGCCCGGGTCGATCACGCAGGCCGAGACCAGCGCCATGATCGCCACGAAGGATTCCATCAGCATGCCGCCGTAGCCGATGAAGCGGGCGTCGGACTCGCTGGCGATCAGCTTCGGGGTGGTGCCCGACGAGATCAGGGCGTGGAAGCCCGAGACCGCGCCGCACGCGATGGTGATGAACAGGAACGGGAACAGGCTGCCCGCCCAGACCGGGCCGGTGCCGTCCACGAACTTGGTGATCGCCGGCATCTGCATGTGCGGCGCCACGAAGGCGATGCCGAGCGCGAGGCCCACGATGGTGCCGATCTTGAGGAAGGTCGACAGGTAGTCGCGCGGGGCCAGCAGCAGCCAGACCGGCAGGATCGACGCCACGAAGCCGTAGCCGATCAGCATCCAGCAGAGCTGTGGGCCCGTGAAGGTGAAGGCCGGCCCCCAGACCGGGCTCGCCGCCACCGAGCCGCCGGCGACGATCGCCAGCATCAGCAGGACGAAGCCGAGGATCGAGACCTCGCCGATCTTGCCCGGCCGGATGTAGCGCGAATAGACGCCCATCAGCATGGCGATCGGGATCGTCGACATCACCGTGAAGGTGCCCCAGGGGCTCTCGGCCAGCGCCTTGACGACGATCAGCGCCAGCACGGCGAGCAGGATCACCATGATCAGGAAGGTGCCGAACAGGGCGATGATGCCGGGAATCGTGCCGAGCTCGGCCCGGATCAGCTCGCCGAGCGAGCGGCCGTCCCGGCGCATCGACACGAACAGGACCATGAAGTCCTGCACGGCGCCCGCGAGGACCACGCCGGCCAGGATCCACAGCATGCCGGGCAGGTAGCCCATCTGGGCGGCGAGCACCGGGCCGACCAGCGGGCCCGCGCCCGCGATCGCCGCGAAGTGGTGGCCGAACAGGACGCCGCGGTTGGTGGGCACGTAGTCGAGCCCGTCGTTGTGGCGCACCGCGGGGGTCGCGCGCTTCGGGTCGAGCCGCATCACCTTGTCGGCGATGAACTGGGAATAGTAGCGGTAGGCGATGAGGTAGACGCAGACCGCCGCGACCACGATCCAGAGGGCATTGATCGTCTCGCCGCGCTGGCTCGCCACGATCGCCAGCGCCGCGGCGCCGAGCGCCCCCACGAGGGCCCAGGGCCCGTGCCTGCCGATCGCCGTACCCATGTCCCACTCCCTGACCGAACGCCTCGCGCGCGGGGCCGCGCGGGGGGCTCCGGCTGGGACTTCGTGGTCCCGGGCTACACGGGCGGGTTATCCTATTGGTCCGGCGTTGACGCAAGCGATCCGAGCTGTGATGCAGCGTCGGCGGCGGCACGACGCCCAATCTGTCACATCGGGTCCCCCGGCACGGCCCCGACCCCCTTCACGGCCCGGCTGCCGAGCTCCGTCGCCGCCCGCCGTCGGAGATGGAAGGGCGCCGGCGCGGTCGGGCCCGCGAGGAGCGCACGACAATGGCGAAGGTCGCATTCCTGGGTCTCGGCGTGATGGGCGGCCCGATGGCCGGACACCTCGCCAAGAAGGGTGGCCACGACGTCACCGTCTACAACCGCACCACCCCGAAGGCCGAGGCCTGGGTGAAGACCTACGGCGGCGCCCACGCGCCCACGCCCCGGCAGGCCGCCGAGGGCGCCGAGATCGTGTTCGCCTGCGTGGGCAACGACGACGACCTGCGCAGCGTCGTGCTGGGCGACGACGGGGCGCTCGCCGGCATGAAGCCCGGCGCGGTGTTCGTCGATCACACCACGGCCTCCGCCGAGGTCGCCCGGGAGCTCGCCGCGGCGGCCGAGGCCAAGGGGCTCGGCTTCATCGACGCGCCGGTCTCCGGCGGCCAGGCGGGCGCCGAGAACGGCGTGCTCACCGTGATGTGCGGCGGCGACGCGGCGACATACGCCAAGGTCGAGGGCGCGATCGGGTCCTTCGCCCGCGCCTGCCGGCTGATGGGCCCGGCCGGCGCCGGCCAGCTCACCAAGATGGTCAACCAGATCTGCATCGCCGGCCTCGTCCAGGGCCTGTCGGAGGGCGTCCACTTCGCCAAGCGCGCCGGCCTCGACGTCGAGGCGGTGCTCGACGTGATCTCCAAGGGCGCCGCCGGCTCCTGGCAGATGGAGAACCGCGGCAAGACCATGAACGCGGGCAAGTTCGACTTCGGCTTCGCGGTCGACTGGATGCGCAAGGACCTGGGCATCCTGCTGGACGAGGCCCGCCGCAACGGTGCCAAGCTGCCGGTCTCGGCCCTCGTCGACCAGTTCTACGCCGAGGTGCAGGCGATGGGCGGCAACCGCTGGGACACGTCGAGCCTCGTGGCGCGGCTGGAGCGCTGACGCCTCCGGCCTTCGCCCGGAGCCGAGGACCGGGCAAGACGGACACGACAGGCCCTCTCTCCCGCGCGAGAGGGGGCCGCACCGGTCGCGGCGCAAGGCGCGCCGGGCTCGCCCGGCGGGTCGGGCGCTCGCCTCAGAACAGCGCTTCGACCTCCGCCGCCTCCGGATCCACCCAGCGCCACGCCTGCCCCATCTGGTGGCGGAACCACGTGACCTGGCGCTTGGCGTAGGCCCGCGTGTCCGCCTGCCCCCGGACGATCGCCGCTTCGAGGCTCATCGCGCCGTCGAGGTGGGCGATCAGGCCCGGCACCCCGTGGGCGCGCATCACCGGCAGCATCGGGTCGAGATCGCGCGCGCGCAGGCGGGCGACCTCGTCCAGCGCCCCCTCGGCGATCATGGTCCGGAAGCGGGCGTCGATCCGGGCGCGCAGCACCGCCCGGTCGGGTGCCAGGAAGATTCTTTGGAGGTTCCGGCCGGCGAGCGGCCCGGGCACCGGGTCGCCGTAGAAGCTGGCGATCGGCCGGCCCGTCGCGAGAAAAATCTCCAGGGCGCGCATCACCCGCATCCGGTCGCTCGGCCGCAGGCGGGCGGCCCCCTCGGGATCGTGCCGGCCGAGCTCGGCGTGCAGCGCCTCGGTCGGGCGGCCCTCGGCCGCGTCCCGCACCTGCCGCCGCACGACGTCGGGCACCGGCGGCAGTTCCGAAAACCCCTGCTCCAGCGCCCGGAAGTACAGGCCGGTGCCGCCGACGAAGACCGGCAGGCGCCCGCCGAGCGTCGCCAGCAGCGCCGCCGCGTCCCGTGAGAAGTGCCCCGCGGAATAGTTCACGGCGCCGTCGACGTGGCCGTAGAGCCGGTGGGGCACCCGCGCCTCCTCGTCCGGGTCGGGCCGCGCGGTCAGGCGGCGCAGGTCCGCGTAGACCTGCATGGAATCGGTGTTGATCACCACGCCGCCGTGACGCTCCGCCAGCCGGGCGGCCAGCGCCGACTTGCCCGACGCGGTGGGCCCTGCGATGAGGACCGCGGCCGGGCGCCCCCCGGCTTCCCCCCGGTCTGGCGGCAAGGCGAAACTCCACGATGCTGGTCGCGGTCCTGATAGCAAACCCGGATCGGCCGTCCATCACCGACGCGGTGCTGGCCGAGACGCGCGCCGTGCTGCGGACGGAGCACCAGCCCCGGATCCTGCACGGCGAGGTGGCGGCGGAGCTGCTGGTGCCGGGCGAGCCCGCGGCCGCGGCGTCCCTCACCGACAGGCTGCGCACGGCGCTGGCCGGCGAGCCGATCGACCTCGCGGTGCTGCCCGCCGACACCCACAGGCGCAAGCGCCTGTTCCTGGCCGACATGGATTCCACCATGATCGAGCAGGAATGCATCGACGAGCTCGCCGGGACGCTCGGCCTCAAGGACCACGTGGCGGCGATCACCGAGCGGGCGATGCGGGGCGAGATCGCCTTCGAGCCGGCCCTGCGCGAGCGCGTCGCGCTCCTGAAGGACATCCCGGTCGGCGCGGTCGACGGGCTGATCGCCGAGCACCTGACCCTGACCCCGGGCGGCGGCACGCTGGTGCGGACAATGCGGGCGCATGGCGCCCACACCTGCCTGGTCTCCGGCGGCTTCACGCTGTTCACCGGCCCGATCGCCGCGATGATCGGCTTCGACGAGCACCGGTCCAACGTGCTGGGCGTGGCGGACGGGCGGCTCACCGGCCTGGTGGAGGACCCGATCGTCGGGAAGGCCGAGAAGCGCGCGACGCTGATCGCGCTGCGCGGGCAGCTGGGCCTCGGCGCCGCCGAGACCCTCGCGGTCGGCGACGGCGCCAACGACCTCGACATGCTGGGCGAGGCCGGCCTCGGGGTGGCGTTCCGGGCCAAGCCCGCGGTCGCGGCCGCGGCGCGGGTCCAGGTCGAGCACGGCGACCTCACCGCGCTCCTGTACCTGCAGGGCTACGCGGCGGCGGAGTTCGTGGGCTGAGGCTCAGTGGAGGGTGCGGGTCAGGGCGATGACCGCGCCGAGCACGGCGAGCGTCTGAAAGCCGATCGCGCCGACGAGCCAGCGCACCGTCTCGACCTTCGCGGAGGCGATCGCGCCCTTCACGGCCTCGATGTCGGCCTTGGTCTCGAGGCGCAGACTGTCCAGGCCTGCTTTGATCTCCATCCGTAGGCCTTCGAGGCCAGCCGTCGTGGAGAGGCGAAGCGTCTCGATATCGGAGGTGGTCGAGAGCCGGAGATTGTCGCTGTCGGCCTTGGTCGTCACGCGAAGGCTTTCGATATCCCCCTGGGTGGCGAGCCGAAGCGCTTCGGTGTCGGCACGGCTCTGGATTTTCAGGGCCTCGATGTCACCACGGACCATCTGAATATCGGCTCGCAGCTCGTAGATATCGGCCTTCGTCGCCAGATTGCTGTCGAAGACGTCGACCAGCGCGTCGGCCAGGCCCTCCGCCTGCTCGGGCGACAGCTTCGCCTTCTCCCGCAGGGCGCGGGCGAATTTCAGGGTGTCGAACGCTACGGCCGCCATGGGTCCGAACCCGTCCGAGCCGCACCGACTCGCGGCCCCAGTGTGCCGTGCCGCGGCGCAGCGTCAATGTGGGACCCCTGAACGCGCGAGGGCCGCCGCCCCCCGCGGAGCGACGGCCCTCGGCGACGCGGATGAGGCCGCTCAGTCGAGGCCGACGGCCACGAAGCGCACGTCGCCGGTGGCGCCCGCCACCAGCAGCAGCACCGACTTGCGCCCGTCCTTCTTGAGGGCGTCGATCCGCTTGGTCACCTCCGCGGGGGTGCTGACCGACTCCTGGCCGACCTCGACGATCACCTCGCCGGGCTGGATCCGCTTGTCGGCGGCGGTCGAGTTCGGGTCGACCCGGGTGACGACCACGCCCTTCACGGTGTCCTTGATGGAGTACTTCTTGCGCAGCTCGTCGGTCATGCCGGAGAGGTTGAGGCCCAGCGCCTGCCGGGTCGCGCTCTCGGGCTCCGGCTGGCGCAGGTTGGCGAGCTGCGGCTTGTCGCCGTCCTCCAGGCGGCCGAGGGTGACGGGCTTCGTCACTTCCTCGCCCTTGCGCATGACGACCACGTCGACCTTCTGGCCGACCGGGGTCGAGGCGACGATGCGCGGGAGGTCGCCCGAGGCCTTCACCGGCGCGCCGTTGAACTTCAGGATCACGTCGCCGACCTCGATCCCGGCGGTCTTGGCCGGTCCCTTCTCGTCGACGCCGGCCACCAGGGCGCCCCGCGCGCCGCCCTTGAGGTTGAGCGCCTCGGCCGTGGTGTCGTCGACGTTCTGGATGCGCACGCCGAGCCAGCCGCGGCGGACCTCGCCGAAGTCGCGGAGCTGGTCGATCACGGGCTTGGCCGTGCCCGACGGGACCGCGAAGCCGATGCCCACCGAGCCGCCGGTCGGCGACAGGATCGCCGTGTTGATGCCGATCACCTCGCCGTCCATGTTGAACAGCGGGCCGCCGGAATTGCCCTTGTTGATGGCCGCGTCGGTCTGGATGTAGTTGTCGTAGGGTCCGGACTCGATGTTCCGGCCCCGCGCCGAGACGATGCCGGCCGAGACCGAGCCGCCGAGCCCGAACGGGTTGCCGATGGCGATGACCCAGTCGCCGGGCCGCATCTTGTCGGAATCGCCGAACGGCACGGCCTTCAGCGTGCGGTCGGCCGGGGGCTTCACCCGCAGGACCGCGAGGTCGATCTTCGAATCCTTGCCGACGATCTCGGCCTTCAGCTTCGTGCCGTCGTGCAGGATGACCTGGATGTCGTTGGCGTCGCCGATGACGTGGTTGTTCGTCACCACGAGGCCGGCGGAATCGATGATGAAGCCGGAGCCGAGGGAGTTCGACTTGCGCTGCTGACGCGGCCCGTCGCCGTCACCGCCGCCACCGCCGCCGCGGCCGCCGCGCCGGTTGAAGAACTCCTCGAACAGGTCCTCGAACGGGGTGCCCGGGGGCACCTGCGGCCCGGCACGGCCGGCGCGGGCCTCGACGGTGGTGGACGCGGAGATGTTCACCACCGCGTCGGTGACCTGCTCGGCGAGATCGGCGAGGGAGGCCGGCCCCTTGGCGAAGGCCGGCACCGGCAGGGCGGTCGCGGCCACGGAGACGGTGACCGAGGCGCCGATCAGGATCGAGGCCATCACCGCGCGGGCGCGGGAGCGGGGCCGCGCCGGGGCGCGGTCGAACGGCGCCTCGGGGGCGCTCGCGACGGGGTGCATGGTCGACCTCTTCATGAACGCGTTTCCGGTCCCGCGGGCCTCGACCGATGGCCGATCGCCCGCGGGTTGTCCTGCACGGTAATCCCCGGGCGCCGGGGCGCCAACGGGCCCCCTCAGCGCGCCGTCCCCGCCGTGGAGCCGGTCGTCGAGCCCGTGGTGGCGCTCGGATCGGCCGGCCCGCGCGGCCCGCGGGCGGCCGGGGCGGGTGCCCGGCCCTGCGGATCGCTGAAGAAGCGGAAGAAGTCCGTGTTCGGGCTGATCACCAGGCGGGTATCGGATCCCTTCAGCCCGCTCTCGTAGGCCTGCATCGAGCGGTAGAAGCTGAAGAAATCCGCGTCCTTCCCGAACGCGTCCGCGAGGATGCGGTTCTTGTCCGCGTCACCCTGTCCACGCAGCTGCTCGGATTTCTGCGTCGCCTCGGCCAGGATGACCGTGACCTCGCGGTCGGCCTTGGCGCGGATCGTGGCGGCGATCTGGTCACCGTTGGCGCGGATGTCGGCGGCCTCGCGCTCGCGCTCGGTCTTCATCCGCCGGTAGACAGCGGCCGAGTTCTGCGCGGGCAGGTCGACGCGGGTCATGCGCAGGTCGACGATCTCGATGCCGAGCGCCTTGGCCTGCCGGTTCACGTCCTCCTGGATCTGGTGCATCAGCTGCCCGCGATCGGTCTTCACGATCGCGTCGCGGGTCGAGCGGGCGAGCACGTTGCGCAGGCCGGAATTGGTGAAGCTCGCGAGCCGCTGGTTGGCCAGCCCGATATTGCCCACCGCCTGGTAGAAGCGCAGCGGATCGACGATCCGGTAGCGGGCGAAGGCGTCCACCTCCAGGTTCTGCCGGTCGGCGGTGAGCACCGTCTGGACTGGCAGGTCGAGGTCGAGCACGCGCTTGTCGAAGACGACCACGTTCTCCATGAACGGGATCTTGAAGTACAGGCCGGGCTTGTCCTCGCCGGTGGCGTTGAGGACGGCCCGGACGCGGCCGAACTGCAGGACGAGCGCCTGCTGCATCTGGCCGACGGTGAAGATCGAGGCGTAGAGGCCGATCGCGACGATGGCCGCGACCACGATCAGGCCGGTGCGGAGAGCCTGTTTCATCGGGCAGCTCCCGTCTGGGTCTGGGCGCGGGCGCCGAACTCGGAGAGCGGCAGCACCGGCAGCACGCCGGCCGCGGTGGCACCGCCGGACTGCGTCCCGTTCTGGTCGATGATCACCTTGTTCACGGAGCCCAGGACCTTCTCCATCGTCTCCAGGAAGATCCGCTCGCGGCTGATCGCCGGGGCGGCCTTGTAGGAGGCGTAGACCTCGCTGAAGCGCGCGGCCTGGCCGGTGGCGTCGGCGGTCGCCTTCGTCCGGTAGGCCTCGGCCTGCTGGACGATCTGGGACGCCTTACCGCGGGCCTGCGGCACCTCGCGGCTGGCGTAGGTCTTGGCCTCGTTCTGCGCCGTGTCGGCGTCCTGCTGGGCCGCGTTCACGTCGATGAAAGCGGGGCGCACTTCCGGCGGCGGGTTGACCGAGACGAGCTGCACCACCTCGATGCGCACGCCGGCGCCGTACTCGTCGAGCGCCTTCTGGACCATCTCCTTCACCTCCTGGGCGATGCTCGACTGCTCGTTGGTGAGGATCGCCTGGATGTTGCGGCGGCCGATCACCTCGCGCATCGCGCTCTCGGAGATCGCCTTGATGGTGCCCTCCGGATTCTGGAGGTTGAACACGAAGTCGGAGGCCTTCAGCGGGTTGACCCGCCACTGCACCTCGAAGTCGAGATCGACGATGTTCTCGTCGCCGGTGAGCATCAGGCTCTCGTCCGGCACGTCGCGGTTGCGGCCCTGCCCGTTCGGGCCGGCGCGGAAGCCGATCTGGATCGAGTTCTGGGAGCCGACATCCGGCTTCACCACCCCGCCGATCGGATAGGGGAAGTTGTAGCGCAGGCCCTCGCCCTTGGTGCCGACGTAGCGGCCGAAGATGGTCTCGATGCCGACCTGACGGGGGTAGACGGTGTAGAAGCCGGTCGCGAGCCAGATGGCGACGGCCAGGACGGCGATCACCGCCGCGCTGCGGCCGCCGCCGACGCCGGTCGAGCCGCCGCCGCCGTAACCGCCGCCCGAACCGCCGCCGCCGCCCGGGATCAGACCGCGCAGGCGGTCCTGCCCGCGCCGGAGCAGGTCCTCGAGGTTCGGCGGCGTCTTGCCACCGCCGCCGCCGCTGCCGCCACCCCAGGGACCACCGCCGTTACCGCCGGGCCGGCCCCAGGGCCCCCCGCCGCCGCTCTGATTGCTCCAAGGCATCCTAGCCGTCGTCTCCTGCCTGTCCGCGCCCGGCCCACGTCCCGACCGGCGCCCCCTGCCTGAACGGCCACGCTCGCCCGCCTAGTCCCGACCATCCGGACCGATCGCACCGCGACCGCTCCCGGCTGGAGGCCTCGAGGGCCCGCACGCGCATCTTCCCGCAGGATGTGCAGGCCCGGCGTGAGCGCGCGCACCCGACAGGCACCTGCGGGCGCACGCCCCGTGCTGTCAAGGCTGGCAGGTGGGCATGCGCGGCGCGGAACGCAAATGCGGCGGCGCGCCTCAGCGTGCGCGCTCCCAGTCGACGAAGGCGAAGGCGTGCTCGTCCCGCGGGCCCGCCGGGTGCGCCTCGCGGAACGTCTCCCGGAAGCGGGCGCGGTCGAAGGCGGGGAATCGCACGTCGCCGGCGGGCTCGGCCTCGACCTCGGTGAGGTGGAGCCGGTCGGCGTGCGGGAGCGCGAGCGCGTAGATCTCGGCGCCGCCGACCACCATCAGCTCCGCCCCGGCGGCGGCCAGCGCGGAGTCCCAGTCGTGGACGGTCTCGACCCCCTCGGCGCGGAAGCCCGTGACCCGGGTCAGCACCAGGGTGCGGCGCCCCGGTAGGGGCCGGCCGATCGAATCCCAGGTGCGCCGGCCCATCAGCATCGGCTTGCCCATGGTCAGGGCCTTGAAGCGCTTGAGATCGCTGGAGAGATGCCAGGCGAGCCCGTTGTCGCGGCCGATCACGCCGTTGCGGGCGACGGCGGCGACCAGGGAAACGATCGGGCTCATACCGCCACCGGGGCCGCGATGGCGGGATGCGGGTCGTAGTTCTCGATGGCGATGTCCTCGAACCGGAAGGCGAAGAGGTCGCGCACCTCCGGGTTGAGCCGCAGGTGCGGCAGCGGGCGCGGCTCCCGGGCCAGGAGGGTGCGGGTCTGCTCCAGGTGGTTGCTGTAGAGGTGCGCGTCGCCGAAGGTGTGGACGAAGTCGCCGACCCCGAGGCCGGTCACCTGGGCGATCATGTGGGTCAGGAGGGCGTAGCTCGCGATGTTGAACGGCACGCCCAGGAAGGCGTCCGCCGAGCGCTGGTAGAGCTGGCAGGAGAGCCGCCCCTCGCTGACGTAGAACTGGAACAGGCAGTGGCAGGGCGCGAGGGCCATCCGGTCGAGGTCGGCCGGGTTCCAGGCCGACACGATCAGGCGGCGGGAATCGGGGTTGCGCCGGATCTCGTCGAGCACCCCGGCGATCTGGTCGACCGTGCCGCCGCCGGGCTTCTCCCAGGAGCGCCACTGCTTGCCGTAGACCGGGCCGAGATCGCCGCGCTCGTCCGCCCACTCGTCCCAGATCGTCACGCCGTTCGCCTTCAGCGCCGCCACGTTGGTGTCGCCCGCCAGGAACCAGAGCAGCTCGTGGATGATCGAGCGCAGGTGCAGCCGCTTCGTGGTGACCAGCGGGAAGCCCGCCGACAGGTCGAAGCGCATCTGGTGGCCGAACACCGAGAGCGTGCCGGTGCCGGTGCGGTCGTCCTTGGCGACGCCCGCGTCGAGGATCCGCCGGAGCAGGTCGTGATAAGCGTCCATCGCCCATTCCTGCGCGCCGGCGCGCCGGCCGGCAAGCGCGCCGCCGCCATATGTCCACCGCCGTCGCGCCGGGAGCCTGCCCGGCGCAGGCCTGCGCGCGGCGCCCTGCCGGCCAGGCCGACCTTCAGACCGGCCAGAGCAGGTAGGTCACCAGGGCGAGGTTCGACCAGCCGTGCAGGGCGATGCCGGGCCAGAGCCGGCCGGTGCGCCAGCGCAGCCAGCCCAGCGCCAGGGCGAGGGGCAGCAGCGAGACCGGCCGGGCGAGCCCCCAGGACGAGATGTGGGCGGCGGCGAAGATGAGCGCGGTGACCAGGATCGCCCCCGCGGGTCCGACGGCCGCCCGGGCGCGGGCGAAGGCCTCGCCGCGCAGCAGCAGCTCCTCGGCCACCGGCGCCAGGATCGCCAGATAGGCGAGCCAGGCCGCGACCGCCGCCTGGCTCATGAACGGCGACAGCCGCACGTGCTGGCCGAAGCTCGCGCCGAACAGCTCCGCCGTGCCGGTGACCCAGGCGATGTGCAGCACCGGCCAGACCAGCAGGAGGCCCAGCAGCGCGACCGGCCGCATGCCGTTCGGCCGCTCGCGGTCGAGGGCGAGGCGGCGGCGCCAACCGGCCCGGTCGTGCCACCACGCGCCGCCGAGCACCAGGGCGGCGAGGTAGACCTGGCGCAGGGCGTCGATCGCGAAGGCCCGGTGGGCGAGTTCCACCGCGCCCAGGAACGGGCGCCGCTCGGGGGGCAGGAACGGGTCGATCCCGCTCCAGAGGTCGAAGCCGACGCGCACCGTGGCGAGGGACAGGAGGCTCGCCGCGCCGAGATAGACGACCACGAGGGCGACCAGGGCGCCGAGCCGCCACGTCGCGCCCCAGGCGCGCTCGAGCGGGCCCCGCGCGTCGGGGACGGCGGCGCGCGACTGCGCACTTCCGGCAACAGCCTCCCCCGGAGGCTCCAAATGAGGCGGCGGCGCGACACGATCGGGCTTCAAAACCGGACCGATCCCCTCTATATCTCGGGAGCCGGTCGCGAGGCCGGCTATGGCGATAAACGTTCTTCGCAATAAACCTATCGGACCCGGGGGCGGTACCCGGCGCCTCCACCCGAGCCCAGGACATGCTGCCGCAAGGGGCGTGATCGGAACCGGGGCTTCGGCGGGGGCGAAATAGGATCGACGAGGGCGTAAAGGTTGAGCTTTCGCTCGGCATGGTTCCGCCGTTATCGGGCCTTTGCAATAGTTGCCAACGACAACTTTGCTCCGGTGGCGGTGGCCGCGTAAGCGGTCCCCAATATCGACCTGAAGTCCTAGCGGGTAGCTCCGCATAGGCGGGGTTCGGAGGCGCCTGGCAACAGAAGCCTCCACTTCAGTCCTCGGTCCGGCCATCCGCGGCGGGGCGCCGGGCAGACCGGGCGAGAGCGCGACCGCAGATGGCAGACGACCTGATCCGCTACGACCTCCTGGTACAGGACGCCCTGCGCGGCGTGGTGCGCAAGGTGCTGACCGACGCGGCCCGCGAGGGGCTGATGGGCGAGCACCATTTCTACGTCTCGTTCCGGACGGAGGCCCCCGGCGTGCGGATGTCGCAGGCCCTGCGCGAGAAGTACCCGCAGGACATGACGATCGTCCTGCAGCACCAGTTCTGGGACCTCAACGTCACCGAGCACGCCTTCGAGGTCGGCCTGTCCTTCTCGGGTGTGCCGGAGCGCCTGCTGGTGCCGTTCGACGCCCTGTCGGGCTTCTTCGACCCCTCCGTGCAGTTCGGCCTGAAGTTCGACCTCAGCGAGGCCGGCGAGACCCCCGAGGAGGCCAACGCCGCCCCGGCCAAGCCCGGTCCCCGCGGCGCCGGCTCGGAACCCGGCGAGGTGCGGCCCAAGAGCGCCGGTCTCGCGACGATCGGCGCGGGCGCGCCGAAGGGGCTGCCCGCGCCCGCCGCCCCGGGCGAGAAGGACGCCGGCAAGACCGACGACAAGCCCCCCCGCCCCGCCGCCAAGAAGGAGGGCGAGGAGGGCAGCGCCGAGGTCGTGAGCCTGGACGCCTTCCGCAAGAAGAGCTGAGATCGCCCCTGGCCGACTCGACGGCCGGGGGGTCCGAGCGGTGGACGACACGGTCGCGCAGCCGATGCTGTCGGCGAGTGAGCGGAAGCATCGCGCCAAGCGCTTCAACGAGGGTCTCAAGCCAGCCGCGACCCTGCTGAACTCGTCGGCCATCGCGACCATCGGCATCGCGGTCATCAATCCCCTCGCGCAGCGGCATCTCGATCTGGTCGCCGATGGCGGCTGGACTTTGCTGATCGCGGCGATCGTCCTACATCTCATGGGTCAGCTCATGATCAGATTCCTGCGTCCGGAGGATTGATCGCATGACCCAAGCTTATGCCAACCAGATCCTCGCGCTGGCCCTCGCCATGTCGGCGACGATCTTCGTCGGTGTCTGGATCGCGAGCCGGATCTACGACCGCAACACGCGCAGGCTCGAGGCGCGGCGGGGCGACTAGTCCCGCGCCGCCGCCTCCATGCGCAAGCCGTGCTCCGGCCGGAGCGTCACCCGGTGGAGCGGCGTGACCGGCGGGTGATCCGCCGGCAGCCGGAAGCGCACCGCCCGGACCACGTGGGCCAGCACGATCACCGCCTCCTGGATCGAGAAGCTCTGGCCGATGCAGACCCGCGGCCCCGCCCCGAACGGCAGGTAGGCGAAGCGCGGGATCGCGTCCCGGTTCTCGGGCAGGAACCGCTCCGGCACGAAGGCCTCCGGGTCGTCCCAGAGCAGCTGGTGGCGGTGGAGCACCCAGGGCGCCACCATCACCAGCGAGCCCCGCGGCACCTTGATCCGGCCGAGCCGGTCGTCGCGGACCGCCTGCCGGCTGAGAAACGGGACCGGCGGGAACAGCCGCATCGCCTCCTCGATCACCGCCCGGGTGAAGGGCAGGCGCTCGACGGCGAAATCCCCCGGCCCGGCCGCGTCGACCTCGGCCTCGACCCGCGCCTGCGCGGCGGGATCCTGCGACAGGCAGTAGAGCGCCCAGGTCAGGGAATTGGCCGTGGTCTCGTGGCCGGCGGCGATGAAGGTGACGATGTTGGCCTTCACGGCGAGGTCCGAGAGCCCGTTGCCGGTCTCGGGATCCTGCGCGGCGAGCAGCAGCGTCAGCAGGTCCCGGGGCGCCTCGCCCCCCGTCATCAGCGCCTTGCGCCGGGCGATCAGTTCGTCGACCACCTCGGCGAAGAAGCGCCCCGCCGGGCGCGCCCGCAACCGGCCGATCCGCGGCACGAAATCGGGCACGCCGAACACGTCGAGGGGGTCGATCGGCCCGACGGCCTCGAGGAAGCGCGTGATCGCGCGGCCCAGCGCGTCGGGATCGCTCGGCAAACCTTGCGTGAAGATCGTCCGCTCCAGCACGTCGAGGGTGACGCGGGTCATCTCCAGGGCGACGTCGACCCGCTTGCCGTCGCGGCGGACGAGGCGGCGGCCGAGCCGCGCCCCGGCGGCGTTCATCGCGTCGGAGAAGCCCTGGACCGTCCGGGCGTTGAAGATCGGCGCCAGCGTCCGGCGCTGGAGCCGCCACTCGTCGCCCTCGGCGCTGAGCAGGCCGTTGCCGAGCCCCGGGGCCAGCACGCGGCGCTGGAGGTCGTCCTTGCGGTAGCCGTCGGGGTTCTCGATGAGCAGGTAGCGGATCAGCGCCGGGTCACTCACCAGGGTGATCCGGCCCATCGCGCCCTCGGCCGCCACGACCGGCAGCTTGAAATGCGCGTCCATCCAGGTGGTGATCGGGTTCTTGCGCGCCGCCCGCAGGAACTCGAACAAGCCGAGCGGCTCCTTCAGCGGCGGTGGCACGACGGGGCGGAACCGGGTGCCGGCCATCGGTTCGGAGAGATCGATCGTGGCGCTCATCGGCTCCTTGTCCGGCGGGAACAGAGCCCCGCCCTTGTCGGCGCACCGGGGAAAACCGGCATCGCGATTCACCCGCGCCTCATTTAAGTAGGCACCGCACTGCACCAGACGTAGAGGCCACGATGTCGCCCACCGAGACCGCCACCCGCACCGAGTCCGACACCTTCGGTCCGATCGAGGTCCCGGCGCATCGCTACTGGGGCGCGCAGACGCAGCGCTCGATCCAGAACTTCAAGATCGGCACCGACCGGATGCCGGCGCCGCTCGTCCACGCCCTCGGCGTCGTGAAGCAGGCCGCCGCCCTGGTGAACAAGGATCTCGGCGCCCTCGACCCGAAGCTCGCCGACGCCATCGCGGCCTCGGCCGCCGAGGTCGTTGAGGGCCGCTACGACGACGAGTTCCCGCTCGTCATCTACCAGACCGGCTCGGGCACCCAGTCGAACATGAACGCCAACGAGGTGATCGCCAGCCTCGCCAACGAGCGCCTGGGCGGCCAGCGCGGCGGCAAGTCGCCGGTCCACCCGAACGACCATTGCAACCGCGGCCAGTCCTCCAACGACACCTTCCCCACGGCCATGCACATCGCGGTGGCCCGCGAGATCCAGCGCCGCCTGCTGCCGGCGCTCTCCCACCTCCACGCCGCCCTCGACGCCAAGGCCAAGGCCTTCGACGCGATCGTCAAGATCGGGCGCACCCACCTGCAGGACGCGACGCCGGTCTCCCTCGGCCAGGAATTCTCCGGCTACGTCGCGCAGGTCGCCCTCGGCGGCTCGCGGGTCGCCGCGACCCTGCCGGGGGTGCTGGCGCTCGCCCAGGGCGGCACAGCGGTCGGCACCGGCCTCAATGCCCATCCGGAATTCGCCGAGCGCTTCGCCGCCAAGGTCGCCGAGCTGACCGGCCTGCCCTTCACGTCGGCCGAGAACAAGTTCGAGGCGCTCGCGACCCACGACGCCCTGGTGTTCACGCAGGGTGCCCTCTCGGCGCTCGCCGCCGGCCTGTTCAAGATCGCCCAGGATATCCGCTTCCTCGGCTCGGGCCCGCGCTCCGGCCTCGGCGAGCTGTCGCTCCCCGAGAACGAGCCCGGCTCCTCGATCATGCCCGGCAAGGTCAACCCGACCCAGTGCGAGGCCCTGACGATGGTCTGCGCCCAGGTGATCGGCAACGGCACCACGGTGAGCTTCGCCGGCTCCCAGGGCAATTTCGAGCTCAACGTGTTCAAGCCGGTGATCGCCAACGCGGTGCTGCAGTCGATCCGCCTGCTCGCCGACGCGGCGGTGAGCTTCACCGACAATTGCGTCGTCGGCATCAAGGCCAACGAGGACAAGATCGCCGACCTGATGAGCCGGTCGCTCATGCTGGTCACCGCGCTCGCCCCCTCGATCGGCTACGACAAGGCCGCCGAGATCGCCAAGACCGCGCACAAGAACGGCACGACCCTCAAGGAGGAGGCCCTGCGCCTCGGCTACGTGACCGAGGCGGAGTTCGAGCGCGTGGTCCGGCCGGAGACCATGCTGGCCCCCAGCGCCGATTAGTTTCTTGGGTATTTGGCCGGCGCGGGTGTCCTGCGCCGGCCGCCATTGCCGGGAGGCGATCCATGGCCGAGATCATCAACCTGCGTCAGGTCCGCAAGGCGAAGGCCCGCGCCGAGGCCGACACGAAGGCCGAGGCCAACCGGATCGCCTTCGGGCAGCCGAAGAAGGCCAGGACCCTCCAGCAGCGCCGCAAGGCCCTGGAGACCGAGCGGCACGAGGGCCACCGCCTGGAGCGGGGCGAGCCCGATCCGGCGGACTGAGAGCAAATCCGGATGCAGCAGCCCCACCGTCCTCGCGAGCGGAGCGAAGCGATCCAGTCGCGCCACGCCGACCAGGGTCGCGCTGCCCTAAGTCGCTTCGCTCCGCTCGCGAGGACGGGACGCGCAGCCGCCTCGCCATGAGCCCGGGCATCACCAAGCGCTCCGTGATGATCGCCGGCCACCGGACCAGCGTGTCCCTGGAGGACCCGTTCTGGGCAGCCCTGCGGGCGATCGCGGAGGCGCGGGGCCAGTCGGTCCAGGCCCTCATCGGGCACATCGACGCCGGCCGCGACGGCCAGAACCTGTCCTCGGCGATCCGCGTGTTCGTGCTGGAGGCCGTCCGCGCGATGCCGGAAACGTGAGCGCCGCGCGCCCTGGCCGCTCTCTCGATCCTGAATAGGTGTTGTCTGACGATCGCGTGACAAATCCACGCACGAAGGAGACCCCATGGCCAGTAGAGAGCCGCTGCTCAAGACCATCCCGATCGCGGAGCTGCGCCCGACGCAGATGACCGTGGGCTACCGGGAAGTGGCGGAGAAGCGGCGGCGCTGGCGGGAGTACGACGGCGAGAAGAAGAAGGAATTCCTCGGCGCCCACATGATCCCGACGCTGCTCGGGCCGAAGAAGCGCCACTACATCATCGATCACCACCACCTCTCCCGCGCCCTGCACGAGGAGGGCGTCGAGAACGTGCTCGTCACCGTGGTGGCCGACCTGCACTACCTCGACAAGGACGCGTTCTGGACGGTCTGCGACCACAAATCCTGGACCCACCCCTACGACGCCGACGGCGTGCGCCAGCACTTCGACGACATCCCGAAATCCGTCGACGCCCTGGTGGACGACCCGTATCGCAGCCTCGCCGGCGAGCTGCGCCGGGCCGGCGGCTTCGCGAAGGACACGACGCCGTTCAGCGAGTTCCTCTGGGCCGACTTCCTGCGGCGGAACATCAAGGAGAAGCGGATCGAGAACGACTTCTCCTCGGCCCTGGAGCGGGCGATGTCGCTGGCCAAGTCCAAGGACGCCGACTACCTGCCCGGCTGGTGCGGGCCGGTGACCCGCCACGTCCGCTGAGACCCGCAGACGGTCGCGGCGCCGCCTAGATGCCCCAGTAGGGCGCCGCGTCGTAGTAGCGGTGGATCTGCTCCTCCCAGGCGCCGTCCGCGGCCGGATCGGTGCCCTCGGGGGTGCGGGCCGGGGCGGCGCGCAGCTGCGCCTCGGTGATGTCGACCACGTAGGCGTCCTGCTGCGGCTCGAACCGCAGCACCGACCAGGGCAGCGTGTAGAAGTCCTCGCCGAGGCCCAGGAACCCGCCGAAGCTCATCACCGCGTAGGCGACCCGACCCGAGACCTTGTCGAGCATCAGCCGCTCGATCCGTCCGACCCGTGTCCCGTCGGTCCGGCGGACATCCGTCCCGATGACCCGATCGCTGGCGATCAGGCGGCGGGGCTCCCGGCCGGCCGGGTTCGCCGTGCCGGGCTGACCGGTGTCCGTTCCCGTTCCCGTGGCCGTCATCGCCGCCTCCCGACCGTTTCCGCGCGACGCGCGCCGTCTGCCCGAAAAACGCCCCGCCCCTGGGCCACGTTCCGGCGGGCGCTCGCGCCCGCCCTCTCCAGCCGGACGAACAGCCCCCGCATGCCGATGCCGCGTTTCGCCCAGAGCCTCGCGCTCGCCGCCCTGCTCCTGCCCGCCGCCGCGCAGGCCCAGGATCGCGGCAGCGTCAATCCGAAGCCGCTGCCGCCCCTGGAGCATCCGGACGCGCCCTCGACGCCCGCCAAGGCCCTGTTCGGGCGGGTCACCAAGGCGTCCTCCGGTCCGGCCCACATCTACGGCTTCTACGCCAAGGGCTGCTTCGCCGGCGGCGAGGCGCTGCCGCTCGACGGGCCGAACTGGCAAGTCATGCGTCCGTCCCGCAACCGGATGTGGGGCACGCCCTACCTCGTCGACTTCATCGAGCGGCTGTCGCAGAAGGCCGCCCGGGTCGGCTGGCCCGGCCTCCTCGTGGGCGACATGGCCCAGCCCCGCGGCGGCCCGATGATCACCGGCCACGCCTCGCACCAGATCGGCATCGACGCCGACGTCTGGCTGACGCCGATGCCCGACCACCGCATGAGCCGGGCGGAGCGCGAGGAGACCTCGGCCACCGACATGGTCCGCCGCGACCGCCTCGACATCGATCCCCAGGTCTGGACGCCCACGCACCTGCAGCTGATCAAGATCACCGCCGAGCAGCCGGAGGTGGAGCGCATCTTCGTCAACGCGGCGATCAAGAAGGCCCTCTGCCGCGACGCCGCGGGCAGCCGCTGGATGTCCAAGGTCCGCCCGATGTACGGGCACAATTACCACTACCATATCCGGCTTTCCTGCCCGGCCGGCCAGGAGGATTGCCAGCCCCAGGGCGCGCCGCCGCCGGGCGACGGCTGCGACGACCTCAGCTACTGGTTCTCGGACGCGGTGCTCCACCCGAAGCCCCCGAAGACGCCGCCGAAGGCCAAGCCCGCCATGACCATGGCGGCGCTGCCCGCCGCCTGCCGGGCGGTGCTGAAGGCACCGTAGGCCGGGACCCCGGGGATGGTCGCCGCTCAGGGCGCGGCCGCCTCCGCGTAGGGCGTGCCGGCCAGCGCCGCCGCGAGGCCGGCCGTCCCCCGGTCGATGACCGCCAGGAAGGCGCCATTCGCCGCCTCCGTCCGCCGCGTCGCCCGGAAGGTCCGGTGCGCCCGGAGGAAGGCCACGCTCCAGGTCGCCAGCAGCAGGCCGGCCGCCAGGTCGGCGTCGGGATCCTCAGGCCCGCGCCCGACGGATTCGGCGAGCGCGACCCGCACCACGCCCGCGAGTTCGTCCCGGATCGCCCGGGCCCGGGCCTTGAGCGTCTCGCTCCCGGCCGCCGTCGCGACGAAGGCGCCGCTGCGCGCCGAGAATTCCACGACCGGGTTCCGGCCCGTCACCAGCCGGTGCGCCAGCTGGCGGAGCGTCTCGACCGGCGCGACCCGGGGATCGCGCTGCCGCAGGGTCTCGCGCAGGAGTGCGCGCCCCTCCTCATCGCGGTCGTAGAACATGTCCTCCTTGCGGGGGAAATGGTTGAACACGGTCATCCGGCCGACATCGGCAGCCGCCGCGATCTCATCCACCGTCACGGCGTCGAAGCCGCGCTCCAGGAACAGCCGCGTGGCGGCGTCGGAGATGGCCTGCCGGGTGGCGAGGCGCTTGCGGGACCGGCGGTCGGGAGGCGTTGACATGCGCCGCCTCATACCGCATCCATTAATGGACTGAGTATAGAAATCGATTAAGTCCATGGATGAGCCTGTCGACGTCGTCGTGGTTGGAGCCGGTCCGGTCGGGCTCTTTACAGCCATCGAGCTGACCCTCGGGGGCGCGCGCGTCCGGGTGCTGGAGCGCCTCACCGAGCCGAGCACCACCATCAAGGCGCTGGGGCTCGGCCCCCTGGGCGTCGAGGCGCTGCAGCGGCGGGGGATGGGCGCGGCGATCGAGGCCGCCGAGGCGCGGAGCCTCGCGGCGATGGGCCGCCTGCCGGGTCGGGTCGGCGGCGGCCCGCGCGGGGCGCAGTTCAGCGGCCATTTCGGCTTCCTGTTCATCCGCCGCGGCCCGCAGGCGGAGCCGGACCGGCGCATGCGCGCGGTCGATCAGCAGAGCCTCGAAGCCATGCTGATCGACCGCGCCGCGGCGCTTGGGATCGACCTGCGCCGCGGCTGCACGCTCACGGGCTTCACGGAGGCGGCCGACGGGGTTGAGGTGGCCTGGACCGCGCCGACGGGCGACGCGCGCGTCCGCTGCGCCTATCTCGTCGGCTGCGACGGCGGCCGCAGCGCGGTCCGCAAGATGGCCGGCTTCGCCTTCCCCGGCACGCCGCCGACGCTCACCATGTACCAGGCGATCGCCGATCTCGACGATCCCGCCGGCACGCTGCCGGTCGGCTGGCACCGCGGGCCGGGGGGCGTCTACGGCCACGGGCCGTTCCCGCGCCGCCTGTTCATGCTGGATTTCAGCGGGCCGCCGGCCGACCGGCAGGCGCCCGTCACGCGCGACGCGATCGAGACCGCGCTGCGCCGGGTCAGCGGCACGGACGTCCGCGTCGCCCGGGTCGCGGTCGCGAACCGGTGGGGCGACAACACGCGCCTCGTCGACACCTACCGCCGGGGCCGCGTGCTGCTCGCCGGGGACGCGGCGCATGTCCACGCGCCCTTCGGCGGCCAGGGCCTGAGCCTCGGCCTGGGCGACGCCGCCAATCTCGGCTGGAAGCTCGCCGCCGTGCTGCGCGGGGAGATGCCCGAGACCCTGCTCGACACCTACACGGCCGAGCGGCGCCCGGTGGCCGAGGCCGTCACGGCCAACACCCGCGCCCAGGCGGCGATCCTGCGGCCCGATCCGCAATCGGGCGCGCTGCGCGACCTGATGGCGCGGCTCCTGGAGAGCGACGAGGTCAGCCGGATCCTCGGCGGCCTGATGCGCGGCCTGAGCGCCCGGTACGATCTCGGCTCGCCCGAGGACGCGGTCGGCCGAATGGCCGGCGACGGGCCGCTCGGCGCCGGTGGCGCGACGCTCTACGGCGCGATGCAGGACGGCCGGGGCCTCCTCGTCGACGGCAGCGCCGACGGCGCGGCCTCCCGGATGGTCGCCGCGGCGACGGGCCGGGTGAGCTGCGTGGCGGTCCCGGACGGGCCCTCGACGCTGGTCCGCCCCGACGGCTGCGTCGCCTGGACGGGCGCGGCAACCGCCCTCGACGGCCTGCGGGAGGCGGTGGGCCGCTGGTTCGGCCCGTCACCGGCCGGGCCGCTCGGCGCGCCGGCTCCGATGTGCTAACCGCCCCGGATGCCCCGCTGGCTCTTCATCCTCCTCGCGACCGCCCTCGCCCTCTCGGTCCTCGGCAGCGTCCTGATCGTGCTGCGCAGCCCGAACAGCACGCCGCCCCTGCGGGGCGGCGCCGCCGGCGCCCCGGTGCCGGGCCCGCAGACGCGGCCCGACGGCCGGAGCCCGTGAGGCTCGGGCGGCGCCGCTGGTTCCCGCCGGACCGCAAGAGCCGGCCCGGTTCTTGGCCAGCTTCTTGGCCCGGTTCTTGGCCAGCTTCTTGGCCAGCTTCTTGGCCGGGGCCTGCTGGTGGCAGGCCCCCGCGAAGCGGTGCGCCAGCGGCCCGCCTCCCGGTCTCGGGCGCCGCCCGATACGGGAAGGCGGGGACCGCCGGACGACGTTCGGCGCCCGCCCTCCGCGAACCGCGCCGCGAGAGACTGGACCGCGCGGGCAAATTCCGGCTTGGTGCCCCGACGACGCGGGTCGGACGGCTGCCCTGCGCGACGCTGTGAGGGGCTGATCCGGATGGAGACGGGCGGGACCGCCACGAGCCACGTGCCGGACGACCTCAAGGCGGAGGCGCACCGGGGCGATCCCTTCGCGGCCGCCGTGCGGGCGACCCGGATGCCGATGATCATCACCGATCCGGCCCAGCACGATAACCCGATCGTCTTCGTGAACGACGCCTTCCTGAAGCTGACCGGCTACACCCGGATGGAGGTGGTCGGCCGCAATTGCCGCTTCCTGCAGGGGCCCGACACCGAGGCGGCGGCCGTCGACCGCCTCCGCGCGGCCGTCCGGCGGGAGGAGGACATCCGGGTCGACCTCCTCAACTACCGCAGGGACGGCTCGACCTTCCAGAACGCCCTCTACGTCGGCCCGGTGCGGGACGAGGCGGGACGGGTGGTCTACTTCTTCGCCTCGCAGCTCGACGTCAGCGAGCACTACGCGCTGACCGCCGAGATCGAGCGGCTGAAGGCCGCCCTGGCCGAGGCCGAGGCCAAGCTCGCGGCCCGCTAGGCCGCCCGGAGGATCAGGGCTTCGTCGGATCAGGGCTTCGTCAGGAACCCGATCGGCTCGCGGCCCGGCTGGCCGAGCCAGAGCAGGACCGCGCCGAGGCCGAGGCCGATCAGGGAGGCCGGCGCCAGGGTGAGCGGCAGGCCCAGGATGTGCCAGAGCCAGGGCGCCGCCCCCTCCACGCTGCCCTGCAGGGCGCTGGCCTTGTCCTTGAACAGGGTGGCGATCACGTCGGAGAGCGGCGTCACCCGCAGCCCGTTGTTGGCGATGGAGCGGGCGCCGTCGTAGACCAGCGCGACGAAGCCGCCGGCCATCAGCAGGAAGCCCAGGACGCGGGCCAGGAAGCGGAACATCGCGGGGCCTTCTGAGCCTTGCCTTACGGGCCGTGGGTGCCGGATCGGCGCGCCCGCCCCGGGAGTATGGGGCCGCGCCGCAAGGTGCAAGCGCCCGGGGCGAGCGTCGATCCGCGCGGTTGCGGGGCCCTCGGGCCCGTGCCACAGGGTCGCCCGGCGGCGGCGGGCCGTGCGGGAACGGTCGACCTTGGACGCGCGCGCGACGAATCTCGGCCTCGTGATCTTCGATTGCGACGGCGTCCTGGTGGACAGCGAGCCCCTGAGCCTCGCCTGCCTGACGGCCGGGCTCAACCGGATCGGCGTGGACATCGACTTCGCCACCGTGCGGGCGCGCTTCACCGGCACCGCGATGCCCTCGATCATGGCGCATATCGCGAGCGACTACGGCGTCACCGCCCCGGCCGGCTTCGTCGAGGCGGTGAAGGCCGAGACCCTGGCGCTGTTCGACGCGGAGCTGCGGGCGATGCGCGGCGTCGCCGAGGCGGTCGCCGCCGTGGGCCTGCCGGTCTGCGTCGCGTCGAGCAGCGACCCGGTGCGGCTGCGCCACTCCCTGACGCTGACCGGGCTGCTCCCCCTGTTCGGCGACCGCGTCTTCTCCTCGACGCAGGTGGCGCGGGGCAAGCCCTTCCCCGACCTGTTCCTGTTCGCCGCCGAGCGGATGGGCGTCGCTCCGGCGGCCTGCCTCGTGATCGAGGACAGCGTTCCCGGGGTCACGGCGGCCCGGAGCGCCGGCATGCGGGTCGCGGGCTTCACCGGCGGCGGCCACTGGGGTCACGACCCGGCGGGCGCCGGGCTCGCGGAGGCCGGCGCGGCCCGGATCTTCTCGGACTTCTGCGACCTCGCCGCGGTGATCGCCGCGGCCTGAACGATCCGCCTCCCGGACGCGTGCCCGGGACCGGCTTCCTGCCAGGACGGCCCTCGAAATCGGAAGTCCGTTCCGTTGACGGTGCGCCGTGCCGCGCCCATCTTCAGGGGTACCGGCCCGGCCGCGCCCCTCGGGTGCGCGACAGGGCCGGCCGCGGTCCTTTGAGAAGCGTAGCTTGCGCCGCGTGATCAAACGCTAAAGCACTGCGCCGGCCCCGCGCCGCGCGGTCCTTCAGTCTGGAGGACGTCCGATGGTCACTCGCACATCGTCCCTTCGACACCCGCTCCCGATCGCCTCCTGCTGCCCCGCCGCCCGCCGGCGCTGTCGACGCTGAGCCCCGTCGATCCTCCGCAGCAGCCAACGCGATCCGGCACGGCGACCGGCCGGCCCAGGGAGTTCCCGATCCGATGCACAGCCTCGCAGAGTACAAACCCGAAGACCGCCCCGACCTCGCGGACCCGGCCCTCGGCCCGAGCGAACCCGCCCGGGTGATCGAGATCGGTGAGGTCACCGCCGGGATCGCCGTCCCCGAGGGGCGCGGCGTCCGGTTCTTCTCGTCCGCGCGCGATTTCGACGGGCTCGACGGCGCCGTGTTCCGCACGGCCGAGCAGGCCGCCCGCGCGGCCCGCGCGCGCATGAGCGCCCGGTCCCACGACCGGTCGCACCGGCCCGCGCTGCGGCGGGCCTGACCCGCCCGCTACTTGCTGCACTCGTCCCGGGTGCGCTTCATGGCCTCCGCGAATCCGCCGAGCGCGTACTCGTCGCTCGTCGGGTTCCCGCGCATCGACGTGGCCTTGATGATGATCTTCGGGTTGCGGGCGCTCATCTCGGAGACGACCCGCGCCTCCTCGGCGGGGTTCTGCAGCCAGGCATTGCCGTCCTTGACCACGAGGCCGTAGCGGCTGGCGCCGAGGTTGAGGCTCGGGTCGGTCGGCGCGGCCGCGGAGCCGGGCTTGACCTGAGAGGCCGCGGGCTTCGACGGGAAGCCCAGCATCACCGCCACCTCGTTCTGGATGTTCTCGCCCTTGCGCACGCTCACGAACAGGTAGGCGGTGTCGCGCTTCAGGGTCTTGGGCGAGCGCGTCTGCGGCTGCGCGATCGCGTAGCAGAGCTTGTTGCGGCCGTCGCCGTTCACGAACACGTTCCAGTCGCCGAAGATCGCCACCGGGGTGGCCTGCTGCATCCCCGGCGGGGTCGCGGTCTTCTTCTCGGCGCGCTTGCTCCGCTCGCGGCCGTGCCGCCGCCCGCGCCGCGACGGGGCCGCGTCGCCACCGCCGGCGTCCGGGGCCGCCGCCGCGTCCTGGGCGTGGGCCGCGGTCGCGACCAGGCAGGTCCCGCCGAGAACACCTCCGACGAGGCCGGTAACCAGCCCGGAGGCGAGCAGGGCGAGAGCTCCGACCGGGAGCGAGCGGGGGACGCGGACCATCTTCACTTCCTGACGACGGGCGGCTCCGTCAGGAGCCGGACCGGGGTTCGGGATTAGTGAAGCTTGCGTAAAACGTCGGCAAGATGGCGGGGCGGGATCCGTCGACAATCAGACGGCGCGGGCTTCCGTCGCCCGGGCCGCGATGACGCCGGCCGGAACCGGCAGCGGATCGACCGCCGGGCCGGCGGGCACCGCGATCGCGTTCGGCTGGACCGGCGCGGCGCGCTTGCGGGGCGGGTCGTTGTAGGGGGTGTTGTAGCCCTTGCGCACGGCGGCCCAGTAGGCCTCGCGCGTCAGGCCCGAACCGGTCAGGGCGGCGTCGATCATCGCCGTGGCGTGCGCCGCGAAATCCGGCACCTCCTCCGTGTTCAGCCAACTCTCGACAGGCATCCTGCGAACTCCGATCCAGACGGCGAAGCTTGTAGCTGAGCGGACTTAGCCAGACGGTGAACGCGCGGGCGGGACGAGGGTTGCAATGCACAATTTCGAACGGTCCTGTGGATGAGCGGGGGCCCGTTCCCCGGTCCGGGGCGACCGGGGGGCCACCCGATGGGCGGAGCGGCGGGCCGCAGGCACCCGGCAGCCCTCACGGGCTAGCGGCGCGAAGCGCCAGCCGGCGCCGGTCACCGTCGGCCGCGGCGGCTCAGCCCAGCCGCTCGATCCAGGCCTGCGCCTGGCGCCGGACGTTGTCGGGCGCGGTGCCGCCGTAGCTGGTGCGGCTCGCCACCGAGTTCTCGACGCCCAGCACCGCGTAGACCGCCTCGGTGATCCGCGGCTCCGCCTCCTGCATCTCGGGCAGCGACAGCGCCTCGAGACCGACGCCCTTGGCGGAGGCCGCGCCGACGAGGCGGCCGGTGACGTGGTGCGCCTGACGGAACGGCAGGCCGAGCTCGCGCACCAGCCAGTCGGCGAGGTCGGTGGCGGTGGCGTAGCCGGAGCCGGCGGCGCGGCTGAGCACTTCGGCGTTGGGCTCCAGGTCCTTCACCATGCCGGTCATGGCGGCGAGGCACAGGGACAGGGCCTGGAGGGCGTCGAACGTGCCCTCCTTGTCCTCCTGCATGTCCTTCGAGTAGGCGAGCGGCAGGCCCTTCATGACGACGAGCAGGCCGGTCAGCGCGCCGATGATCCGGCCGCTCTTGGCCCGCACCAGCTCGGCGGCGTCGGGGTTGCGCTTCTGCGGCATGATCGACGAGCCGGTCGTGAACCCGTCGGACAGCCGCACGAAGTTGAACTGGGCCGAGGTCCAGACCACCAGCTCCTCGGCGAAGCGTGACAGGTGCACGGCGCAGATCGAGGCCGCCGCCAGGGATTCCAGGGCGAAGTCGCGGTCGGCGACCGAGTCGAGGGAGTTGGCGGTCGGCCGGTCGAAGCCGAGGGCCGCCGCGGTGGCGTGCCGGTCGATCGGGAAGGACGTTCCGGCGAGCGCGGCGGCGCCCAGCGGGCACTCGTTGAGCCGCGCCCGGGCGTCGTGGAACCGGCCCCGGTCGCGGGCCAGCATCTCGACGTAGGCGAGGCAGTGGTGGCCGAAGGTCACCGGCTGGGCCGACTGGAGATGGGTGAAGCCCGGCATCACGGTGCCGGCGTGCTTCAGCGCCGCCTGGCTGAGGGCGCGCTGCAGGTCGGCGGCCTGCTGGTCGAGGGAATCGAGGGTGTCGCGCACCCACAGCTTCATGTCGGTGGCGACCTGGTCATTGCGCGAGCGCGCCGTGTGCAGGCGCCCGGCGGCCGGGCCGACGATCTCGGTCAGCCGGCTCTCCACCGACATGTGGATGTCCTCAAGCTCGCGCTTGTACACGAAGCTTCCGCTCTCGATCTCGTCGCGCACGGACTTGAGCCCGGCCTCGATCGCGGCCACATCCTCCGCCGGCAGGATGCCGGCTTGGCCCAGCATCGCCACATGCGCCAGCGAGCCGCGGATATCCTGGGGCGCGAGGCGCTTGTCGAATCCGATGGAGGCGTTGATCTCCTCCATGATCTCCGCCGGGCCGCTCGCGAAGCGGCCGCCCCACATCCGGTTGCTCATGTCGATCCTTCCGCGCCCTGACCGTCCCGAGGCCCGAGCCTGATGCCCGGCCGCACGCCCATCCTGGCCGGCGCGGGCGTCGCCGCGCTCGCCGTCCTCGGCCTCGCCCTATACGGGAGCGGTCTCCTGCCCGGCAACACGGGCGGCGCCCTTCAGCCCTGCGCCGCCGCCAAGCCGGCGCTGGCCCGGGTCGATGCGGCCGCGAAGGGCGAGGTCGCCGCCATGCAGGCCCCGCCGCAGGCCCGGCCCGCGCCGGACATCCGGTTCAAGGGGCCGGACGGCGCCGAGACCGGCCTCGCCGACCTCAGGGGCCGGCTGCTCCTCGTGAATCTCTGGGCGACGTGGTGCGCGCCCTGCAAGGCCGAGATGCCGGCCCTTGACCGGCTCCAGGCGCAGCTCGGCGGCCCCGATTTCCAGGTCGTCGCGATCAACGTCGACACGCGCAACCTCGAGAAGCCGTCGGAATGGCTGAAGCAGGCGGGCATCCACGACCTCGCCTTCTACGCCGATCCCGGCGGCCGCGTGCTGCCGATCCTCCAGCGCGACACGCAGTCGCCCGGCCTGCCGACCACGATGCTGGTCGACGCGCGGGGCTGCACGATCGGGGTGATGAAGGGACCGGCCGCGTGGTCGAGCCCGGACGGGCTTGCGCTGATCCGCGCGGCCCTGGGGCGGACGTCGTAACGGTCGCGGCCGCGCGGTTGCGCGCGTCTCCGATGCGCGGCAAGGCGTGTCGCGATGACCTCGCCCGCCCCTGACCGCGCCCCTCCGAGGCGGAGGCCCCGCCCCCTCTCGATCATCCGCACGCTGCTCGCCGGCGAGGCGGCGGGCGGGCTGATCCTGATGGCGGCGGCGGCCCTGGCGCTGGTCGTCGCCAACGGGCCGCTCGCGGACACCTACGCGCACGCCCTCCACGCCGAACTCGGCCCGATGAGCGTGCAGCACTGGATCAACGACGGCCTGATGGCCGGGTTCTTCCTGCTGGTCGGCCTGGAGATCAAGCGCGAGGCCCTCGACGGGCGGCTGCGGACCTGGCCCGACCGGGTCCTGCCCGGCGTCGCGGCGCTCGGCGGCATGGCGGTCCCGGCCGCATTCTACGCGCTCACCAATCTCGGGGCCGGCACCCTGCGGGGCTGGGCGATCCCGGCGGCCACCGACATCGCCTTCGCGCTGGGCGTCCTGGCGCTCCTCGGGTCGCGGGTGCCGGTCTCCCTCAAGATCTTCCTCAGCGCGGTCGCCATCGTCGACGACCTCGGCGCCGTGGTGGTGATCGCGCTGTTCTACAGCTCCGGCCTCGACCTCACCATGCTGGCGCTCGCCGCCGCGGTGCTGGCCGCCCTCTACGGCCTCAACCGGGCGGGGATCGGGTGGCTCCCGGCCTACGGGCTCCTCGGCCTCGTGCTGTGGGTCCTCGTGCTGCGCTCCGGGATCCACGCGACGATCGCGGGCGTGCTGCTCGCGCTCACGATCCCGATCCGGGTCAGCCCGGGCCGGCCGGAGGACGCGCACTCGCCCCTGCACCGGCTGGAGCACGCCCTCGCCCCCTGGATCACCTACGGGGTGGTCCCGGTCTTCGGCTTCGCCAATGCCGGCGTGGACCTCTCCGGCCTTACCCCCGAGGCCCTGCTCCAGCCGGTGACGCTCGGCATCGCGGCGGGCCTGTTCCTCGGCAAGCAGGCCGGCGTGTTCGCGAGCCTGCGGCTGGCCGTGGCGCTGGGATGGGCCAAGCGCCCGGCCGGGGCCGGCTGGGGGCAGGTCTACGGGGTCGCGGTCCTGTGCGGCATCGGCTTCACCATGAGCCTGTTCATCGGCGGCCTCGCCTTCCCGGACCCGCAGCACGAGACCGCCGTGAAGCTCGGCGTGCTCGCGGGCTCGGCCCTGTCGGGACTCGCCGGCGCGGCGATCCTCCTCGTCGCGAAGCGCCGCGTCGCCCCGCACTAGCGGGCGGCGCGCTTCGTCATTGCGAGCGCAGCGAAGCAACCCAGTGCAGCGGAACATCGGGAAGCGTGGCGCCGTCTAGATTGCTTCGCTCCGCTCGCAATGACGGCGGCGCAAGGACGGCACCTCTTCCACGTGCCGGGCTCCGTCCGGCGCGAAAATGCGCTACCCCCCGTGGGCATGCGCTTCTATCTCGGCCTCGCCACCACCTTCCACGACCCGGCCCTCGCCCTGGTCGGGCCCGACGGCACCCTGCTCTTCGCCGAGGCGGCGGAGCGCGCCCTGCAGTACAAGCGCGCGCCGAACTGCGAGCCGGACGCCCCGTCGCAGATGGCCGCGCTCCTGAAGGCGCACGTCCCGCCGGGCTCGGAACTCGTCGTCGCCTCGACCTGGGGCCCGCAATTCACCGACTTCCTGCGCGGCCAGGCCGGTGCCGGGGCCTTCGACCTGATGGCGCTCGCCGCCCACACCACGGCGCTCAACCGCTCCTTCGTGCCCGAGCAGGCCGAGCGGGTGTTCATCGCCGACCTCCACGGCGCGCAGGAGCGGGCCGGCCACGGCACCCTGCTGGCTCTGAACCAGGAGGCGCGGATCAGCGGCGCGGCGCCCCGGGCGACGATCGCCGGGCAGCGGCGCTACCCGCACCACCTGTGCCACGCCGCCTACGGCCTCTGGGGCAGCCCCTTCGAGACGGCCACCGCCCTGGTGGTCGACGGCATGGGCGAGACCGGTGCGGCGGCGATCTACCGCCTGGAGGGCGGCCGGATCACGGAGCTGCGCCGCCACCGCGGGCGCGGCTCGCTGGGCTTCCTGTACGGGCTGATCACCGACCTCGCCGGCTTCGATCAGGTGAAGGGCGAGGAGTGGAAGATCATGGGGCTCGCCCCCTACGGCCGGCCCGACCCGGACCTCGCCGCCCTGCTCGGCCGGCTCTGCACGGTCGAGGGCCACCGCCTGCGCTACGCCGACGCGGAGACGATCCGGGCGGTCGCCGCGGAGATCCGCGCCCGCCGCCCCGCCGACGCCCTGGAGAACGGCTGGCCCGACCTCGCCCGCTGCGGCCAGGACCTGTTCGCGACGCTGATGGACGCGCTGGTGGCGGAGGCCCACGCGCTGGCGCCGTCCGAGAACCTCGTGATCGCGGGCGGCTGCGGGCTGAACTCCTCCTACAACGGCCGGGTGCTCGGCCGCTCCGGCTTCACCCGGCTGCACGTGCCCTCGGCCCCGGCCGACGACGGCAACGCGGTCGGCGCGGCGTGGCTCGCCTACGCGGAGGACCATCCGGACTGGGCCGGTCCGCCGCCCGCCGCCCGGCCGCTCACGCCCTATCTCGGCTCGCGGGTCTCCACGGCGCCGATGGAGCGGCTCGCCGAGCAGGAGCCCCGGGCCCGGCGCGTCGGCCACGCGGAGGCGACCCGCGCGGCGGCGCGGATCCTGGCCGAGGGCGGCCTCGTCGGCTGGGTGCAGGGCCGGGCGGAGTTCGGGCCCCGGGCGCTCGGCAACCGGTCGATCCTGGCCGATCCGCGGCCGGAGGGCGCCAAGGACGCCCTCAACGCCAAGGTGAAGTACCGGGAGGCGTTCCGGCCGTTCGCGCCGTCGATCCTGGCGGAGGCCGGGCCGGACTGGTTCGAGGATTACGCCGACAGCCCCTACATGGAGCGGACCCTGGTCTGGCGCGAGGCGGTCCGCGCCCGGGTACCAGCGGTGGTGCACGCGGACGGCACCGGCCGGCTCCAGAGCGTCACGGCGGCGCGCAACCCGGCCTACGCGGCCCTGATCGGCGCCTTCGCGGCGATCACCGGCGTGCCGATCCTGCTCAACACGAGCTTCAACGTGATGGGCAAGCCGATCCTCCACGGCGCGGAGGACGCGATCCTGATGTTCTACACCACCGGCCTCGACGCCCTCGTGGTCGAGGACTGGCTGGTCGTGAAATGAGACGCGCCGCGCCCCCTGGGGGACGCGGCGCCGGTCCGATAACCGCGCGTGCGATTTACTCGCAGACCTCGACGCGGCGGTAGGTGAACTCGCCGTCGCCGAGCCACTCCTTGCGGCGCTCGTAGTGGCAGATCGGGCCGCGGCGCTCGCGCACCACGATGGTCTCGGGCTCCTCGACCACGACCCGGCGCGGGCGGTACTCCGGCGGCGGCGGGGGCGGCGGGTTCGCGCCGTTGACGAGGGCGCTGCCGACCATGCCGCCGACGACGCCGGCCGCGAGGCCGCCGACGATGGCGCCGGTCTGGTCGCGGGCGGTGGCCGGGGCGACCGCCCCGAGCACCAGGGTGACCGCGAGGGCTGCGGCCCCAGCGCGGATCGTCGTGAAGGAACCGTTCAAGGACACGCGAAACATCTCCCGTTCGTGTTGAGGATGATCCAACACCGGGAGGATTAAGAATCCGCGAAGTGGGCCAATTGAATTGTGTGCCGGATAAGGCGGCCCGCAGTCGCTCCGGCCCGAGGCGAGGCGCTGCCGTCCTTGCGAGCGCAGCGAAGCAACCCAGGGCAGCGCGCTTTGCCCGGATGTAGCCGTGTCCCTGGATTGCTTCGCTGCGCTCGCAAGGACGGAATGGACACTTCCCGCGCCGGACGCGGCTGCCGCAGATCCCCCTTCAGAGCAGCCCGTCGAGAGATCCCACCACCGTCGTGGGCGCCAGATCCGCGTACTCGTCGGGCAGGCCCCTGCGGTTGACCCAGGCGGTCCGGAACCCGAAGGCCCCCGCCCCCGCCACGTCCCAGCGGTTCGACGAGCAGAACAGCACGTCGCCCTGCCCCACCGCCAGCCGGGTCAGGGCGATCCGGTAGGCGTCGGGATGGGTCTTGAACACCTGCGCGTCGTCCACCGAGAGGACCGCGTCGAGGTGGTCGGCCATCCCCGCGGAGGCGACCGCCCGGTCGACCATGGCGGCGTTGCCGTTGGTGAGGACGGCGGTGCGGATGCCGCGCTTGCGCAGGGCCGCCAGCACGCCCGGGACCTCCGGGTAGGCCTCGAGGTCCCGGTAGGCGTCGAGGAGCCGCTCGCGCAGGCCGGGATCGACGTTCGGGTGGACCGCCAGGGCGTAGTCGAGGGCCCGCACGGTGAGGTCCCAGAAGGCGGCGTACTGGCCCATCAGCGACAGGGTCCAGCTGTACTCGAGCTGCTTGTTGCGCCAGACCTCGGAGAGGTGGGCGGCGTCCGGACCCACCGCCTCGGCGTAGCGCTGGACCGCGGCGTTCACGTCGAACAGCGTGCCGTAGGCGTCGAACACCGCGGCCTTCACGCCCGCGAGGGGATTCGGTGCGTCGGTCATGGCGGTCCTCACTGGGTGCTCTCGCCCGATCTGGGGCCGGACCCGCGCGGCGGCGAGCCCGGCCGGGTCACTCAGGCCCGGCGCAGGCGCAGGCCGAACAGGTGCAGCAGGCCCGCCAGCAGGCCGCCGTAGACCAGGGCCCCGACGAGCCCCAGCACCGCCAGGACGACGAGGTCGCGCCCGTGCGGCAGGGCCGGCACCAGCGCCTGGACGAGCCCCTGGCCGTAGACGGCGACCGCCGCGAGCCCGAGGCAGGCCAGCGCCACCCCCGCGACGGTGAGGCCGAGCGTGCGCCCCGGCGCCGTCCAGTCCCGGCGCTTGGCCAGGACGAGCAGCAGCAGCAGGTTCACCCACTGGGCGACCGCGGTGGCGAGCGCGAGGCCGGTGACGCCGTAGGGGCCGGTGAGCCACAGCTTCAGGGCGACGTTGACGCCGATCGCGGTCAGGGAGGCCCAGAGCGGCGTCCTGGTGTCCTGGCGGGCGTAGAAGCTCGCCACGGCACTGCGCACCAGCACGACGGCCGGCAGGGCGAGGCCGTAGGCCGCCAGCACCGAGGCCGCCCGCGCCGCGTCCTCGGCGCTGAAGGCGCCGCGCTGGAACAGCGCCGCCATGATCAGGCCCGGGATGGTCAGGAACGCCACGGTGAACGGCGCCGATAGGGCCAGGGAGAAGCCCGCGGCCCGGTTCTGGGCCGCGTGGGCGCCGGCGACGTCGCCGGCCGCGATCCGGCGGCTCATCTCGGGCAGCAGCACGGTGCCGGCCGCGATGGCGATGACGCCGAAGGGCAGCTGGTAGAGCCGGTCGGCGTAGTAGAGCGCCGAGACCGCCCCGGTGGGCAGCCAGCTCGCGATGATCGTGTCGGCGAAGGCCGCGATCTGGAAGCCGGCCGAGCCGATCACCGCGGGCCCGAGCACGACGAAGAAGCGCTTGAGCGCGGGATCGAGGCGCGGCACCGCGAGGTCCGGCATCACGCGGACGCGGCGGCAGCCCCACCACAGCAGCCCGAACTGGAGCACGCCCGAGACCGCGACGCCCCAGGCGGCGGCGTAGGCCGCGTTCGGGAACAGGAAGCTCAACCCCAGGGCCGCCAGCATGGCGAGGTTGAGCAGGACCGGGGCGCCCGCCGCCACGGCGAAGTGCCGGTGGGCGTTCAGGATGCCCGACAGCAGCGTCACCAGCGTCATGAACAGCAGGTACGGGAAGGTGATGCGGGTCAGCGCCACGGCGAGCTGGAAGCGCTCGCCGTCCTCCGCGAAGCCCGGCGCCAGGGCGTGGACCACCCAGGGCATGGCCGGCAGGGCGAGATTGAGCAGCACGAGCTGCACGATCAGCATCAGGGTGAAGACGCGGTCGGCGAAGCGGTGCGCCGCCCCGGGCTCGCCGGCCTCCGCGAGCCCGGCATAGGCCGGCACGAAGGCGGTGTTGAACGCGCCCTCGCCGAAGATCGCGCGGAAATGGTTCGGGAGCCGGAAGGCGACCACGAAGGCGTCCGCCAGCGGCCCGGCGCCCATCACGGCGGCCATGACCACGTCGCGGGCGAAGCCGGTGACGCGGGAGACCAGGGTCCAGCCGCCGACCGACAGGATCGAGCGGATCATGGGTTGGGGCGCTCGCCCACCACCTCCCCCCGCAACGGGGGCGGGCGGGAGCACGGTCGAAGCGTCGCGCGTGTCGATCGAGAGGAAATGGCCGGCCCCATCTGCACCGGGTCAGCCGGCGTCGCGCGCATCAAGAGCCGGTTTCGTGCGCCACCTCAAGGGTGCCGCGGACACAGGATCCGCGGCACCGGCGATACGCCTCAGCGGGTCGCCTCGGCGTACATCTTCTCCACGTGCTCCCAGTTCACGAGGTTCTCGATGAACGCCTTCAGGTAGTCGGGACGGCGGTTGCGGTAGTCGATGTAGTAGGAGTGCTCCCACACGTCGACGCCGAGGATCGGCTTGGCGCCGTGGACCAGCGGGTTCTCGCCGTTCGGGGTCTTCATGATCGCGAGCTTGCCGTCCTTGACGGCGAGCCACGCCCAGCCCGAGCCGAACTGGCCGACGCCCGCCTGGATGAAGTCCGCCTTGAACTTCTCGGCGCCGCCGAGATCCTCGTCGATCTTCTTGGCCAGCGCGCCCGGGATCGCGCCGCCACCGTTCGGCTTCATCCACTGCCAGAAGTGGATGTGGTTGTAGTGCTGGCCGGCGTTGTTGAAGAGCGGCTGATTCGTGTTGTAGGCGGCCTTGACGATCTCCTCGACGCTCTTGCCCTGGAGATCCGTGCCCTCAAGCAGCTTGTTGCCCGTGTCGACGTAGGCCTTGTGGTGCTTGTCGTGGTGGAACTCGAGGGTCTCCTTCGACATGTACGGCCCCAGCGCGTCGTAGGCGTAGGGCAGTTCCGGCAGGGTGAAGGTCATCGCGTCTATCTCCGCTAAGCAGGGGGCGGCCTCGTCCCCGGCGGGGGCTCCCGAGTCGAGAGCCCGCTAGGTAAGTCGGTGGCCGCGGGACGGCAACGCCGTTCCGCCACGGCGGCGCGGGAAGTTCCGCAGATCGCCGGCACGCGGCGGCTCGGCCGGCCCGGAGATAGCCGGCGCAGATCCGGACTATTCCGGTTTCCCCCGCATCTCGGTCCCGAGTTTTGCAATATGACGGCTAGGCCTTACTGTGCGGCACGCCTTGAGCGCCGGCCGTCAGCCGGCCCGTGTCAGAGAGTACCATGATCGCTGCGCTGTTCGCGCTCGCCGCCGCCATGATCATCGGGGGCTGCGCCGCCGTGATCCAGGGCTTCCCGTACGTGCGTCTGGAGAGCGGGCTCGCGATGGTGATCGCGGGATCGGTCGCGGCCTCGTCGGGCGCGGTGCTGCTCGGCCTCGGCGTCGTGGCGCTCGGTTTCCGGCGGGTGGAGCGCGCGCTCGGGCGCGTCCCGGCGGCCGGCGCGCGGCCGGCCCCCGCCGCGGCGCCGGCACTGGCATCGGCACCGGCCCCCGTCGACGAGGGCCGGACTCGGCTGCCGCCGGTCCTGCCGGCGGCGCCCGCCTTCATCGTGCCGTCGGTGGTCGAGCCGTCCTTCGATCCCGAGCGGCCCCGGATCGAGCCGAGCCTGGAGCTCCGGGCCGACGAGGCCCGCGCCCCCTTCTCGGAACCCGGCGCGGTCGAAGCGCCGAAGCCGGTTCCGGCCGAGCCGGCGCACGCGGTCCCGCCCGTCCTCGTCCCGGAGGCGGACCGCCGCCCCGAGCCGGACGCGCCGACCGAGCGCGCGATCGCGCCCGAGGACGACCTGTTCGCCGCCCCCGAGCCGCCGCTGCGGGAAGAGCCCGAGAAGGCAGCCGCGGACGAGGCGCCGGCCCTGCGCCCGAGCCTCGACACGCCCCCCGAGCCGGAGCCGGCCCCACCGGCCGCCCCGCGCACCGTGGTGGGGCGCTACGCCTCCGGCGGCAACACCTACGTGATGTTCGAGGACGGCTCGATCGAGGCGGAGACGCCGCAGGGTCGCTTCACCTTCGCGTCCCTCGACGAGCTGAAGGCCTTCGTGGACGGCGGGGGCGAGTCCGGGACCCGCGGCGCGGCCTGAACCCGCCCCGAGGGCGGCAGCGGCGTCACACCAGCGGGTTGAGGCTGTCGTTGCGCGGCGGGATCGGAGCCCGCATGGTCAGGGAGAAGCCCCCGGGGGCGTAGTCGGTGGTCACCTCGGCCTGGACCTGGGTGATCAGGACGCGCTGCAGCAGGCGCGAGCCGAAGCCCTGGCGGCTCGGCGGCGCGACCGGCGGCCCGCCGGTCTCGCGCCACGAGAACCGCAGGATCCCGGCCGGGCCGCCGGGCTCCAGGGACCATTCCACCGCCACCCGGCCGGTGCGGTTCGACAGGGCCCCGTACTTCGCCGCGTTGGTGGTGAGCTCGTGGATCGCCATGCCGATCGGCACCGCGATCTCGGAGGGCAGGTCGATCGCCGGCCCGTCGAGGCTGATGCGCCCCTCGGCGGCGCCGTCCGGGGCCACCTCCGCGTAGGGCTTCAGCTCGTTGCGCAGCAGATTGGCGATCGACGCCGTCTGCCACGTGTCCTCGGTGAGCACCGAGTGCGTGTGCGCCAGGGATTTGATCCGCCCGACGAAGGCCTCGTAGAAGCTCTCGATGCTGGACGCCGTCCGCGCGGTGGAGCCCACGATGGCCTGGACGGTCGCCAGTGTGTTCTTCACCCGGTGGTGCAGCTCGCGGATCAGCAGGCTCTGGCGCTCCTCCGCGACCCGACGGTCGGTCACGTCCGCGACGACGCCGATCAGGCGGCGCGGCAGGCGGCCGGGGGCGTCGCGCTCGAACCGGCCGGCCATGTCGATGGTGCGCCACACGCCGTCGGACTTCCGGCGGATCCGGCCGCTGATGTGCAGGTCCCCGTCCTCCCGCAGCGCCTTGGAGATCGCCCGCCGGACCGCGGGGCGGTCGTCCGGGTGGAGGATGTCGTTGAGAAACTCGGTCTTGCCGATCGTCCCGTCCTCGGGCGCGTGCCCGAAGATCTCGTACATGTGCTCGTTCTCCCAGATCGCCTGGTCCTCGAGCATGTGCCACTCGAAGATGCCGAGCCGGGCGACCGTGGTGGCGACCCGCAGGCGCTGGTCGCGGGACAGGATCTCGTCCCGGGCCTCGACCCGCGTGGTGATGTCCTGGAGGACGCCGACCATGCCGATCGGCGCGCCGTCGGGGCCCGGCACGGCCTGCCCCCGCACCCGCAGGATCACGGTCCGCCCGGCCACCGTCGTGGCCGTGTCGAACTGGTAGGGCTCGTCGGTCCCGTCGGCCTCTGCGATCAGCCCGCTCAGGCGCGCGAGCTCCGTCGGCGACAGGCCGGCCTTCAGCTCCTCCCACGAGACGGAGCGGCCCGGCGGCCGCTCGAGGATGCGGGCGGCGCGGCGCGACAGGGTGAGGAGGCCGGTCGCGCGGTCCCAGCGCCATTCCCCGAGTCCGGCGGCCGCGAGGGCCTCGCGGTTCGCCTCGGAATGGGCCGCCGCGTCCACATCGACCGTCTCGACCGCCAGGGTCCGGCCCGCGCGCCGGACCCGCACGTCGAGGGGCGTGCCGTCCGCCCGGCGCCAGACCTGGAGACCGTCCCGGAGCCCCTCCGGCCCCTCGCCCAGGAGTTCGGCGGCCGCGCGCCCGGGCAGGGTGCCGGGCGGCCAGCCGGCGAGATCGTGCAGGGCCCGGTTGGCGGCGACGATCCCCGCCTCGTCCGCCGACAGCACGGCGAGGCCGATCGCGGCCTCGTCGAAGCCGGCGCGCAACGGGTCCTCCGCCGCCGGGTCCTGACCCACCCTCTCATTCACTCGGAAGAATCCTCGAACGCGCCGTAGCGCGCTCCCGCCGGAGATGAGCCCCCTCCCGCCACGATCCCGGATCGCGGCGGGCCCTGAGGATGGCGCCCGAGCGTGACTGTGGCAAGGCGTTCCGCTCCGCCTGCGGCGACCGGGCACCCGCGCGACCCGACCGCGGGGGCTCTCAGCGGGGGCGGCGGGCGAATTCCAGATAGGTGGGCCGGCGGCCCGCTGCCAGCGCCTTGGCCTCGTAGCGCGTGCCGGGCCAGCCCGGGAACGGCCGCGTCCAGTCCCGCGCGTCGTGCGCCGTCCAGGCGAGGACCGGGCACCGCGCGGCCCGGACGAGCGTCCAGCCGGCATAGTCGTCGATGTCGCTGGCGAAGCGGAACAGGCCGCCGTCCTTCAGGACCCGGCCGATCTCGGCGAGCGACGCGTCGGAGACGAACCGGCGCTTGCGCTGCCGCCGCTTGGGCCAGGGATCGGGATAGAGCAGGTAGACCCGGTCGAGGCAGGCATCCGGCAGGCGCGCCAGCAGGGCGGTCACGTCCTCGTCGCGGATGCGGACGTTGCGCAGCGCCCGGGCCTCGATCGCCGCCAGCAGCTTGACCACGCCGTTGACGAAGGGCTCGGCGCCGATGATGCCGACGGCCGGATGCGCGGCCGCCTGGGCGGCGAGGTGCTCGCCGCCGCCGAAGCCGATCTCCAGCCACAGCGCCTCCGGCGGCGCCGGCATGGCGGGGAACAGCGCGCGCGGATCGAGGATCGCGTCGCCCGGCGGCAGGTCGACCCGCAGGCTCGGCAGCAGCTCGGCGAGCCGGCGCTCCTGCTGCCCGCGCAGGCGCTTGCCCTTGCGGCGCCCGAAGAAGGCGCGCTCCGGCTCCTCGACCGGGTGGTCGGAGCGTCCAGGGGCGTCGGTGTCCACCGGCTCAGTCTACCTCGGAGATGGGACGCGTCCCGGGTCACGACCGGAGACGGGGCGCGTCGGTGGGATGCCGTCCGGGACAGCACGCCCGGCACGCCGCGACGCGGCACGATCGGGTGGCGCGGCACCCGCGCGGTCGCCGCGGCGCCGAACGCACCGCGCCGCCAGCGCCCGATCGGGAACACGGGCAGCGGGACCGCGGAGCGTCCGGGACCGGGCGGCGCTCAAAGCACCGCCCGCACCGCCTTCAGGTCACCCCGGCGCGCCGCCGATCTCCGGCCCGCGCGTCGGCCCGGGGCCGAGCGGCGGCCGCCCTCAGGCCAGCGCCGACTTCAGCTTGCCGGCGAGGTCGGTGCGCTCCCACGAGAAGCCGCCGTCGGCCTCGGGGGCGCGGCCGAAATGGCCGTAGGCCGAGGTGCGCGCGTAGATCGGCTTGTTCAGGCTGAGCGCCGTGCGGATGCCGCGGGGCGACAGGTCCATGGCGTCCATCAGCACGGCCTCGAGCTTGGCCTCGTCGACCGTGCCGGTGCCGTGCAGGTCCACGTAGATCGAGAGCGGCTTCGACACGCCGATCGCGTAGGCGAGCTGGATCGTGGCGCGGCTGGCGAGGCCCGCGGCCACCACGTTCTTGGCGAGGTAGCGCGCCGCGTAGGCCGCCGAGCGGTCGACCTTCGTCGGGTCCTTGCCGGAGAACGCGCCGCCGCCGTGCGGGGCCGCGCCGCCGTAGGTGTCGACGATGATCTTGCGGCCGGTGAGGCCGGCGTCGCCGTCCGGGCCGCCGATCACGAACTTGCCGGTCGGGTTCACGTGCCAGACCGTGCCCTCGTTGACCCAGCCCTGCGGCAGCGCCTTCAGGATGTAGGGCTCGACGATGGCGCGGACGTCCGCGGAATCGAGGGACTCGTCGAGGTGCTGGGTCGACAGCACGATCTGGGTCACCTCGACCGGGCGGCCGTTCTCGTAGCGGACCGTGACCTGGCTCTTGGCGTCGGGGCCGAGCTTGGCGGCGTCGCCCTGCTTCGCCTTGCGGGCGTCGGCGAGGTCCTTGAGGATCTTGTGGGCGTAGAAGATCGGCGCCGGCATCAGCTCGGGCGTCTCGTCGGCGGCGTAGCCGAACATGATGCCCTGGTCGCCCGCGCCCTCGTCCTTGTTGCCGGCCGCGTCCACGCCCTGGGCGATGTCGGCCGACTGGGCGTGCAGGTGGATCGCGACGTCGTTGTTCTTCCAGTGGAAGCCCGACTGCTCGTAGCCGATGTCCTTCACGGCCTCGCGGGTCAGGGCCTCGAGGTCCTTGAAGGTCACCGAATCGGGTCCGCGCACCTCGCCGGCGATGATGATGCGGTTGGTCGTGGCGAGTGTCTCGACGCCGAGCCGCGCCTCCGGCATCGCCGCGAGGTAGGCGTCGACCACGGTGTCCGAGATCCTGTCGCAGACCTTGTCGGGGTGTCCCTCGGACACGGACTCGCTGGTGAACAGGTAGTTGGAACGCGGCATCGGACGGCCTCGGCTGCAGAGGTACGCCGTCGCGATCGCGGCGTTTGACCCTTCATGGGGCCGGGGTTCTCGCACCCGGCCGGGGGCCGGTCAAGATGGAGGAACGAACGGATCCGCTATACCGGACGAAGCGACCGGAAAAACGATCGCGCGACGCCCCGGGCCCTGCCCTCGCCCTCAGCCGCCGAGCTTGCTCTCGAGGGCCCGGATGGCGTCGGCCACGTCGCGGCGCGCCTCCTCGGAGAAGTTCTCGGTGATGTGGCGGCCGACGACTTCCGCCAGCCCCTTCAGCCCGGCTTCCGACAGGGTCGACTGCTCGCGCTCGCTGAAGCCCGGCGCGATGAAGTCATCGTTCCGGGGCATTCCTTTGAAGAAGTAATCCATCGGCACGCCGGTCATGCGCGAGAAGATGTCGAGATGGACGGCGCTGATCCGGTTGGTTCCCTTCTCGTACTTCTGGAGCTGAGCTGCAGACATACCGAAGCTCTGCGCGACGCGGCGCTGTGTGAGCGATGCCTTGCGGCGCTGCTCGGCGATGCGTTGCCCGACATAGACGTCGCGCTGATCGGTCTTCTGGCCCGCCATGAAGTGCTCGTCCACCCCCTGCCATGAATCCTGGCGGCAAAGCTTAGCGCGCCCCTCGGTACTTGTCACCGGCAGGCGTTCGACGTGGTGGACGATTTGCTCACGGCTCTGCGGCCGGGAGATCTGCAAGAATAGACAACTTGGTGTCCCCGGCAGGGCTCGAACCTGCGACCCCAGGTTTCATACCACTTCGGCTTTCGCCGCCGCGCCCCGAAGGTCCGCGTTCGTGGCCTGGACTATCCCTTCACCGTGGGCTGGACTGCATCCAACCGGTAGGTGCCGCCCGTCTAGTCTCTACACCTTCCCACAGAACGCCGGGGCGCCGCGCGGGCTTGGCTCGGGATCGGCAGAGCATCGGACGGCGGCGCGTCGATGCCGGAAGCTTTCCCCGACTTTGAGCGGATCCGTCGCGCGGTTTCCCGGCGCGACGCCCAATTGAACCTTCTAGGAAACCTGTGCTCTGTCCAGCTGAGCTACGGAGACGACCGGCGCTCCATAGCATTCTCGCCGGCCGAGGCCAACCGCGACCGGTGGGGCGGCGCGGTGCCGGAGCCCGCGATCGCGGGGGGAACCGATGCGCGGGGGCGCGGCGGTCATGCGGGGACGCCCGCTGGCGACCTCGATGGCGACCTTGATGGCGGCGGCGCTCGCCGCGGCGGCGCCCTGTCCGGCACGCGCCGCGCCTGGCGCCGGGCCGTCGGCGTGCGCGACCGGGCCGGCGCGCGACGAGGTGGTGGCGGAAATCGGGCCCCGCGGGGAGATCCGTATGGTCTCGGGCCTCCGGGCGGTGCTGGACTCGCTGCGCTGGCCGGACACGCCGGAGGCCGCGTCCGCCGCGCGGGCCTGGCTCGAGGCCCGGCGGGGCGCCCGTGTCACGGTGGTTCCCCGCGGGCAGCCCGACCGGTGGGAGCGCGCGCGGGCCGACCTCCTGGTCGCGGAGGGCGACATCGCGGAGGGCGCGGATCTGGCGGGCGCGGATCTGGCGGGCGCGGATCTGGCGGGCGGCCTCATCGGGGCCGGCCTCGCGTACGCGGACGCGAACGAGGCCGATTCGCTCTGCCGGCCCGGCCTGCGCCTCGTGGAGGCGGCCGCCCGCGCGCGCGGGCTCGGCCTCTGGGGCGCGGCGCGCCCTGCGGCGGGGGACGGCCCGGCGCTCCGGGAGAAGGTCGGACATTTCGTCGTCGCGGAGGGCCGAATCCGCCATGTCGGCGAGCGCGGCGCGCGCACCTATCTCGATTTCGCGGCCCGCGGCACGGACGGCCTCACGGTGACAGTATCGAAACGCACTTGGCGAATGATGCGCGCCCGTGGTTTGAGTGCGGCCTCGCTCGAGGGCCGGCGCGTGCGGGTGCGCGGCCTCCTGGAAGTCCGGCGCGGCCCGACCCTGGAGGTCGCCCTCGACGGGCTCGAGACGCTCGAGGAGACGGACCGGCCGGAGGCCGATCCGGAGGGGGAACGGGGATTGCGGCGCTGATCGCGATGGGCGGGATCACGGGGCACATCAGCGCGGGGCGGACCCGCGCGGCGGGGCGGCGCACCCTCGGCGCGGCGGCGTTGGGCGGCCTCGCCCTGCTGCTCGGCGCCTGCGTGGCCGACCAGACTGAGGCGACCGTGCGGCCGGCCGTGGTGCGGGTGCCCGCGGAGGCGCCGCGCACCACCGGCCGCGAGCGCGCCGCCGATGCCGACCACCTCAAGCTCGTGGCCTCCTTCGGGGGCGAGGCCCGGGCCCCCAACGTCACGCGGATGCTGACGGAGGTGACCGACCGCCTCGTGAAGGCCAGCGACCGGCCCGACCAGGCCTACACGGTGACGCTCCTCGACTCGCCGGTGGTCAACGCCTTCGCGCTGCCGAACGGGCGGCTCTACGTCACCCGCGGCCTCGTCGCCCTGGCGAGCGACACCTCCGAGGTGGCCGCCGTGCTGGCGCACGAGATGGCCCACGTGACCCTCAACCACGCCACGGCCCGCAGCGAGCTCGAGCTGCGCTCGGCGCTCGTCAGCCGCGTCGTGGCCGACGTGCTGAACGACCCCGATACCGGCGCGCAGCTGCAGAGCCAGTCGCGCTTCGCCCTCGCCCGGTTCTCCCGCGAGCAGGAGCTGGAGGCGGACGCCACCGGCGTGCGCACCCTGGCCAAGGCCGGCTACGACCCGTTCGCGGCCGGGCGCTTCCTCGCCGCGCTCAACCGCTCCACAGGGCTGAAGGCCGGCAGCGCCGCCGCGCCCGACATGCTGGCGACCCATCCGGGCACGGCCGAGCGCATCACCCAGGTCACCCGCGCGGCCCGCCGCATCGGCGCGCCGGGCATCGGCACCGACGACCGCGCCGCCTACCTCGCGGCGGTGGACGGGCTCGCCTACGGCGACAACCCGCGCGACGGCGCGGTGCGCGGGCACCGCTTCATCCATCCCGGCCTCGGCATCGCCTTCGAGGTACCGGAGGGCTTCACCCTGGAGAACACCCGCTCGGCGGTGCTCGGGACCACCCCGGACGGCGCCCGGCGCCTGCTGTTCGACCAGATCGAGGCCAAGGACGGCCAGCCCCTCGAGGCGGTGCTCAAGGCGAGCTGGAACGACGCCCTCGACCCGGCCGGCTTCGAGACCCGGGACGTCGCGGGCCACCCCGCGGCCTTCGCGCTGTCGCGGGGGAAGGAGTGGACCTTCCGCCTCGCGGCCATCCGGATCGGCGACTCGACCTACCGGATGATCATGGCCGCCAAGGGCGCCACCGATCCCGACCCGGCCTTCCGCCGCTGGACCGCGACCCTCGTCGCCGTGTCGCCCGACGAGGCGGTCCTGCGCCCCCTGCGGCTGCAGGTGGTCCAGGCGACCTCGACCAGCGCCGAGGACCTCGCCCGCCGCATGGCGGTGCCCGACCGGGCGCTCGACCGGTTCCTCGTCCTCAACGGGCTGGAGCGGGGCGCCGCGCTGGTGCCCGGACGCGGCTACAAGATCGTCGCGGAATAGCCGCCCTGCGCGGCCGCGCCTCGTGCGGGCGCGGGGCCCGGACATCCTGCCCGGGTCGTTCAGGGAGAGCGCCGTGATTCGATTCTTCTACAATCTCAGCCCCAACCCCATGAAGGTCGCCCTCTGCCTCGAGGAGATGGGGCTGACCTACGAGCCGGTGCCGGTCGACACCCGCAGGGGCGAGCAGTTCGATCCGGCCTACACGGCCGTCAATCCGAACGGGAAGGTGCCGGCGATCGTCGACGGCGACGTCACCGTGTTCGATTCGAACGCGATCCTGATGTACCTAGCGGGCAAGACCGGCCGGTTCCTGCCGGAGGGCGAGCCGGTCCGCGGCGAGATGCTGTCCTGGCTGATGTTCGTGGCGACCGGCATCGGGCCGTTCTCCGGCCAGTGCGTGCATTTCCGCCACTTCGCGCAGGACGGGGGCGCCTACGCCACCGAGCGCTACGCCTTCGAGGCGCGCCGGCACTGGGGCATCCTCGACCAGCGCCTCGCCGACCGCACCTACGTGCTGGGCGACACCTACACGATCGTCGACATGGCGGTCTGGGGTTGGGCCCGGATGGTGCCCTTCGTCCTCGGCGAGGGCGCCTTCGGGGACCTGCCCAACGTCAAGCGCCACCTCGACGCGCTCAACGCGCGGCCGGCCGCCCAGGCCGCCGAGGCGCTGAAGGGCCGCCACGCCTTCAAGGCGGAGATGGACGCCGAGGCGCGGGGCTTCATGTTCCGTGCCGTGAAGGGCGCCGCCTGACGCCCCGCCGGACCGGTCCCGCGCCTCAGGGCGCGGGGGCGGTCACCGTGAGCATCGGCAGGGTGACGGAGAGCGTTCCGGCCGGCACGCGCGCGGTGCCGAGCGTGAGGCAGGCGCCGAGTCCGAGACAGAGAGCGAGACCGAGCATCGAGGTCTCGAAGCCGCGATAAACCCATTCCATGACGGTCCCCTTTCGCGAGGCAACCGCAGGATGCGCGCATCGCGTTAAGGGATCGGTGCGCCAGCGCGCACGATCTCACAGTCCGGAGGCGACGAGGGCCGCGCCCGCCGCGATCAGCGCGACGCCGGCCCAGGCGGCGAGGCTGAGGGTCTCGCCGAGCAGGGTGGCGCCGAGGATCGCCACCAGCACGACGCTGAGCTTGTCGATCGGCGCGACCCGGGCAGCGTCGCCCAGCGACAGCGCGCGGAAGTAGCAGAGCCACGACGCCCCGGTGGCGAGCCCCGACAGGACGAGGAAGACGAGGCTCCGACCGGAGATCTGCGCGAGGCCGCCGGCCTGCCCGGAGGCGACCACGATCGCGCCAGCGAAGACCAGGATCACCGCGGTGCGCACGAAGGTCGCGACGTCCGACGGCACGCCCGCGACCCCGACCTTGGCGAGGATCGCGGTCAGCGCCGCGAAGCCGGCGGCGGCGAGCGCCCAGAAGCGCCAGGATTCCAGCAGGGGGCTCACGGAAATTTCCACGCCGTCCCTATTCGCAGGGCTCGGACGCATCCTCGTCCTTGCGAGCGCAGCGAAGCAACCCAGACAGCGCCACGCTCGACGACGTCGCGCCGCCCTGGGTCGCTTCGCTGCGCGCGCGCTGACGGCACGGCCCAGCGTGACCCGCACGACTCCTTGCCGAACCGTCAATGTTTCCCGTGAAACATCCGCTGTTCACAGGAGCTTGTCGACGGTGATCGGCAGGTCGCGCACCCGCCTGCCGGTGGCGTGGAAGACCGCGTTGGCGATCGCGGCCGCGGTGCCGACGATGCCGATCTCGCCGAGCCCCTTCACGCCCAGCGGGTTCGCCTTGTCCTCCTCCTCCACGAAGATCACGTCGATGTCGTAGATGTCGGCGTGGACCGGCACGTGGTACTCGCCGAGATTGTGGTTCATGAACCGGCCGATGCGGTGGTCGAGCATCGACTCCTCCTCGAGGGCCGAGCCGATCCCCATCACGACGCCGCCGAGGATCTGGCTGCGCGCCGTCTTCGGGTTCAGCACCTTGCCGGCCGCGATCGCCGAGACGATGCGGGTGACCCGGACCTGACCCAGCTCCTCGTCGACCTTCACCTCGGCGAAGATCGCCGAGTGGGTGTAGGCCTCGTATTTCTGATTGAAGTCCTTGTCGGGCCCGGCCTCCTCGACGGCCTCGACCTTGTCGACGCCCGCCGCCTGGAGCACCTCGACGAGCGACACGCTGCGGCCCGGATCGCCCGCGACCGCGATGCGGCCGTCCGCGAACACCGCCCGGTCGAAGTCGACGTTGGCCAGCGGCGAGTTCTCCATGGCGCGGGCGAGCTTGAACACCTGCGCGCCGACGTTGCGGCAGGCCTTCATCACGGCGGTGCCCGAGGAGGCGGCCGTCCACGAGCCGCCGGCGACCGGGGCCTCCGGCAGGCGGGTGTCGCCGAGCTTGGTGGTGACCGCGTCCATCGGCAGGCCCAGCGTGTCGGCCGCGATCTGCGTCAGGATCGTGTAGGTGCCGGTGCCGATGTCGCCGGTGGAGTTGCCGACCGTCAGGCGGCCGTCCGGCGTCAGGGTCGCGATGGCGCTCGACTGCATCATCATCGATTCCCAGATGCCGGTGGCCACGCCCCAGCCGACCAGCTCCCGGCCCTCGCGCATGGAGCGGGGCTCAGGGCTGCGCTTCGCCCAGCCGAACCGCTCGGCGCCCTGCCGGAAGCAGCTCTTCAGCTCCTTCGAGCCGAAGGGCTTGCCCTCGGCGGTGGCGTCGGACTCGGCGTAGTTCCTCAGCCGCAGCTCGATCGGGTCGAGCCCGGTCGCGTAGGCGAGCTCGTCCATCGCGGTCTCGATGGCGAAGACGCCGGTCACCGCGCCGGGCGCGCGCATGTCGCCGGGGGTCGGCGTGTCGAGCTTCACCAGCCGGTAGCCGAGGGCGACGTTGTCGCAGCGATAGAGGACGCCCGACCAGTTGACGACGACCTCCTGGTAATCCTCGTACTGCGAGGTGCCCTGGACGGCGTCGTGGCGCAGGGCCGTCAGCCTCCCGTCCGGCTCGGCGCCGAGCGCGATCGTCTGCAGCGCCTCCGACCGGTAGGTGAAGCTCCAAAGCTGGTCGCGGGTCAGGGTCACGCGCACGGAGCGCTTCAGCTCCTGGGCGGCCAGCATCGCCAGGAACAGCTGGTACTGCGGGCGCAGGCCCGAGCCGAAGCCGCCGCCGAGATAGGGGTTGAGCACCCGGACCTGATCGGGCTTCAGGCCGAAGACGTTGGTGAGATACTGGTGGCTGTTCGAGACGCCCTGGATCTTGTCGTAGACCGTGTAGGTGCCGTCCTGCTCGACCACCACCGTGGAGGCGTGCGGCTCCATCGGGTTGTGGTGCTCGTCGGCGAGGCTGTAGGCGCCCTGCACGCGGACCGGCGCGCTGCCGAACGCCTTGTCGGCGTCGCCCCAGGGCTCCGGCGGCGGCTTGATGCCCGTGCGCTTGTAGGGCGGGTCGTAGGCGGTGCCGCGCAGGGCCTCCAGGTCGGTCCCGGGCTCCTCCATCGCGTAGCTCACGCGGACGAGGGACGCGGCGTAGCGCGCGGTCTCGAAATCCTCCGCCACCACCAGGGCGACCGGCTGGCCGCTGAACACGATCAGGTCGTCGTAGAGGGCGCGGAACGGCGAGCCGGGGGGCGCCACCTGGTCCTGGAAGTTCTTGTCCCGCCACGCGGTTCGCGGCCGGTTCTCGTGGGTGAGGACCTTGAGGACGCCCGGTACCGCCTCGGCCTCGGCGGAGTCGATGGCGGTGATCCGGCCCTTGGCGATCGAGCTCGACACGACAACGCCGTAGGCGAGGTCGGGCGCGGCGAACTCGCCCGCGTACTTGGCGAGCCCGGTGACCTTGGCGGGCCCGTCGATGCGGCTGCGCGGGCTGCCGACGAAGGTGTCGCGGCCGGTGGAGCTGAAGGTCTGGGTCATGGCGGGCCCTACTGGATGCGCTTGTCGCTGAGCGACTGGGGCGTGCCGGCGGCGGCCTGCTCGAGGCCGCGCACGATGGCGCGCCGGGCGAGATCGATCTTGAAGCCGTTCTCCGACTGGGGCTTGGCCTCCGCGACGATCAGGTCGGCCGCCGCCTGGAAGCTCTCGCGGGTCGCGGGCCGGCCCTCCAGCAGGGCCTCGGCCGCGCGGTTGCGCCAGGGCTTGTGGGCGACGCCGCCGAGCGCCAGCCGCGCGGTCTTCACACGGTCGCCGTCGAGCTCCAGGGCCGCCGCCACCGAGACCAGCGCGAAGGCGTAGGACAGGCGGTCGCGCAGCTTCAGGTAGGTGTAGTGCTGCGGGAAGCGGCTCTCCGGCAGGTCCACCGACACGATGATCTCGCCGGGGGCGAGGTTCGTGTCCCGCTCGGGCGAATCCCCCGGGAGGCGGTGGAACTCGGAGAACGGGATCGACCGGTCGCCCTGCGGCCCGCTCACCCGCACGGTGGCCTCCAGGGCGGCCAGCGCGATGCACATGTCGGAGGGGTGGGTGGCGATGCAGTGCGCGCTCGTCCCGAAGATCGCGTGGATGCGGTTCATCCCGCCGATCGCCGGGCAACCGGAGCCGGGCGCACGCTTGTTGCAGGGCGTGGCCACGTCGTAGAAATAGTAGCAGCGGGTCCGCTGGAGCAGGTTGCCGCCCGTGGAGGCGGCGTTGCGCAGCTGCGCCGAGGCGCCGGCCAGGATGGCGTTGCGCAGGAGCGGGTACCGGGCCGCGACCCGATCGTCGTAGGCCGCCTTGGCGTTGGTCACGAGCGCCCCGATCCGCAGGCCGTCCCCGCTGTCCTCGATCCGGTCGAGGGGCAGGCGGGTGATGTCGATCAGCCGGCCCGGCTTCTCGACCTCGTACTTCATCAGGTCGATCAGGTTGGTGCCGCCGGCGATGAAGCGGGCCCCGGCCCCGAAGGCCTGCACCGCCTCCGCCACCGTGCCGGCACGGACGTAGTCGAAGCGGTTCATCGGGCGCCTCCCTGCATGACGTCCTCGATGGCGTCGACGATGTTGGTGTAGGCGCCGCAGCGGCAGATATTGCCGCTCATCGCCTCGCGGATCTCGTCGCGCGTCGTCGCGTGACCTTCATTCATCAGGCCGACCGACGAGCAGAGCTGGCCCGGCGTGCAGTAGCCGCACTGGAAGGCGTCGTGCTCGATGAACGCCTCCTGGATCGGGTGGAGGGCGTTGCTGCCCGCCCGGTCGCCGAGGGCGGCCAGCCCCTCGACCGTGGTGATCTCGGCGCCGTCCTTCATCACCGCCAGGGTCAGGCAGGAATTCACCCGGGTGCCGTTCACCAGCACCGTGCAGGCCCCGCACTGGCCGTGGTCGCAGCCCTTCTTGGTGCCGGTGAGGTCGAGCCGCTCGCGCAGGAGGTCGAGGAGCGTGGTCCACGGCGCGACCTGCAGTTCGCGCCGCTGCCCGTTGATCGTCAGCGTGATGCCGATCGGCGTGTCCGCCGACACCGGCGGCTGGGTCTCGAGGCGCATGATGTCGTCCACGGTCTGGGCCGGCCGGGGCCGGGCGGGAGCGGATCGGTCCGGGGCAGCGACCGGCAGCGACGCGCGGGCCGCGGCCTGGGCTTCCGGTCGATAACCATTCCAATCTGCGCCTGTTCCGGAGCGCGCCGTCTCAACCCGTGAGCGAGGGTGGCGCGCCTGCGGCGCGCATATCGGCCGCCGCACCGTCCGACATTGCCGGCCCCACCCCGCCTCGGCTAACCCTCCTTCCCGCAGAGTCCACGCCGCACCCCGGAGCCACCGATGGCCGCGCTCGACGCGATCCTCAACGACATCGACACGGACCTGGAGAACGCCCTGGAGCGGCTGTTCGCCTTCCTGCGGATCCCGTCGATCTCCACCGATCCCGCCTATGCCGGGCATTGCCGCGAGGCCGCCGCCTGGCTCGCCCAGGACCTGACCGCGCTGGGCTTCGAGACCTCGGTGGAGGAGACCTCGCTCCACCCGGTGGTCCTGGCCCACCGGCCGAAGCCGGGCGCGCCGCACGTCCTGTTCTACGGCCATTACGACGTGCAGCCGGTCGATCCCCTCGACCTGTGGAAGACGCCGCCCTTCGAGCCGCACATCGCTGACGACGGCCAGGGCGGCAAGACGATCGTCGGGCGCGGCGCCTCCGACGACAAGGGTCAGGTGATGACCTTCGTGGAGGCATGCCGGGCCTATATCGCCATGCACGGCGAGTTGCCTTGCGGCGTCACGATCCTGATCGAGGGCGCCGAGGAGAGTGGATCACAAGGCCTGCCCGAATGGGTCGCGGCCAATCGCGAGAGACTCGGCTGCGACGTGGTGTTGGTCTGCGACACCGGCATGTGGGACCGGAAGACCCCGGCCATCACGTCGTCGCTGCGCGGGCTCGCCTATTTCGAGGTGAAGGTGACCTGCGCCGACCGCGACCTGCATTCCGGCTTCTTCGGCGGCGCGGCGCGCAACCCGATCCACGTTCTGTCGAAGATCATCGCCGACCTGCACGACGCGGACGGGCGCGTGACGATCCCGGGCTTCTACGAGGGCGTGCACGAGCGCCCGCCGGAGGTGCTGGAGCAGTGGCGCGGCCTCGGCCTGACGCCGGAGACGCTGCTCGGGCCGATCGGCCTCAAGGAGCCCGCGGGCGAGCGCGGGCGGATGCCGATCGAGCTGGTGCAGTCCCGCCCCTCCTGCGACGCCAACGGCATCATCGGCGGCTATACGGGCGAGGGCACCAAGACGGTGATCGCCTCCACCGCCTCCGCCAAGGTCTCGTTCCGCCTCGTGGACGACCAGGACCCGAAGCGGCTCGCCGAGAGCTTCGAGGCCTTCGTGCGCGCGCGGGTGCCGGCCGACTGCCAGGTCGAGGTCATCACCTACAAGGGCTCGCGGGCGATCAGCCTGCCCTTCGACATGCCGCAGCTCGGCGCCGCCAAGGCGGCGCTGCAAGACGAGTGGGGCGTGCCGGCGGTGACCGTGGGCGCGGGCGGCTCGATCCCGATCGTCGGCGACTTCAAGCGGATCCTGGGGCGCGACACCCTGCTGATCGGCTTCGGCCTCGACGACGACCGGATCCACTCGCCGAACGAGAAGTACGACCTGACGAGCTTCCACAAGGGCACGCGCTCCTGGGCGCGGATCCTCGCGGCCCTCGGCCAGGGCTGATCCCGGCGGAAGGCCGATCTCAGCGGGCGGGCGCCGCCCGCATCTTCCCGTCGACCCAGGCCCAGAGCGCCCGGACCTCCTCGGCGGCCTGGCTGCCGGGGGCGAATTCCGTGACGCCGAGCCCGGTCGCCAGGGCGTCCTGGTGGTCGACCCGGTGGATGATGCCGGGCTCGGCCAGGACGCCCAGGGCGCGCAGCTGCGCCGCGTAGGCGCTGGTGCGCGGCGAGGGCGGCGGCGGGCACTGGTTCAGCACCAGGGCCAGCCGCTCCCGAAGGCCGAGTCCGACCAGCGCCTGGAGCGTCGGCCGGGCGGCCACGATGTCGAGCCGGGAGGGGCGGACCGGCATCAGGACGAAATCGGCGTCCTTCAGGGCCGGGGCGAGGCCGGACGCGCTGCCGGCGGTGTCGAGGACGGCGAGGGTCGTGCCCTGCTCGGCGAGGATGCCGAGGATCTCCGAGAGCTGGCCCATCTCCCAGGGCTGGACCCGGTCGACCGCGACGGCGTCGCGCGCGCGGTCGCTCCTGCCGTCGGCCTTGCGCAGGGCCCCCCAGCCGGCCAGCGAGCTCTGCGGGTCGAGATCGAGGGCGGTCACCTGCTCGCCCGCTTCCGCGGCGGCGACCGCCAGGGAGGCCGCCAGGGTGGTCTTGCCCGTCCCGCCCTTCTGCACCGCCAGGGCGAGGACCCGCAGCGGCCCAGCGGCGGGCCGGGGCGCGGTCTCCGGCGCCGGTTCGGATCCTTCGGGATCCATGCGTGTCCCACCTCTCCACATCTGCCAGCCGGGCCGCGGCCCGTGCGGCGCCGAATCGAACGCCCGGCACGACCGTGCTTAGCGTGACGGCGTGGGCCGGAGCCAGCGTCGCGCCCCGGCACCTGTGGACCGCCCCGAGGCGGCTCCCGATCACCGGGACCGCGGACCGGTCCCGGAATTCCGCCGCGAGGCCGCCGCGATACCGCATCGCGGGATCGCGCGCCGGGCCCGCGCGTTGGGCCGGCATCCCCACAGGTTGAGCGGCGCGCCAAGACCCTCGCCCCGACAAGCTCCGCGACAGGATCCCCATGCGCCTCGACCGCCGCCGCCTGCTCGGAACCGGTCTCCTGGCCCTCGCCGCCCCCGCGGCGCGCGCCGCGACGCCGTCGCCCCCGACGAGCCGGCCCGTGGGGACGCTGGAGCTCGCCATCGCGGCGGACGCGCCCTCGACCCCCACGGGGCTCGCCATCGCCCGGGGCGGCCGGATCTTCGTGATGATGCCGCGCTTCACCGGCGCGGAGCCGATCACCCTCGGCGAGGTGCTGCCCGACGGGTCGGTGAAGCCCTACCCGGACGCGGCGACCAACCGCCCGGATCCGGGGGCGCCGCAGGCGTCGCTGTTCCACGTCCCCAACGGCGTCTTCGACCGCGACGACACCCTCTGGATCCTCGATGCCGGCCTGCCCGCGGGCAAGGGGCGGCCGGTGCCGGGCGGCGCGAAGATCCTGGCGATCGATATCGGCCGGAACAGCGTCCGCCGGACGATCCCCCTCGACGCGGGCATCGGCCCGGATTCCTCCCTGAACGACCTGCGGGTCGACGTGCGCGACGGGCGGGCTCTAGCCTACGTCACCGACCAGGGCCAGTCCGGCGCGGGCGCGATCCTGGCGGTCGACCTCGACAGCGGGCGGGTGGTGCGGCGTCTCGCGGACCACGTCAGCACGCGGTCCGAGGAGGGCCTGGTCAAGTTCGTGGAGCGCCGCCCCGTGATGGAGCGGAAGGGCGACGCGCCCGAGAAGAGCCCGAAGGGCGGCGCCAACGGCATCGCGCTCAGCCCCGACGGCCGCCGCCTCTACTACGCGCCGCTGATGAGCCGCCGGCTCTACGCGGTCGAGACCGCGGCCCTGCGCGATCCGGGCGTCGCGGACGCGGCCGTGGCCGCCGCCGTCGAGGATCTCGGCGAGAAGGGCATGACCGGGGGGCTGACCACCGATTCCCAGGACCGGGTCTATCTCAGCCTGCAGGAGCACAACGCGGTCGGCCGGCGCCTGCCGGACGGCACCGTCGAGGTGCTGGCCGCCGACGACCGGCTGGTCTGGGCCGACACGTTCTGGATCACCCCGGACCGGTGGCTCTATATCTCGGCGGCCCAGGTCAACCGGCGGCCGGAATTCAACCGCGGCCGGGACCTGCAGCAGCCGCCCTACGCGATCCTGCGCATGCGCATCGACGCCGACCCAGTCCTGTAGCGGATCATGACGGACCTCTCGCACGACCCGGACTTCTTCGCCCTGCTCACCGGCAGCTACGCGCGGCGCCTCGGCGAATCCCTGGTGCCGGCCGGGGCCGACGCGGACTGGCTCTACGCGGCGGCCCCGTTCGCGGTGCTCGCCCATGACGGCGGCGCGGATCCGCGCTTCGTCTACGCCAACCGGACCGCGCAGGCCTGCTTCGGCTACGCGTGGGACGAACTCGTCGGCCTGCCCTCGCGGCTCTCGGCCGAGGCCCCCGAGCGGGCCGAGCGGCAGCGGCTCCTCGACGCGGTCACCCGGGACGGCTTCAGCCGCGGCTATCGCGGCCTGCGGATCGCCAAGGACGGACGGCGCTTCTGGATCGACGAGGCCGTGGTCTGGCAGCTCGACCGCGACGGCGCGACGGTGGGGCAGGCCGCGACCTTCGCGCAGTGGCGCGACGCGTGAGGGCCGAACCCCGCCGATGCGGGCGGCCGCCGCCCGGTCAGCCGTCCTCCTCGATGCTCACCTGGGCGATCTGCACGGCGCCGCCGTTCCAGTGGGCCGCCACGACGTGCCCGAGCGCGACCGCGAGGACGCAGAGCACCACCGAGGCGGACACGTTGACCATGGCCCGGACCACCGCGCCGTTCCGCATGAGGTCGAGGGTCTGGAGGCTGAACGACGAGAAGGTCGTGTAGCCGCCGCAGAGCCCGATCATCACGAACAGGCGGACGTTCTCGGAGACCGGGAAGCGGCCATGCGCCAGGGTCAGCGTGCCGAACAGGCCGATGATGAACGAGCCCGTCACGTTGATGAGGATCGTGCCCCAGGGCAGATCGCGGCTGATGGGCAGCGCCAGCACCGAGACGATGTAGCGGGCCAGGGTGCCAAGGGCACCGCCGATCATGACCAGAATGCAGGTGGTGAAGGACATGCGCGCTCCAGTTCGTCGGGCGGGCATGGGAAACCCGCCGTGGCGGCGGGTGCTTGCAAGACGCACTCCCACCGCCGGTTTCGCGGTAGGAGTCATCAGCCCTGACGGGCGGTTTCGGGGAACTCCATCCCCATCGGGGACGGCCCATAGCGCCTGCGCGGGCCGAGCGCAACGGCCGCCCGGGGCCGCCCCCCGGGCCCGATTGTCAGGCGCGCCCTTCCTGCACGGCGTGGCAGGCGACGCCGTCGAGGAGCGCCGGCACCTCGGTCCGGCAGCGGTCGTTGGCGAGCGGGCAGCGCGGGTTGAAGGTGCAGCCGGGCGGCGGGTCGATCGGGTTCGGGATCTCGCCGGAGACCGGCACCCGGGCGCGGCCGACATGGGCGAGGTCGGGCACCGCGTCGAGGAGCATCCGCGTGTAGGGGTGGCGCGGCGTCGCGAACAGGTCCCTGGCGGACGCGACCTCCACGAGGCGGCCGAGATACATCACGCCCACGCGTGTCGCCATGTGGCGGACCACGGCGAGGTTGTGGGAGATGAACAGGTAGGTCAGCCCCAGCCGGTCCTGCAGGTCGCGCATCAGGTTGAGGATCTGCGCCTGCACCGAGACGTCGAGCGCCGAGGTCGGCTCGTCGCCCACCAGGAACTCGGCCTGACTCGCCAGCGCCCGGGCGATCGCCACCCGCTGGCGCTGCCCGCCTGAGAATTCGTGCGGGTATTTTCTGGAATCATCCGCGTGGAGGCCGACGAGGCCGAGAAGCTCGCCGACCCGGGCGCGGATCGCCCCCTCCCCCTGGATCAGGTCGAAGGCCCGGATCGGCTCGGCGATGATCTTCCCCACCCGCCAGCGCGGGTTCATGGACGCGTAGGGGTCCTGGAAGATCATCTGGATCCGGGCGCGCAGGCGCCGCCGCGCCGCGGCCTGGCGCGGGTCGGTCATCGACACGCCGGTGATCCGCACCTCGCCGGCCGTGGGCGGCAGCAGGCCGACCACCATCCGGGCCACCGTCGACTTGCCGGAGCCGGATTCGCCGACGATCGCGAAGGTCTCGCCCTTCCGGATCTCGAAGCCGACGCGGTCGACCGCCGTGAGGAATTTCCGCGGCTCGCGCTCGATCACCCGGTTGAGCCAGGGCTTCGAGACGTCGAACTGGCGGCGCAGGTCGGTGACTTCGACGTAGGCGCTCACGCTGCGCGCTCCGCTGCATCGTACAGGTGACAGGCCACCCGGCTCGCGTCGACCGGGATCGGCTCGGGCCGCTCGACCCGGCAGCGGGCGAAGACCTTCGGGCAGCGCGGGTTGAAGGCGCAGCCCTTCGGGATGGCGGTGAGCCGCGGCATCGAGCCCGGGATCTGGCTCAGCCGGTCGGCCTCCTGCGACAGGGTCGGGATCGCGCCCATCAGGCCGACCGCGTAGGGGTGGTGCGGCTTGGCGATCACCGAGGCGACCGGGCCGATCTCGGCCACCCGCCCGGCATACATCACCGCCACCCGGTCGGCGGCCTCGGCGATGACGCCCATATCGTGGGTGACCAGCATCACCGCGGTGCCGTGCTCGCGGCACAGGCGCTTCAGCAGCGTGATGATCTGGGCCTGGACCGAGACGTCGAGCGCCGTGGTCGGCTCGTCGGCGATGATCAGCTCCGGCTCGGCCGCGAGCGCCAGCGCAATCACCACCCGCTGGCGCATGCCGCCGGAGAACTCGTGCGGGTAGCCGTCGATGCGCCGCTCCGGCGCCGGGATGCCGACCTCGGCCAGCAGATCGATGGCGCGGGTCCGGGCCGCCTTGGCGGACAGGTCGGTGTGGGTGCGCAGGGTCTCGACGATCTGGTCGCCGACCCGGAACAGCGGGTCGAGCGAGGTCAGCGGATCCTGGAAGATCATGCCGATGCGCTTGCCGCGCACCCGCCGCATCGCCTCGGGGGAGAGATTGTCGATGCGCTCGCCCCGCAGGCGGATCTCGCCGCCGGCGATCCGGCCGGGGCGGTCGATCAGCCCGATCACCGCCGAGCCGGTCACCGACTTGCCGGCCCCGGACTCGCCGACCACGCCCAGGATCTCGCCGCGGCCGATGTCGAACGAGACCCGGTCGATGGCGGTGAGCGGCCCGCGGCGGGTGTCGAAGGCGACCGTCAGGTCGCGCACGGAGAGGATGGTGTCGGTCATGGCGTGCGGGCTCCCGCGGCAGCCGGGCGTCGTACGGGCGCCCCCGTCCTTGCGAGCGGAGCGAAGCAATCCAGCGGCGCCATGGTCACCAATGTCGCGCTGCCCTGGGTCGCTTCGCCGCGCTCGCGATGACGATGCCCGATCATTGCAGCTTCGGATTGAGCGCGTCGCGCAGCCAATCCCCCAGGAGGTTGATGGCGATGACGAGCCCGGCGAGCGCCAGCCCCGGGAAGGCGACGATCCACCACTCGCCGGAGAACAGGAACCGGTTGCCGGTGCGGATCAGCGTGCCCAGCGACGGCATGGTCTCCGGCAGGCCGGTGCCGAGGAACGACAGCGTCGCCTCCGTGATGATCGCCAGCGCGAGGTTGATCGTCGCGATCACGAAGACCGGGCCGGTGACGTTCGGCAGGACGTGGCGGACCATGATCACCGGCGGCGACAGGCCGATCAGCCGCGCCGCCTGGACGTAGTCCTTGCCCTTCTCGACCATCACGGAGGAGCGCACGGTCCGGGCGTACTGCACCCAGAAGGACAGGCCGATCGACACCACGATCAGCCCGATCAAGGGCCCGACATCCAGCGCGCTGCCGAAGCTCGCCTTGGCGACGCCGTCGACCACCAGGGCGATCAGGATCGCCGGGAAGGTCAGCTGAACGTCGGCGACCCGCATGATCAGCGTGTCGAGGAACCCGCCCGCGTAGCCGGCGATCAGGCCGAGCGCGATGCCGAGGATCCCGGAGGTCAGCACCCCGAGCACGCCGACGATCAGCGACAGGCGCAGGCCGTACAGCACCGCCGAGAGCACGTCCCGGCCCTGGTCGTCGGTGCCGAGATAGTACGGCGCCTGCCCGTCCGCCTGCCAGATCGGCGGCAGGTTGGAGTTGATCAGGTCGAGCTGGGCCGGGTCGTAGGGGTTCTGCGGGGCGATCCACGGCGACGCGAAGGCGAGACCGACCATCAGGACCGTGGCGATCAGCGCCGCCACCGCCACCTTGGAGCGCAGGAAGTTCGCCAGCAGGTCGGAGTCGCGCCAGCGCGCGAGCCGCGAGGGCTTCGCCTCCGGCAGCGGGACCGGCGGGGCGTCGCCCGCGTCGAGGTCGTATCCGCTCATCGGCCGCCCCTCACGCCGTGTCCGATTGGGAAGCTCAGGGAGGCACCTGTCGTCTTTGCGAGCGGAGCGAAGCAATCCAGCAGCGCCACGCCGACCGGACGCGCGCTACCCTGGGTCGCTTCGCTGCGCTCGCGATGACGGGGTGGCCAAGCGGAGGAGTCCGTCATGTCCGACCTCACGCCGTCCGCCCGGCGGGCAGCCGCAGGCGCGGGTCCACCACCGTGTAGAGGATGTCGACCACGAGGTTGATGGTCACGAAGATCAGCGCGACGAGCAGCAGGTACGCGGACATGATCGGGATATCGACGTTCTGCACGGCCTGGACGAAGAGCAGGCCCATGCCGGGCCACTGGAACACCGTCTCGGTGATGATCGAGAAGGCGATCACCGAGCCGAGCTGCAGCCCCGCGATGGTGATCACCGGCACCAGGGTGTTCTTGAGTGCGTGGCGCAGGTGGACGGCGCGCGTGGTGAGCCCCCGCGCCCGGGCAAAGCGGACGTAGTCGGTGCGTAAGACCTCCAGCATCTCGGCGCGGACCAGCCGCATGATCAGCGTCATCTGGAACAGGCCGAGCGTCACCGAGGGCAGGATCAGCGCCTTGAGCCCGGAGGCGGTCAGGAAGCCGGTGGTCCACCAGCCGAGCCGCACCGTGTCGCCGCGCCCGTAGGAGGGCAGCCAGCCCAGCGTCACCGAGAACAGGTAGATCAGCAGGATACCGATCAGGAAGGTCGGCAGGCTGATCCCGATCAGCGAGACCGCCTGGAACAGCCCGGCGAGCCAGGACTCGCGGCGCAGCGCGCAGTAGACGCCCATCAGGATCCCCACCACGAGGGCGAACACCGTGGCGCAGAAGGCGAGCTCCAGCGTCGCCGGCATGCGCTCGGCGAGCAGCTGCGAGACCGGCTGCCGGAACTGGTACGAGATGCCGAACTGGCCCCGCACCACGTTGCCGGCGTAGCGGACGAACTGGACCAGGACCGGGTCGTCGAGGCCGAGATCCGTCCGGATCTGGGCCCGCTCGGCCACGGTGGTGTCGGGCCCGACGATCTGGTTCACGGGGTCGCCCGCGAACCGGAACATCGCGAAGGCGATGAGCCCGACGACCGCGAGGACCGCGGCCGCCTGGATCACCCGGCGCAGCAAGAAGGCGAGCACGCCCCGGCCCCTACTGCGGATCCTTCGACACCCAGTAGAGCAGCAGCAGGTTGTCGGCGCGCTGGGTCAGGTGGACCTTCTTGGAGACGCCCCAGGCCAGCGCCTGCTGGTGCAGCGGGATGTAGCCCCAGTCGGCGTTGAGGACGTCGAAGCCCTCCTTGATCAGGGCGTCGCGCTTGGTCTTGTCGGTCTCGGATTCGACCTTGTCGGCGATCGCGTCGATCTTCGGGTCGCAGTAGCCGGCGAGGTTCCAGCTGCCCCGGCCCGACTTGTCGCCCGGCTTCCGGCAGCCGACGATCTCGTAGAGGATGTTGTGGCTGTCCAGCGAGGACGGGGTCCAGCCCAGCAGGTAGAACGAGGTGTCGTAGGCCGGCGCCAGCACCTTGGCGAAGTACTTGGCCTTCGGCTGGGCGTTCAGGTTCACCTTGACGTTGATGCGGGCAAGCATCGAGACCACCGCCTGGCAGATCGCCTCGTCGTTGACGTAGCGGTCGTTCGGGCAGTCCATGGTCAGCGAGAACCCGTCCGGGTAGCCGGCCTGGGCCATCAGCTCCTTGGCCTTCTTGAGGTCGGTGGCCGGGCGCTTGAACTCGGCGCCGCGGTCGTAGAGGGCCGGGGCAATCATCAGCGCGGAGGGCACCGCCTGCCCGCGCATCACGCGCTTGGCGATCGTGTCCTCGTCGATGGCGAGGTAGAAGGCCTCGCGCACCTTGATGTCCTTGAACGGGTTCTTGCCCTTGACGCTCGAATCCTTCAGCTCGTCCCGGTCCTGGTCCATGCCGAGGAAGATCGTGCGCAGCTCAGGTCCCGCCATCACGGTGGCGGTGCCGCTGGCGTTGACCCGCTGCTGGTCCTGCAGCGGCACCGGGTCGATCCAGTCGACCTCGCCGGAGAGGAGCGCGGCGACGCGGGTCGCCGGGTTGGCGATGGTGGTCAGCACCGCCTCGTCGAGGTTCGACTCGACCTTGCCCCAGTAGCCGTCGAATTTCTTGAAGACGGTCTTCACGCCGGGCTGGTGCTCGGTGATCACGAACGGGCCGGTCCCGTTCTCGTGCAGCGTGGCGTAGCTCGGGCTGGTGGCGCTGGGGGGCGTCGGCTGCACGACGCCGTTCTTCTCGGACCACGCCTTCGACATGATCACCCAGGTCGGGAACTGGGCGATGGCGATCGGGTTCGGCTTCTTCAGCACCATGTCGACGGTGAAGTCGTCGACCTTCACGAACTCGGCGTCGGCGGGCACGTTGGTGGTGAAGTTCGAGCCCGGGGCGCGGACGCGCTGGGCGGAGAAGATCACGTCGTCGGCGGTGAACGGCGTGCCGTCGTGGAACTTCACGTTCTTGCGCAGGTGGAAGCGCCAGCGGGTCGGCTCGGGCGTCTCCCAGGATTCCGCGAGGCCGGGGGCGAATTTCAGGTTCTTGTCGAGGGTGACGAGGGACTCGTAGGCCGCCTGCTGCATCCCTTCCGTGAAGCTCTCCTTGAGGGAGTACGGGTCGAGGGATTTCAGGTCACCCTGGAAGGCGAAGCGGAAGACGTTGGCGGCCTGCGCGGGCAGCGCGGCGAGCGCGAACGTCGCGACCGTGCTCGCGGCCACGCCGCGGGCGAGGGTCTTCAGGGCTGAGCGGGACAAGCGGATCTCCGAGACCGTGAATGCGCCACCGGCCGGCTGCCCCGGCGGTGTCCACCGCGGCGTCAGCAAGCATCGGACCATCTGTATACAAGACGAGGGCCGAGCCTGTCGCGGGGGCGCGACATCTCGTGTCTTCCGAAGCGCGTTCCGAAGCGCGTTTTCCCCGCTTCATCCCCGTTACAGAATCGCGGCTTCGACGCGCCCCGTCTTGGCGAGCGCACCGAAGCCATCCAGGGCGGCGCCGCGCGACGGCGCGCTGCCCTGGGTCACGTCGGTCCGCTCGTGATGACGGAGCGGGCGGCATCCAGCGAAGACGTCGACCGGACGCCGCAACGCGCGGCCGGCGCCGGCCTACTCGGCCGCCACCCGCGCCGGCTCGTGCCGCGTCTCGGCCTCCGCCGCCTCGCCCTCCGCCACCGCCTTGCGCCGGAACAGGCGCATGACGACGACGAAGAAGACCGGCACGAAGAACACCGCCAGCACGGTCGCGGTGATCATGCCGCCCATCACGCCGGTGCCGATCGCCTGCTGGCTCTTCGAGGCGGCGCCGGTGGCGATGGCCAGCGGCACCACGCCGAAGATGAAGGCGAGCGAGGTCATCACGATCGGCCGGAACCGGAGCGTCGCCGCCTCGACCGCGGCCCGCACCACGGAGGTGCCGGGCTTCCAGAGGTCCTTGGCGAACTCCACGATCAGGATCGCGTTCTTGGCCGAGAGGCCGATGATCGTGATCAGCCCGATCTTGAAGTACACGTCGTTGGGCATGCCGCGCAGGTACACGGCCGCCACCGCGCCGATGACGCCGAGCGGGATCACCAGCATCACCGAGACCGGGATCGCCCAGCTCTCGTAGAGCGCGGCGAGACACAGGAACACGATCAGCACCGACAGGGCGAGCAGCAGGCTCGCCTGGCTGCCCGCCTGCTTCTCCTGGTAGGACTGACCCGTCCAGGCGTAGCCGAAGCCCTTCGGCAGCTGCAGCATCAGCCGCTCCATCTCGGCGATGGCGTCGCCCGACGTGTAGCCGGGGTTCGGCTCGCCGGTGAAGCGCACCGACTGGTAGCCGTTGAAGCCGACGATCTGGCTCGGCCCCATGCTCCATTTCAGCTCCGCGAAGGACGACATCGGCACCATCGTGTTGGTGGCGTTCTTCACCGCGTAGTTGAGGATGTCCGACGCGTTCATGCGCTGGAGCTGCTCGGCCTGCACGTAGACCCGCTGCATCTTGCCCCGGTTGGGGAAGTCGTTCGGGTAGACCGAGCCGAGGTTGAGCTGGATCGTGTTGTTGATGTCCTCGAACTTCACGCCGAGCGCGGCCGCCTTCTCGCGGTCGATCACCAGCTCCGCCTGCGGGGTCGGCGGCAGGCCCTCGATCTTCACCTTCTGGAGAACCGGGCTCTGCGAGGCCAGCTTCAGGAGCTGTTCCTGGGCCGACAGCAGGGCCGCGTAGCCGCGGTTGGCCCGGTCCTGCAGGCGGAACGAGAAGCCCGCCGCGTTGCCGAGGTTGTCGACCGGCGGCGGCTCCTGCGCGTCCACCGTGGCGTCGCGGTACGTGGCGAGCGCCGCGTTGGTGCCGGCCACGAGCGCGGCGGCCGAGTTCTTGGCGTCGCGCTGGCTCCACGGCTTGAGGGTGACGAAGGCCTGGCTGGTGCTCGGGGCCTGCCCCGAGAACGAGAAGCCGTTGAGCATCGTCACGGTGGCGACGCCGGGCTGCGCCAGCAGGTGCTCCTCGACCTTGCGCACCGCCTCCTGGGTGCGGTTGTAGGAGGCACCCGGGGGCGTCTGGATGTCGACCGTGAAGAAGCCCTGGTCCTCGACCGGCAGGAAGCCCTCCGGCAGGTTGACGAAGGCGTAGGCCGTGCCCGCCACGAGCGCGACGTAGACCAGCATCACCCGGCCGGACTTCCGGATGAACGCCGCGGTGCCGCGCCCGTAGCGGGCGGTCTCGCGATCGACGAAGCGGTTGAACATCCCGAACACGCCGCCCTTGGCGTGGCCGTGCCCCTTCTCGATCGGCTTCAGGAAGGTCGCGCAGAGCGCCGGCGTCAGCGACAGGGCGAGCAGCGCCGAGAACGCGATGGAGGTCACCATCGCGATCGAGAACTGCCGGTAGATGATGCCCACCGAGCCGGGGAAGAACGCCATCGGGATGAACACGGCGATCAGCACCAGGGTGATGCCGATGATCGCGCCGGTGATCTGCCCCATGGCCTTCTTGGTGGCCTCCTTGGGGGGCAGCCCCTCCTCGTTCATGATCCGCTCGACGTTCTCCACCACCACGATGGCGTCGTCGACCAGGATGCCGATGGCCAGCACCATGCCGAACATGGTGAGCACGTTCACCGAGAAGCCCGAGATCCACATCACCGTGACCGTGCCCATGAGAGCGATCGGCACCACGATGGTGGGGATCAGGGTGTAGCGGATGTTCTGCAGGAACAGGAACATCACGAGGAAGACCAGCACCACCGCCTCGACCAGTGTGTGCAGCACCTTCTCGATGGAGGCCTCCACCGCCGGGGTGATGTCGTAGGGGATGTCCCACTTCAGGTCCGGCGGGAAGAACTGGGACAGCTCCACCATCTTGGCGCGGATCGCCTTGGCGGTCTCGAGCGCGTTGCCGTCGGGGGCGAGCGTCACCGAGATGCCGGCGGCGGGGCCGCCGTTGAGGCGCGTGGAGAACTGGTAGGCGTCGCCGCCGAGCTCGATCCGGGCGACGTCGCGCAGGCGCACGTTCGAGCCGTCGGGATTGGCCCGCAGCACGATGGCGCCGAACTCCTCGATCGTGCCGAGCTGGCCCTTCACGATGATCGGCACGGTGAGCGCCTGCCGGGTCGGGCTGGGCTGCGCGCCGACCGAGCCTGAGGCGACCTGGACGTTCTGGTTGCGGATCGCGTCGGTGACGTCCGAGGCGCTGAGCGAGAGGCCGCGCAGCTTGTCGGGATCGACCCAGACGCGCAGCGACCGCTCCGTCGAGTAGAGCGTCGCGCGGCCGACGCCGGGGATGCGGCGGATCTCGTTGATGACGTTGCGGATCAGGAAGTCGCCGAGGCCGACCTCGTCCATCGACCCGTCCTTGGAGACCAGGGTGATGATGTTGAGGGTCGCGGCCGAGGCCTCCTCCACGAGGATGCCCTGCTGGCGCACCTCGGCCGGGAGACGCGCCTCCACGCGCTTCAGCCGGTTCTGCACCTCGACCGAGGCGAGCGACGGGTCGGTGCCGGGCTGGAAGGTGGCGGTGATGTTGACCGAGCCGAACGAGTCGGTGGTCGACTCGAAGCTCATGATGTTGGCGGCGCCGTTCAGCTCATCCTCGATGAGCCGGGTCGTGCCGATGTAGAGGCTCTCCACGGAGGCGCCCGGATAGGCCGTGGACAGGGCGATGGAGGGCGGGGCGATCACCGGGTACTGCGCCACCGGCAGGTTCGGGATGGCCAGCGCGCCGCCGAGGCAGATGAACAGCGCCACCACCCAGGCGAAGACCGGGCGGTCGATGAAGAAGCGTGCCATGATCGGGCTCTCCCGGACTCAGTGGCGCTGCTGGACGGCGGCGGCCCGCGGGGTGACCTCCGCCTTGTCGCCCGGCACGTCGGGCGCCTCGTCGGTGTCGTGCTTCGGTCCGGTCTCGCCGTGGACCGGGGTCTGGTCGAGGGGCTTCACCTTGGCGCCGACGGTGATCTTCTGGAAGCCGTCGATGATGACGCGCTCGCCGGCCTTGAGGCCCGAGCGGATCAGCCAGTTCTGCCCGACCACCGGCCCGACCTCGACGGGCTGGCGCATCACGGTCTCGTCGGCGCGCACGATCCAGACCTCGGCGCGGCCGTCGTCGGTGCGCTGGATCGCCTGCTGCGGCACCGCGATCGCGTCGGAATCGATGCCCTGCTTGATCCGCGCCCGCACGTACATGCCGGGGAACAGCTCGTCGTGCGGGTTCGGGAACTGCACCCGCAGCGTCACCTGGCCGGTGCTCGGGTCGGCGGTGACGTCCGAGAACAGCAGCCGGCCCGCCAGCGGGTAGAGGGAGCCGTCATCCATGATCAGGTGGACGTTGGCGGTGTTGTCCTCCAGCCGCGCCAGCTCGCCGCTCGCGAGGTCCCGGCGCAGGCGGTTCAGCTCGCCGACCGACTGCGTGATGTCGACGTAGATCGGGTCGAGCTGCTGGATCGTGGCGAGCGCCCCCGTGGAGCCCGGCTCGATCAGCGTGCCCTCGGTGAGCAGCGCCCGGCCGATGCGGCCGGTGATCGGCGCGCGCACGTCGGTCCAGCCGAGGTTGAGCTGCGCGCGGTCGCGGGTCGCCTTGGCGCCGGCCACCTCGGCCTCCGCCTGCTTCTTGGCCGCGAAGGCGGCGTCGTACTGCGCCTGGCTCGCGGTGGCGCGGGAGAGGAGCTGCTCGAGCCGGTCGGCCTGCTGGCGGGCGAGCACCAGGGCGGCCTCCTGGCGGGCGAGGGCCGCCTCGGCGCTGGCGAGCTCGACCTCGTAGGGTGCCGGGTCGATCTTGTAGAGGATGTCGCCCTCCTTGACCTGGCTGCCCTGCTCGAAGAGCCGCTTGACCACGAGCCCGGAGACCCGGGAGCGGACCTCGGCGATGCGCATCGGCGCGACGCGGCCCGGCAGGTCGCGCAGGTAGGGGATCGCCTGGGGCTCCACCTTGACGAACCCGACCTCCGGCACCGGCGGGGCCGGCGCGGCGACCTGCTTCGGGTTGCAGGCGGCGACACCCAGCAGGAGCAGGGCCGCGGGCAGGAGGGCGGTCGCGCGGGCCGAGGCGCGGAACGACGACGGGATTCTGGCGGACAAAGTGCGGGTCACGATTACCGACGCTCCTGAAAGCATGCGTCTGCTGAGGCTGGCGCGGAGCGTGGGCCCGCGCATCGTCGAGTCAGATCCCGGGACCGGTCACGAGGCCGGTCGGGCGAAGATCAGGACGGGCGCGCCATCATGCCGGCCGCGAGACCGGCGCGCGCGTCAGGCCCGGCGTGGAGGCCGGTGCGGCGAACCGTCCGGCGCGGAGGCCGGTACGCTGTCGGACCTGTAGTCGAACGATGCGTTGACAGTGTGACGGGGGCGCGGCGCGTCGACCGGCGGGCGCGGCAGCCCCAGTTCGGTGAGGATCTCGCTGTCGGCGGCGCAGAGATCGGTGCGGCCGAAGACCGAACGCTTGGCCTCGGACCGCTTGGCCTCGGGCTGCGCGTCCGGCGTGCCGGATAGGATCGTCAGGCGCGGGCTCGCGATGGCGCAGGCCGGGCCCTCCGGGCGCGCGGCCTCGGCCCGCGCGGGCGCGGCCACCAGCGCGGCCGTCGCGAGCGCGAGCAGCGCCAGCGCGGCGAGGCCCCGGGCGAGGCGGTCCGGCAGGCCCGCGACGCGGCGGGTCAGGAGAGCGGCGGATCGGATCACGAGTCTGAGATAAGCACGGCTGTCGCCGCGCGCAATCACCCACGGCGTCGCGCCACCCGCCCAGTGTTGCGCGCAGCACACAGCTGCGCCCGGAAGTGGCCATACCGGCGGCCCGGCCTCAACCTTGCCGTGAAGTCCGGGCCGGCTCGCCCCATGCGCGCAGGGGTTCCGCGCGGGCTTGGCCGAGATCTGCGAAGACCCGCCGAGATCCGCGAAGACCCGCGAGTCCCCGCGCCGCGACGAACGGAGGACGGAAGACCATGGCGAGACGGATCGCGCTACTCGGGCTCGCGGGCCTGCTGCTCGGGAGCGCCCCGGCGGCGGCCGCCAACCCGCTGGACAGGGGTCCGATCGCGGACTTCCTCAACATCTTCCGCAGCCAGGCGATCCCGCGCGAGACGGTGGCGTGGACCGGCAAGGAGAAGCCCGGCACCATCGTGGTCTCGACCCGCCAGCGCCGGCTCTACTACGTGCTCGGCGGCGGCGCGGCGGTCCGCTACGGCGTGGGCGTCGGGCGGCAGGGCTTCTCGTGGTCCGGCACCAAGACCGTCACCATGAAGAAGGAGTGGCCGGATTGGCGCCCGCCGCAGCAGATGCTGGCCCGCCGCCCCGACCTGCCGCGGTACATGGCCGGCGGCCAGGACAACCCGCTGGGCGCCCGCGCCCTCTATCTCGGCTCGTCGCTCTACCGCATCCACGGCTCGAACGAGCCCGAGACGATGGGCGCGGCGGTCTCGTCCGGCTGCATCCGCATGACCAACAAGGACGTGACCGACCTCTACGACCGGGTCCGCGTCGGCACCAAGGTCATCGTGCGCGACTGACCGGGCGGGCGGCCGCGACGGCCGCCCCCTCCTCCCGCGCCGCGGAGCCGCAGCCGGTGGCGTGCGCCCGCCCGCGTCGACAGGCGCGGCGGGCCGGTGTTAGGAGCCGCGCCGTCGGGCAGAGCCGGATCGCCCGACCGCCACGAGGGACAGCATGAACGAGCGCATCATCCTGCGGGCCGGTGAGGCCCTGGTCGCGGGCGGGCCGCCCAACACCGCCTCCGAGCCCGAAGTCATCATCGGCGAGCTCGACGGGCCGGTCGGCACCGCCCTGGCCACGCTGACCGGCGATCAGGTCGTCGGCCACAGCCGCGTCTTCGCCCTGCTCAACACCGACATCATGGTCCGCCCGGTCACCCTGTGCGTGTCCAAGGTCAGCGTCACCGAGAGCAAGTACACCTCGATCCTGATGGGCACCGTCCAGTTCGCCATCGCCAACGGCGTGCTGGACGCCGTGCGCGCCGGCTACATCCCCAAGCACAAGGCCAACGACCTCGGCATCATCTGCTCGGTCTGGCTCAGCCCCGGCGTCATCGAGGCCCAGCACGTCGACCACAAGGCCCTGTTCGACATCCAGCGCCGGGGCATGACCGAGGCGATCCGCAAGGCCATGACCAACGAGCCCTCGATCGACTGGCTCCTCGAGAACCAGGACAAGATCACCCACAAGTACTACCAGATGGGCCTCGACGGAAAAATCTGAGGGCCCGGCGCCGCGGCGGTCGACCGCCCTGCCACGTCGCCCGGTCAGCGACGGGCGGGGCGCGCACGATCCCGCGGGCGACCACGGCCAAGCCTGTCGCGATCCGGTGCCTTCGGGTAGGATGGCGGCATGAGCAGACGTGCCGATTCCCGTCCGTTCCGCCGCCTCGCGGCCGGCCTCGCGCTCGGGGCCTGCTGGCTCCCGGCCGGTCCCGCCGCCGCCCAGGCGCTGTTCTGGCCGTCCATCGGCTTCGCGCCGCTGCCCTCCTTCGCGTGGCCGCAGATGCCCGAGGACGCGTACGGCCGCTGGACCGGCTCCTACGCCCGCCTGTCGACCGGCTACGCGGTCAGCACGTCCCGGCATCTCGGCAGCTATTCGGGGCCGACCATCGGGTTCGAGGGCGGCCGGATGTGGCAGGAGGGCCCGATCCTCTACGGCATCAGCGGCGGGTTCGACTATCTCGCCGGCCTCGGCGGCAACCTCACGCCGGGCTACGGGCGGCTCGCCTATTCCAACGACTTCGCCGGATCCCTGGAGGTGAAGGTCGGCACCCTCGTCGCGCGGGACGTGCTGGTCTACGCCAAGACCGGCGCCCTGGCCCTGCACCAGACGCTGCGCGTCGGGCCGACCCCGGGGTCGCTGCCGTTCGCGCGCCAGGACATCGCGGTCCGGCCGGTGGCCGGCGTGGGCGTCGAGTGGGCGGTCACGGACCGCCTGTCGCTGGCGGTCGAGGCGGGCGTGGTCGGCGGCGGGATCCGCTGAGGCGCGCCCCCCCGCCGGCCTCGCCGAGCGGTGCCGTCCGGGGCGCGGCCGCCTATTTCGGCACGAACGCCCAGTAGTCGAGATCGAGGATCACCGCCGGGTCGTAGCCGTCGCCGGCGCGGTCCGGGAAGGCGCCGCAGGGCTGGTTCTTGGTGGCGACCGTGCGCAGGCGCAGGAGCCCGACATCGTCGCGGCCGACATCGGCGGTCGCCAGCACCTCGCTCCAGGCATAGACCGTGTCGCCGGCGAAGAGCGGCGCCACGTGGCGGCCGGCGTTGATGCCCGCGAGGGCGAAGGCGTTGCCGAGCCCGTTGAAGCTCAGCGCCCGCGCCAGCGAGATCACGTGGCCGCCGTAGATCAGGCGCCGGCCGAAGCGGGTGTCCTTGGCGGCCAGCCCGTCGAAATGCACCTTGGCGGTGTTCTGGAACAGGCGCGTGGCGATCTGGTGCTCGGCCTCCTCGACGGTCATGCCGTCGACGTGGTCGATCTTCTCACCGACCGCGTAATCCGCGAAGCGGTGCGGGCTGCCGGCGAGGTCGGTGTCGTAGGCGGCGGCCGAGAGCTTCGGCAGCGCGCCCGCGAGGTCCTGCGGGTCGACCACCTTGGCGAGGCTCGGCACGTGCTCCTCGGCGATCGCCGCCTCGGGGTCGCGCTTGCGCACGAGCACCCAGCGGCAATAGCTCAGCACGGTCTCGCCGCGCTCGTCGGAGCCCACCGAGCGGACGTAGACCACGCCGGTCTGCCGGTTCGAGCTCTCCTTGAGGCCGATCACCTCCGACACGGTGGAGAGCGTCTCGCCCGGGTAGACCGGCCGCCGGAACCCGCCCTCGGCGTAGCCGAGATTGGCCAGCGCGTTGAGGGAGACGTCCGGGACGGTCTTGCCGAACACCATGTGGAAGGTGAGCAGGTCGTCGAGCGGGCTCTTCGGGTAGCCGATGGCCCGGGCGAAGGCGTCCGACGACTGCACGGCGAAGCGCGGCCCGTAGAGGCCCGTGTACAGCGCCACGTCGCCCACCGTCACGGTGCGCGGGGTGGCGTGGCGGATGGTCTCGCCGAGGCGGAAATCCTCGAAGAAGCGGCCGGGATTCGTCTTCACGAGCGTTCGACCCTACTGCGTGTAAACGTAAGCTGCGGGCACGGCGTATTCATGCAGCAGACGGCTGATGAACAGCAGCAGCAGGATGAGGATGATCGGCGAGATGTCGACGCCCCCGAGATTGGGCAGCAGGTTGCGGATCGGCCGCAGCACCGGCTCGGTCAGCCGGTAGAGCACCTCGCCGATCTGCGCGACGATCGGGTTGCGCACGTTCACCACGTTGAACGCGACGAGCCAGCTGAGAACCGCGCTTGCGATGAGGACGTAGATGAAAAGCTGGACGACCGTGTCGAAGAGCCAGATCAGGGCGTTCATGCGGGTCCGCGCGTATCCTTCGGGCCGCCCGCACCCCAGCGCCGGAGCGGCGCGCGGCGGGCGACGTTGAAACAGGGAATTGACAGGCTGAGCCGCCCGCGCCTACAAGGCCGGCGCCTCGACGGGGCTGTAGCTCAGATGGGAGAGCGCCGCAATCGCACTGCGGAGGTCAGGGGTTCGAATCCCCTCAGCTCCACCAGGCTTTCCTGGTGACAAGACAGCGTCCCGGTTCCGCAGCGATAGCGCTGGCGCGGCCGGGACTTAGCGCCGGTCCGCGGAGATCTCTTCCCGCCCCGCGCCACCTGCCCGATCCCACATCCCGACCCGTGACCGCGCCTGGCTCCAGGTCTCGGTCCGGGCTGCCCGGAGATCCCCCGCCGCGAGCCGAGGCCGCGTCCGGGCCGGCGGCGAGCCTGCAACCATCGCGGCGCGGCAGGGTTCGGTCCCGATCGGAGACGGAGGAGGTCGCGTGGCGTCCTGGATCGAACAGGCAGTCTGGTGGCAGGTCTTTCCCCTCGGCTTCGTCGGAGCCCCCGACGAAGCCGACCCGGCCGCACCGGTCACGCACCGCCTCGCCCACCTGCACGGCTGGCTCGACTACGCGGTCGAGCTCGGCGCGTCCGGGCTGGCGCTCGGGCCGATCTTCGCGGCCTCCACGCACGGCTACGACACGGTCGACCATTTCCGCATCGACCCGCGCCTCGGCGACGAGGCCGATTTCGACGCTCTGGTCGCGGCGGCCCGGGCCCGCGGCCTCCGCGTCCTGCTCGACGGCGTGTTCAACCATGTTGGGCGGGCGCACCCGGCCTTCCAGGACGTCCTGCGGCACGGGCCCGAATCCGAGCGGGCCGGCTGGTTCCGGCTGTCCTGGCCGCGGGGCTCCGGCCCGGGCATCGAGCCGGACTACGCCTGCTTCGAGGGGCACCGGCAGCTCGTCACACTCAACCACGACGACCCGCGAATCGCCGACCACGTCGCCGCCGTCATGGGCCACTGGCTCGCCCGGGGCGCCGACGGCTGGCGGCTGGACGCGGCCTACGCGGTGCCGCCGCGCTTCTGGGCGCGCGTGCTGCGGCAGGTCCGCCTCGCGCATCCGGAGGCCTACATCGTCGGCGAGGTGATCCACGGCGACTACGCCCGCATCGTGCAGGACACCGGCATGGATTCGGTGACCCAGTACGAGCTCTGGAAGGCGATCTGGAGCGCCCTCAACGATCGCAACCTGTTCGAGCTGGCCCACGCCCTGGACCGGCACAACGGCCTTCTCGACAGGTTCGCGCCCCTGACCTTCGTGGGCAACCACGACGTGACGCGCATCGCGAGCCGGCTCACCGACGAGCGGCACCTGCCGCACGCGCTGGCGATCCTGCTGACCTGCGGCGGGACGCCCTCGATCTACGCCGGCGACGAGCAGGCCTTCCGCGGCGTGAAGGAGGAGCGGGTCGGCGGCGACGACGCCATCCGGCCGGCCTTCCCGCCGACGCCCGCGGATCTCGCTCCCTACGGCTGGCCGATCTACCGGCTGCACCGGGACCTGATCGCCCTCCGGCAGCGCCACGCCGGGCTCCACCGCGCGCGGGCGCGGGCGCTGCATCTCGCCAACGCGCAGATCGTGCTCGCGCTGGGCGACGGGAGCGCGCGGGTGCTGACGGCCCTGAACCTCGCCGACGCGGACGCGACGCTGCCGGTGCCGGAAGCCCGGGCGATCGAGGCCGGCACCGGCGATCTCGCCGAGGCCGGCAGCACCGGCGCCCGCGTGACCCTTCCGGCCCACGGCTGGGCCGTCCTGACCGTGTGACCGCCGCGCCTCGGCCGGAAAGGGGCCGGAAAGGGGCCGACCGCCCGCTCTCCCTAGCCGGTGCGGCGGGCCGTCCAGCGCCCCGCGCACGCACCGAGCCCGGACAGCGTCCAGCGGCCGGTCCCGGCGGACCCGCGCAGGCGGCCCGTGACCGAGACGCTGGCCAGCCCCTTGCGGATCGTGCCGGTGATCCGGCCGTCCGGCCCGGCCCGGCCGGAGGCGTCGACGCCGTTGCCGCCGACGTCGTCCACGGTCCCGTCCCGGATGACGATGGGATAGCTGTAGGGCCCCGTGCAGCTCCCGCTCTCCGCGGTGGCGATGACCGACCAGGACCCGTCGAACCGGTTGGCCGCGGAGGCTCCCGTCGCGGCACAGACGGTCGTGCAGGCAGTCAGGATCAGGGCGGGCGCGAGCCGTGCGGCGCGAAGTCGGGTCATCGTCTCCTCAGTGATGGTCTCGGATCTCGAATGGGATTCCTCCGTGCCGGGCGACCCCGTCGCGCGGCACGGCGCGCGGGCGGACCGTCAGTCGGTGCGGTCGCCCGACGGAGCGCCGGGAGCCGGAGCACGGGGTGAAAGGGCAACGGGCCGGACGCGCGCCCGGAGCGGCGCGGGCGCCCGGCCTCGCGGCCGTGCCGGACAAGAGGGCCATCCGCCCGGCACAACCTCGGAAAAGGGGCGCGGAACCCGGCGGCGCCCGACGGCGCGCGGCGCGTTCCACGATCGCGATATGGCGCCTAACACATTCGTGGGAATGAGATATTTTTACCAGTACGCCGTGTTTCTCACCGGCTCCGCGGGATGCCACGCGCCGACATGTCTCAGCGGGCCATCCCGGTAGACACGCCGTTCCGCGACAGGCCGGTCGGCCCGGCGCGGCCGCCCGCGGGGCGGCTGCGCAGGAACGTATCGAGCCATGCGGGCATCCCGGTTCCAGGCCGGAACGCCGACCGGCGCTCCCAGGCCTTCAGGAGGGTGAGCCGGACGAGGTCGTCCCCCTGGACATCGCCCGCGATGGCGTCGCGGGTCAGCGTCAGCGCGCGGCGGCGCAGGTCCGGCACGGCGTCGACCAGCGCCGCCCCGAAGCCGACCGGGACCTGCCCCTCGGCCTCCGCGGCGTCCGCGGCCTCCGACAGGCGGTCGAGCAGGCGTCTTAGACGCGAAATTTCCTCAAGTTCTGCAACTTCTGGAAAATTCTCGCGCCGACTCGTACATGATGTCGCACCCGGGGCGGAGATCACGTCCCCGTGTTCCGCGGTCCCCCGCACTAGTCGGTCAATATCCTGCACGGTCGGCATGGCCACGTCTTCTGGGAAGGGGGGCCGAGAGCGCGCGGGAACGGCGTCGCGGCGTTGCGAGCATTTATCTTTGGCTCAAAACGCCCGCGTCAATGGTGCGCGTATACCAGGAAAATAACTTAGATGAGGGAACCGGCTTGTGCGCAACCCGTTTGTGCCCCGCTGCCGACAGGGCAGTGACCGCGTGAAGGGGTGCAGAAGCTGTGACGGCGGGCGTCGACAGGCATGAGCTCCGGCAGATCATCGCCGGCCTGAGCGAGGGCGTGATCCTGGTCGAGCCTGACCAGACCATCGCCTACGCCAACGCGGCCGCCCTGGCGATGCACGGTGCCGAGAGCCTCGACGAGCTCGGCTCCACCGTCGACGCCTATCGCGACCG
>NZ_FOMM01000040.1:0-32731 GCF_900112625.1 Methylobacterium sp. 13MFTsu3.1M2
TGTCAAACGGCATTGGAACGGGACCCCGGATCGGCTTCCAATCGGGACCCCATCGTGAGCGTGGCGTGACGCCCCTGGTCAGCCCGGCGGAGCGGGTCGGGGTAGCGCAGCCGGGCTGAGCAGGGATCCTGGAGGCGCGGGGTACGAGCCGACCTCAGGCGCGGTTCTTGAAGCGCCAGCTCTCGTTGCCGGTCTCGACGATCTCGCAGTGATGTGTGAGCCGGTCGAGCAACGCCGTGGTCATCTTGGCGTCGCCGGCAAACACGCTCGGCCACTCACCGAAGGCGAGGTTGGTGGAGACCACGATCGAGGTGGTCTCGTAGAGACGGCTGATCAGGTGGAACAGCAGCTGCCCGCCCGACTGCGCGAACGGCAGATAGCCGAGCTCGTCCAGCACCACGAGGTCGAGCCTGGCGAGATGGTCCGCGATGCGGCCCTGCCGGCCGGCACGCGCCTCGGCTTCGAGCCGATTGACGAGGTCGACCACGTTGTAGAACCGGGCTCGTGCCCCGTCTCGGATGCAGGCCCGGGCGATCGCGATGGCGAGATGGGTCTTGCCCGTGCCGGTGCCGCCGACCAGCACGACGTTGCGCTGATGGGCCAGGAACTCGCCGCCAGCGAGGTCGCGCACCAGGATCTCGTTGATCGGAGTGCCATCGAAGGCGAACTCGGCGATGTCCTTGGCCAGGGGCAGCTTGGCGATCGTCATCTGGTAGCGGATCGAGCGCGCCTGCTTCTCGCTGATCTCGGCCTGAAGCAGGTCGCCGACGATCTGCTGCGGCTCGTGGGTTCGCTTCACCGCAACCTTGATGATCTCGTCGTAGGCAGCCTTCATCCCGAACAACTTCAACTCGCCCATGGTGGCGAGGATGTGCTGACGTTCCATCATGGGGCTCTCCTCAGGCTGTCGTAGCGGGCGCAGTCGGCGACGGGCTCATGGCGGAGCCGCAGACCCTCGGGCGTCAGGAGGGTCACCGGTGCGATGGGCTCGCGCTGGCGAGCCAGGATGTTGAGGATGACGTCGGCCGAGTGCACGCCCTCGCGCAGCGCCTCGGCGCAGGCGGCCTCCACCGCGGGCAGGCCATCGCCGAGCACGGCGGTCAGGATCTCGACCATCTGCCGGTCACCGTCGGCAGAGCCGGCGAGCTTGCGCCGGACCCGGTCGAGGGCGGCGGGCAGGACCCAGTCCTTGAACGGTGCGCCGTTGCGCAGCGCGCCGGGCTTGCGGGCCAGCACGGGGACGTAGTGCCAGGGATCGAACACCGTCTGGTTGCGGCCGAAGACGCGGGCGTGCTCGGCGACGATGCGGCCGTCCTGCCGGATCTCGACGCGCTCGGCATAGGCTCGCACCTCAGCCGGACGGCCGATGGCCGAGGCGGCCACCGAGTAGCGGTTGTTGTCGAAGCGCACGAGGCAGGTCGAGGACACCGAGGCGGTGACGGCGTGGAAGCCGTCGAAGCGACCGGCATAGGGTACCAGCGCCGCTCGCTCGGCCTCGAAGGCCTGCCACACGGTCATATCCGACTGCTCGGGATGCGGGTGGGCCTTGGCGTAGGCGATCACCCCATCGAGCAGCAGGGCGTTCAGCTCGTCGTAGCTCTTCACCCGGACGCGCGGGGTGAACAGCCGCTCGCGCACCAGCCCGACCTGGTTCTCGACCTGGCCCTTCTCCCAGCCCGAGGCCGGGGTGCAGGCCACCGGCTCGACGAGGTAGTGCGAGCACATCTGCAGGAAGCGGCGATTGTAGGCGCGCTCGCGCCCGACGAAGATCGTCTCCACCGCGGTCTTCATGTTGTCGTAGATGCCGCGCTGGCAGGTGCCGCGGAAGAAAGCGAACGCCCGGTCGTGGGCGTCGAACACCATCTCCTGGCTCTCGCGCGGGTAGGCCCGCACGAACAACATGCGCGAGTGGCAGAGCCGGACGTGGGCGACCTTGACCGTCGTGGTCGTGCCGCCGATCAGCACGATCTCGTGGCTCCAATCGAACTGGTAGGCCTCACCCGGGGCGAAGACGAGCGGCACGAAGGCGGGGGCCGTCACGGCGGTGCGCGTGCGCCTCCACCCCTTGGCGTAGCGGCGCACCGCGTCGTAGCCGCCCTCGTAGCCGAGCCCGCGCAGCGCCTCGAAGACACGGATCAGGGTCAGCCGCTCGCGGGGAGCCTTGCCGGCGTTGGCCAGAAGCATCCCGTCGAGTGCCTCCCGCCATGGCCCGAGTTTGGGCGCGGGCTGACTGGTGCGGGTGTAGCGGAAGGCGGTCGCCTCAGAGCGGATCACCTTCCGCACGACCTTACGGGAGACCTTCAGCTCCCGGCAAATCTGCTTGATCGGCTTCTGCTGCACGAAAAAGGCGCGGCGGATCTTGGCGATCGTCTCCACGACAAACATCCCCCGCGCTCCTCCCGTTCGAACACGAGAGGCAGTCTGGATGAGTTGTCCTGGGGTCCCGTTTGGACGCCGATCACCCCAAAAACGGGGTCCTTATTCCACGCTTAAACACAGGCAAGCCCGATGTGAGCCGGCGCAGGATGCTGCATAGGCCAAGCCAATAACGCGGCGAGTCTTCTCCGGGCGCAAGGTGCCGGTATGTCCACTCGCATAGCGAGCCGACCATGCATTTTGAGATCCGATCCACCGGCCGCCACCTCTGGACCTGGGTGCTGCTCGACGCCTCGCATCTGTCGGTGATGGAATCGGACCGGACGTTTCCGTCCGAGGCGCAGGCGTCGGCCGCCGCGTTGGCGTTCTCGAAGCTCGTCACCCGAGCCGGGAAGACGCTAGCCGCCCCGTCATCAAGCAGTCTGATCTAGACTTACGTCGACAATTATCATATAACGCGCGTCATCACGACGGAGACTGTGGCATTGTGAGAATTTATTCTAGTTAAGCGATTGTACAAGACGAATAATTGCAGTTGTGAATGTGCCAGCAGTCAGTGTTGTACCAAGCAGCACGAGCGCCCATGCCTTATCAAACTTGAGCCGCGTCATCGTCGTCCTCCGCATAGATGCAACTTTAGAGCGACGGCGTTTAACGCGAGGCGCAACCTCATAGCTAAAATCTTACCCAAGCGTCATGTCAGGTTGATATCGGCAGCATAGGGTGCGCGTGAGCGAGCCGCGCCTTGCAACCGAGTTTTCCTCCAAAGCGAAGATCGCGGCCTTGTGGCTACCAAGCGAAGGTCAGTTGGGTCTGTGAGCAGACAGCCTGACAGTTGGCGGTGAAGGGAAGCAGCTGACGATCAGCTCTGCAGGCTCTCGGCGAAGTCGTGGGGGATCTCGCCCCACTGGCCGAGGATCGTGACGCCCTCGAGCTCGCCGGTCTCGTCGTCGGCCACCACCTTCAGCGCCGCCGCGCCCGGCATCCGCTTCGCGAGGTTCTCGGCCTTCTTCACCGCCCCGCTCTCGGTCTGCGCCGGCTCCTGCCGGGCTGGCCGCAGCCGCTTCCGGTGCACCTCGAAGGGCTGCACCACGAACGCCGTCTTCATCGCCATCGTCGTCTCTAGCTCGCCCTGACATGTCAAACGCTCATCGCCGACCGCGCGAGGCGCGTAATACTCCGCCGCGACTGACAATTTCGGCCCGAGTTCACATTCGTCCACCGGCCGGAAAGAAACATTCCGCGCGCAGATTGAACCCGGCTAGTCCATCAGCTTTGTTCCGTATTCGTTCTAACACGGCGGAGCGGCGGGTGCACCTCAACCGGATCGACGAGCTGCTGATCCACAGCCCTGAAGCTGTCCGCGTGCCGCTGATTGGGCAGGCCCTGTGTGCCGGCTTCCCATCCCCCGCCGACGACTCCCTCGAGGGCGCGCTGGAGCTGCCGCGCTGGCTTGTGCCGAACCCACCCGCCACCTTCCTGTGGCGCATCTCCGGCTCGTCCATGGAGGGCGCCGGCATCTACGACCGCGACCTCGCCTGCGTCGACCGCAGCCTCAAGGCGGGCTACGGCAGCATCGTCGTCGCGGCGATCGACGGCGAGATGAGCTGCAAGCGCCTCGTGATCGACGGCAACGTCGCCCGGCTCGCTTTCTGCAACCCGGACCTGCCCGCCTTCGCGGTCGACGAGTGCGGTGAGGGCGCGATCTGGGGCGTGGTCCGCTTCTCGATCCGCTGGCACGTGGCTCGGGGTCACATGACGTGACGCGGAGCGCCACCGGATCCGCGTCCGGCGGATGACGCTGTAAGCCAGTCCCTCGGCCTCCAGTTGCTCCAGCGCGCGGGTCGCCTGTCCTTGATCACGGCTTCTGCCAGCTTCCGCGCCGGCCCGGACGTCTGTTTCATCTTCGCTCCCGGGGGCTACGATGAACCAGCCATCCTCTGTTCGTGAAGACCCTCAATCTGTCTCAGGAGTGCTGACGGCGGACCTCAATGCGGGCGAGCCCGGCAGCCAGCTCTTCGTACACACGGTAGCCGCGGCCTCGGCACGGCGTCCCAACCAGACTTCCTGAAGCTTAGTCCACAAAGGAAACAGCGTGAGTCCGAGTTCATCACGCCAAAGGCCGACCCAGCGGGTCTATGGCTTACTCGCGGCCTTCTTTGAGGTCTCGGCCGATTTGATACTTCCCGTCTCGGATACTCGATCACGAGCTTGATTGAAGCGCTTCTTCGAAGCGATAAGCTCACGCTGTGAACCGGCTAGCTGCCCCTTCGCTGCGTCACGAGCCGCGATAGCTTGGCCGAGTTCCGCGCGGGCGGAGGCGAGTTTGCCCTGCCACTCACGAACGAGCTCGATGCTCGCCTGCTTCGACTCTTTCTGACGGCTCACTAACCCGTCTCGCTCCGTCTGAAGGAGGCTGACCTGAGTGGTGAGATCGCGGTTGGCTGAAGCTTTATTCGCATAGGCTCCCCAACCGGCTAGGGCGTAAACCCCCAGGATCAGGGGTAGCAACTGAGCACGTGTCGGCTTCCATGCAAAAAGCACCTGAAGTTTCCAGCGCAGCAGTTCGAGCAGGCGAGGCATGGACCGGTTGTCTCCCGTCTCGAGTGGGCGGACCCCGTCGGTCCAAACGGCTAATCGATCAGGCACAGAACGATGCCCGCGCAGAGTTAATGCTTGTTTACGGCGCACATCATCGGGCGGTTGAGGATGTATCGCGAATTGCAGAAATCGGGACGCCGCCGCTTTGCGCCTGGTCAGTCGCGCCGCTGCGCCTCAAGCCGCGCTCATCGAACTCACAGCATGGATGCAGCCGTTCAATCTCTACCCAGCGCGTCTGCGCCGGATAGACTTAGCGGTTATGCTGCGGAGCGATCTCAACGCATGGATGTAACGAGAAGCTTCCGCCCTTTGGCCGAGGCCGAACGCCCAGCAAGGTAGCCGATACCGGCTGCAGCAGCGCAGACGGCGCAGGCCCGTGCAATTCTGGCTAACGTCAGTTTATCGGATCTGCGACCATGCCGTGCCTCCAGAGTTTGCATCTTCGCACGAACGGAGACGTGTGCGGCGACATCGACTTGCGCCGGAGAGAGAAGCTCCTGAGCCGCCGGTATCAGCTCCTGAGTGTAACGGCGGAGGTGCTGACCGATCAGAGCGACGTCGAGGATCATACCCGTCTGCGAGGAAAAGCCGCCCTGCCGCGATCTCGCGAGAGCATCAAGTTGCCCGAGGAACTGCGCATGCTCATGGTGCAGGTCCTCGGCGAGCTGGCGTGTCCGATCCAGGTGGCGCAGCGGCGCATAGAGACTGGCCTCCAACGCCTCGGCATGAGCGGCAAGCTCATCGATTAAGGGCACCTAACAAAACCATCGTTCGATGAAGCGCCAGACGACGAGGGCGGTCGCCAGCGTCGAGAATGCGAGATGGATGTCGGCCCGTCGCTCGTAGCGGATGGCGAGGCGACGGAACTGAGCGAACCAAGCCAGCGTGCGCTCGACGACCCACCTGTGACGTCCCAGCCGCTGGCTGCTCTCGATCCCGCGCCGGGCGATGCGGGGCTGGATGCGACGGCGGGTCAGCGCCTGACGACAGCGGCGATGGTCGTAGGCCTTGTCGGCGTGCAGCTTCGAGGGACGCGTGCGCGGCGGTCCCCAGCATGAGCGGATCGGCGGGATGGCATCCACGACCGCCTCCAGCATCCGGCTGTCATGGACGTTCGCCCCCGTCAGCTTCAGAGCGAGGGGGATGCCCTTCGCATCGGTGACGATGTGGCGCTTCGTGCCCGGCTTGCCCCGATCGGTTGGGTTCGGGCCCGTCGCCGGGCCCCCCTTTTGGCGGCGATCGAGGCGCTGTCGAGGGAAGCTCGACTGAAGTCGATGCCGTTCTGGCGACCGAGCCGGTCGAGCAGCGCGTGCTGCAGACGGTCCCACACTCCGGCCTTCTGCCAATCCCGCAAGCGCCGCCAGCAGGTCATCCCCGAACCGCAGCCCATCTCCCGGGGCAGCAGCTCCCACGGCGTGCCCGAGCGCAGCACGAACAGGATCCCCGTCAGTGCCGCGCGGTCGGAGGTTCGAGGCCGACCGCCCTTCGGCTTGGCCCGTTCAGGCGGAAGCAGCGGTGCGATCTCGGCCCACAGGCCATCGGGAAGGAGCGGTCTCGCCATCTCCCCTCAACGCGCGAAACCCAGTTTTGTTAGAGGCTCTAAGCCGCCCAGCACCTCTCACGGTCGTGGATCGCCGACCCACCGAAAGTGTACCGACTCTCTGCGATCAGATGCGCGAGGTAGGCGTGATCGTGGGCGATGAGCTGCCAGACGTTCATGCGCCGGATCATCTTTGCGGGTGGCCTTGGCCAACCCGGAGGAGGTCGGCTCGTTTCCAACGGGCGATCGGTTGATCCGGCGTCGTAGTACCCATCGAGGTCTGCGGCCTGACTATGCGAGGATGTTGACGGCGCGTGCGGCGACAAGGGCCACAGTAAGCAGGGAGATCAACGCCTCAGCCATCATCAGCAATTTCGCACGCGGCGTCAGCGGCAGCGTGTCAGTGGGTGAGAAGGCGGTGGCGTTGGTGAAGGCCAGAAACAGATAGTCTACAAACCTCGGCACGAACGGGGCTGCCGCATCCTGCTGCGGAAGCGTCATTTGTGGGAACAGAAAATCCGGATCCCGCGCACTCGGATGGCCGCGCAAAGCTGCACCACCGCGATCTGTCGTCCAGAACCACAGGGCGAAGATCACGACATTAGTGCCCCAGATGTTGAGGGCATCGATCAGCAAGGTCGGGCCGCCGGCTGCCTTGCCGTTTAGGAGGGCTTGGACCAGGGCTGCGAGGGCGGCGGTGTTGGTCACGGTGACCAGCGCAGTCATGAAGAGTGCCATCCTGCGGATCAGGCGATGGTGGCGGTGGACCTCGGCCCAGTGTGCGTCCGTGGTGGCGCGCCGCGCCCGGCCCTGGTTCCAGGCCGTGGCGGCCGAGAGTGGCACCAGCAGCGCGAGTTCGAGCGTCGGGGCAAGCCAGCGCGGCCCGAGCGAGAAGTCGTTCACAACGAGCAGTTGGAGGGCGGCGACGCAGGCGACGGCGCTTCGGGCCAACCAGAAATCCAGGGCGCTGGTCCGAACACGATCAGGGTGTGGCCTATCCATCAACAACGTCCCCTGAGGAGCTACCCTGTTGTGGCGAGCGCCCCCTAACGCTTTTTGCCCAACTCGGCGGCGATATCCTTTGTCATTCGACCGACCTTCCGATGCGCCGCCGTGAGCTGGTCCTGCGTGACGCCCCAGCGCTTCATCCAAAACTCGACAGCCTTGCGTTCCGACAGATCAAGTCGATCCTTGTCGATGAAGCCACGTTTATCTTTAAGGCCGGCCATGGGAAATCCTATGGGTTTGGTTTCACGTGATCTGGGAAGGGTCTAAACCAACCTGACAGTGAGGCGGGCAAAGGGATGCGAGGAACCGCAACGGCGGCCTAGCCTGACTGGTGCTTCGGCCTCCGGTTGAGGCGGCCGAAACGGCGCTTAATGATATCGGCTGAGCTAGAGAGCGAGCGCGGCTACAGCGGCTGTGGAATCATACGAGCCTACCCGGAGCTTGATGCCTCGACGCTCAGAGGGCGAGTTCCCGATATGGGTTGCCGCTCACTTGATGTCATGATGCAGACCGACACGACAGCCAAAATCGGCGTTTGCTCGATGTGCGGGATACCGGTCATGTTCGATTTGACGAAGATGCTGGCCGACGCGCTCGGCGAGCATCTCGCTTTAACCTATCAGCGCACCTTCGGCAGTCGCGAGCGTTTTGCCGAGGTGATCGAGGCGTCCGCACGTCTCACCATCGAGCGGATCGTCGGCAGCGATGCGCTCGACCATGACGGCGACCACACCGCTCTCGTCACCCTCGTCGCTCAGGACATCCTGCGCGGCCCGTTCCTCGACAAGGGCATCACGCCGGAGGATTGGCTGCTCATGATCCTGGCGGCCCTGTACCATGACATCGGCTACGTGCGTGATGTCTGCTCAGGCGACCGGGCGAACGCCTTCGTCATCGACGCGCAGGGCATCACCATCGGTCTGCCACGAGGCGCGTCCGATGCAGCGCTGGCACCTTACCACATCGAGCGCTCGAAGCTGGCAGTGCAGGAGCGCTTCGGCACGAATGACGTCGTCGATGCGCAGCGGGTGATCCGCGCCATCGAGTTGACCCGTTTCCCCGTGCCTGCGGACGACGAGCACCGGGAAACCGGGACCGAAGCCGGCGTGATGCGTGCGGCTGACCTGATCGGGCAACTTGGCGATCCGCTCTACCCTCGTAAACTGAATGCGCTGTTCCATGAGTTCGCCGAGGTCGGCCTGGCTGACCAGTTCGGCTATGCGAACCCGGCGGACCTCGCGGAGCGATACCCGGCGTTCTTCTGGGGCAAGATCGAACCGGTCATCGGGGACGCGATCCGCTTTCTCGATCTCACGGTTGAGGGGAGGAGCTGGGTGGCGAACCTCTACAGTCATGTGTTCGCCATCGAGCATGACCGCCGCCGGATGGGACCGCACCCGGGCTGAGCCACGCAAGATCAATCCTCGCAACTCCTCGAGAAAGCTACACCAACCGCCAAGAAAAACTCGCTGTGTTGCGAAATCGGATGATTAATTATATACGTTGGCGGACCAACAGACAGGAAGAGAAACTACTCTCCGGGCAATTTCTGCTCGTCTTGATATTTGAGCCAAATTGCGCGATCCGCTTCAGCGCGCTTGAGGCGGTCGGATTCTCTCTCATGCGTCAGCCACAGGACGACGGCGACCATCGTCGCCAGGACGAGCGGGCCGAGAAAAAGAACAACCATCTGTGCGAGCGTCAGGCTCACGCGCGCAGGGCTCCGAGCAGGCGTCTAGCCACCAGATGTAGTATACCTGCCAGGAGACTCCAACCAACCAGGAGAGCGCTGGCTGTAAGCGCGCTGGCGGTGCCCGAGAAGATTGCCACTGACGGGGAGATGCCGCCGACAGCCACGGAGGCGACTGCGACCCCGTTGACCCACATCGCCGTCAGCTTCGCCCGCTCATTGCGGATCAGCTTGGCGTCGTCGGGACTGAGTGGCGGGATTTCGGTATCGGCCATGACACGGGGTAGCTCGGAGCAACCGAGGGGTTGAACAGGGGCTCGATCCGTGAAGCCATTTAGAACAAAACAGGAACAAAATCCAGGGTCGATCCTGCCTTTTCGCCGGTTTTGGCGCCACCATCCCCAATATACGAGCACTCGGCTGTCGGCGGTTATCGGCGGCGAAGGAGCCAGATGCTGAGCGTATGCCGCTCTTGGATGAGGTCGGCAGGCGCCTCGAAGCGCTTAATATGCGCTGTGGGGACGGCGGCTAGGCCAATCCCAGCTTCCCATGCGCCTCGGCGGGCGTCATCTGCCGAATGGCTTCTTCGGAAAAGCCAAGCTCACGAAGCGCCGCCCGCTGACGGTTCGTGATCATCAACGACACGGCAGGAGACGTCGCAGGCGCGCTGCCCGTCGCGTTCAGCTCGGCGTCCTCGGTGAGGCCGACACGGTCGAGGAACGCTTCCTCTGCCGCGGTCTGGCTGAGGAGCGGCCGAAGGCTGTCGTCAGTTCCCGCCATACATGACCTCATTGCTCCCCTACCGACCTCGGGAGTGCGCCGGATCAGCGATGAGACGGCGGTACGGCCCGCTCTGACGAAGCAGTAGGTTAGGGCCGTCAGGGCTGTTCCGTCAGAGCCGGATCTTGCCTACCGTCGCCCCGAGTGGAAGCGGTGACGCCAGCCCTCATTCAGCCTGCGCTCCTCAGCGCTCTCCTCCGGGACAGCGTCCAGACTCAGCAGGATCATCGCAAAGCCTTTCTGCTGACGGTACACCTGCTCATAGAGGTCCGGCGCGCGGAGGTCGCGCTTCACATCGATCCAGAGATCGGGACTACACGCGGCGGTGTCGCTCACGATGTTCGGCCGATGTGGGCTGCTGTGAAAGAGCGAGCCTGTCGGGACCGGGCTGCCGACCGCGCAGATGATGGCGGGAAAGGAGAGGCTCCGGTAGCACCGCTGCACCCGGCCGTTGCCCGCCACGACGATGGCGATCCGCTCGGGATGGTATTGTACGTAGGCCCGAGCCGCCGCCTCCTTGCCGACCGCGAAGTCGCGCGTGAGCACAAGAACGTGCTCCAGATCCGGCTCACGAAAGGCCGCCATCGCTCCCCGCAGCAGGTGCGGAGGCATCAGCATGAGGGCGGCGAAGCGGTTGGCCTCGACCTCCCTGCGTTGCCGCTGATCGCCCTCCTTCGCTGTGACGCGGAGCAGGTCAGAGCTCTTGCACAGGAACCGCCCGGGCTGATCCGGGACGTGCTGCACCATCAGGAAGTGGCCGAGTTGATGTGCGATCGTGAAGCGGCGCCGCGGTTCGCCCCCGCGCTTGGCGAGGATGGTGCCTTCAGATCGCTTCGCGTCGGTAACGAGGCCACCCTCGAACTCGTCGGTGTCGAGGTCCTCGATCCGGAGGATGCCGAGTCGTGCGCACAGCTCTTGGATCGGCACGGGCACCGGAAGGTTCGGCTCGGCCTGTAGGATGCGTTTGACGAGCGCCTCCGGCGAGCCCGCGTCCACGAGGTCCACCCTGCTGACCGACATCCGCGCAGCCCCTTCCCGTTCCGGAGTCGATCCATCAGGCCGCCCCGCACCCGCGATCCGACTCAGACCGCGTGCATGCGGCCTGAAGCACACCGCGCAGCGCTATTGGCTGATCGTAGCTTGCAACGTCCGCTTACGGGAAGTCGCCACAGTCAGCTAAATCGCCGGGATGGGCGCCAAGTCGAATGTCCGGTTCTGCGCGCGACGTCGATCCAGCGTGACGAAATCTGGCCGAGAGCCGTCATTCCGCTTTGGAGCAAACGAGTCAGAAAAGCGGACACAGGGCCTACGACCCGGCCCAGTCATTCGGGCTTCTGAACTGATGACCTCAGATTAGACTACGGGTTAGGCTCGATGCCGATGCTGCTGCGCCACCTTCACCCTTTTCAGGCGGTCAGACCTCTCAGCCTTTCTGCCAGACTCGCCGACGCGAGGTCGCCACGATTGAGGATCTGGCTCGCGCCGCGAAGCTTGCTCCGGTCGTCCGCCGAGAATTCCCGACCCGTCAATACGATCACCGAGATGTCCGAGCAGCCGGGCACGGCTCGCACGCCCTCTAGGAAGCCGAAGCCGTCCATGATGGGCATGTTTAAGTCCACGATGACCACGTCCGGCTTGGTGGCTGCCACGTGCTGCAGGCCTTCTTCCCCGTTCGAGGCTTCCACGACCGACCATCCGTCCTCCTCGAGGGTGGAGCGCATCGCCATGCGGGTCACGGCCTCGTCTTCGACCAAGAGCACGGTGCCGCGCCGGTCCGTCCCCGACAGCCTGAACTGATTCACAATCTTGCCAAACCGGGACCAGTCGACCGGCTTCAGCATGTAGTCCGAGGCGCCGAGCGATTCCGCGAGATTGCGTTGGTCGACGGACGTCACCATCACTACGGGCGTCGACGCAAGTATCGCGTCCGCTTTGATCTGGCTCAGCACCGACCACCCGTCCACACCCGGCATCATCACGTCCAGCACGATGGCGCGCGGTCGCAGCTTCCGGGCTAGGTCAAGGCCGCTCCTGCCGTTCGTGGCTGTCTGGACCCGGAAGCCCTCGCGATGAAGGAACCGCGTCGTGAGCGCGAGCTGGTCCGGATCGTCTTCGATGACCAGGATGACATCACCATCCAGCTCGTCGTCAACAATGATGTCCGGATCGTTCGAGGCTCGCTCATCGACGGGTGGAACAAAGGTTGCCGGCACGGTGAACGTGAATGTACTTCCCTGGTTAGGCGTGCTGGAGACCGTAACCGTCCCTTCCAGCATGTCGGCGAAGGAACGCGTGAGCGACAGGCCGAGCCCGGTCCCCCCGAAGTTGCGCGTCGTGGAGGCGTCGGCCTGCTCGAAACGCTGGAACAGGCGCGAGACCTGCTCGGCCGTCATACCGATCCCAGCATCGGTGACAGAGAGCGAGAGCCGGTCGATGCCCGAGAGATCCGTCATGCGCGAGGCGGCGAGCGTGATGATCCCATTTTCCGTGAACTTGGCGGCATTGCTCAAGAAGTTGAAGAGCACCTGGCGTGTCTTCGTCAGGTCGGAATGCATCTGGCCCAGGCCGACCGCGAGTTGCAGTTCGAGCGTGTTGCCCCTCTTGCCGACCAGCATCGCGACCGAACTCGCGACGTCGCGCAGCATGTCCTCCACCGCAAAATCCTCGGTGTAGACCTCCATCTTGCCGCTCTCGACTTTGGAGAGGTCCAGCACGTCGTTGATCAGGCCGAGCAGGTGACGGGCGTTGCGCTCGACCTTGCCGATGTCGACCACGAGGTCCGACGCTGCGCAGCCGTCGGAGATCTCCTCACCCATCATCTCGCTATAGCCGATGATTGCGGAGAGCGGGGTGCGGAGTTCATGGCTCATGTTGGCCAGAAAATCGCTCTTCGCTGTGTTGGCCTGCTCGGCCGCTTCCTTAGCGGCCTCCGCCGTCGCATTGGCGCGGGTCAACGCCGCCTCCCTTTCGACGAGGATGTGGTTTGCAGCGTGGAGCCGCCCCAGCGTAGCTTCGTTCTGCGCGACGGACCGGCGCAGGGTGTGGCAGATGCACACGATGGTCGCGCCGACCAATGCGTACTGACACAGCAAGGCATCGTCGACGCCGTTGAGCATCCCGTCCTGCGTGTAGAACCACGCGGCGATCAGGGTGGACAACGACAAGGCCAGCGTTCCTGGACCCCAGCCAAAAGCGAGGCTCGCGAGCAAGAGAACCGGGATGTACAACAGGAACGGCGCGACGTAGGCCGGAGCGAGGAACCGAACGAACGTCATGGCGCCGACAAACAGCAGCGTGACGCTGTAGTCGGTGACCGGCGCGTGACGCCGGCGGGCGACCGTCCCGATCAGGTTGTGCAAGCTGCTCATGAGACGTGAGTGTCACGTGCCGGATGCTTTGCAAAGCGAGCGCGTCCTGCACCCGCCTCGGGGCACGCCGAAGGTCGTCGCAGAACGCGGGCCGCGGTCATCATGCTCGGGCAGCCAGAATGAACGAGCCGGGCGTGCGATAGATGTCTGGTTCGGCGCGGCAACTCGCCGTCCGCGGGGGTGCGCGATTAAGTCCACGTTGAGCGGCGGGGTTTATTCCGCGGCCGGACCGTTGCCTGGGTGTGGAGCGGTCGGACGAGGTCGATGGAACGGTCAGCGCAGCCTACGGATACCCCATCGGCGGTGACCGATGAGCACGATGCGGTCATCGAGGCTGCCGAGGAGGTAGTCCTCGATCCCCTTGCAGACTTCCCGCATATCAACCTGCGCGCGGGTGTGGAGCCGTGGGAGAAGCGCCGGGCGGCCGGCAAGGTTCTGCGCCTGGAACTGCCCCACGCTGCCCATGCCAACCTCAATATCGCCCGCGATCGTCCCGACCCGGTGACCCTCATCGAAGCGGCGCACGCGGGACGGCAATCACACCTGATCCCGCTGCGGGTCGCCCGCATGGCCTCCTCGCCGTTCGCCTTTCTGCGCGGCGCCGCGCAAGTCATGGCCTGGGATCTGGCACAGGGACCGCGCGGCGCCATCGATGTAGTTATGAACGGCGACGCGCATATCTCGAACTTCGGGCTTTTTGGATCGCCCCAGGGCGATGTGGTGCTCGACCTCAACGACTTCGACGAGGTGACGGTCGGGCCGTGGGAGTGGGACCTGAAGCGGCTTTGCGCGAGCATTGAGGTCGCCGCGCGGGATGCAGACGTCGCCGCATCGGAACGGCGGCAGGCGGTACTGAGCGCGGTGGCGGGTTACCAGCACACGATGGACGATCTCGCCCCGCGCGGCTCGCTCGACGTGTGGCGGCGCGCGGCACGCGCCGAGGACCTCGCCTTCGCCGGCATCGAGATCGACGCGCGCTCACAGGCTGTGGTTCACAGGGCTGTCGAGAAGGCGCGGCGGAAGAACAACACGAGCTTGCTCGACCAGGTTGGCGAGCGTCGCACGGACGGTGGCTGGCGCTTTCGCGAGGAGCCGCCGATCCTCGTCCGCGTCGATGAGGCCACGCGCGAGCTTGTGACCTCCGGTCTGGAGCGCTACGCCGAGACGCTGCCGCGCGAGCGGCGGTTCATGCTCAGCCGCTACCATGTGGTCGACGTGGCCCACCGCGTCGTCGGTGTCGGGAGCGTCGGGACCCGGGCCTACGTCGCGCTGCTGTGCGGCAACTCCGATCGAGACGTCCTCTTCCTCCAAGTGAAGGAAGCCGTGCGGCCGGCGCACGCGCCCTATCTGCGCGGCATGCCCAGGCCCTATGCCGATCACGAAGGCGAGCGCGTGATCTACGGTCAGCGCCTCCTGCAGGCCGTGGGCGATCCGCTGCTGGGATGGACGAAGATCGAAGGGCGTCCGTTCTACGTGCGGCAGATGAAGAACATGAAGGGCGAGATCCCGGTCGCGCGCATGACAGGCCGATCACTCCTGTACTTCTCGCACGGGTACGGAGCGCTGCTCGCCAAGGCCCACGCACGAACCGGGGATGCGGCAGCGATCGCAGGTTACTGCGGTCATGACGGCCGTGCCGATCTGCGCGAAGCCCTGGCCGACTGGGCTATGGCCTACGGAGAACGGAACGCTGAGGATTATCGGACCTTTCGGGACGCCATCGCGGCGGGCAGGCTTCGCGCGGCCGACGATCCGCATCTCTGACCTTACGGGTGCGGTCGCGATCGCCCGGACACAGCGGGCTTCTCTCGGTGTGTGGGACCCTGGTCGAGCCTGCACCGACGGCGTCGTTCGCCCGCGCGTGTAGCCCCGAACTTGGCGCCGCACGAGCCGAGCCGTCGCCGGACCGGGGCGCTGTGACGGGTCGAACCGTCTCCCCTACGCATGGCCGCCTCGTCCGGCGTGCCGGCCTCTGGATCGCCGGAGCGTTGCGACGTCGATCCCCATGCCGGACCCGGCACAGCCGGACCGCTGCCTGAGGCGGCAGATTCTGGCTGCATCAAGCCTACCCGCCGACGCTGACCTCCACAGACATGTCCAGAAAGGCGTCCGCCGGCCCGGCGAAGCTTCCGACCAGCGGCATGGCCTGTCGAATGTCGCGTGCGACCGCGACCGGGATCAGGCTCGCGCCGCCGACGCTGCGGTTCGTCGGATCGAAGGTGATCCACCCGGCACCCGGCAGGAAGGCCTCCGCCCAGGCATGCGTGGCTCCCGCATCGGCGGAGCCGAGCAGCGTTCGCGACGGGTCGTGGAGGTAGCCGGACACGACCCGGGCTCCGAAGCCGAGGCTGCGCACCGCCTCGACGAAGAGCGTCGCCAGGTCCCGGCACGACCCCATCCCCAGAGACAGGGTCTGGCTCGGCGACTGCGTGCCCTCGTCTTCCCGACCTTGGTAGGCGATGGTGCCACCGACCCCGGCGTTCAGATCCTTGAGGAGCGACAGGGTGTCGGTTGGGCAGGACGCCACGAACCCCTGCGCCCAGGCCCGCAGGCTCGGCTCCCCCTCCGGATATTGCGGGATCGTCAGGGCGCCGAGGTCCGTCCACTCGTCATCGGTGTACTGGAACGGGAACGCGATGGCGGAGGCGGCGATGGCGAAGACGGGATAAGCCTCGGCCGAGAGTTCGACCCGAGATACGCTCTCCACGACGAGGCGATCAGTCGAAGGCCCGAACGTGGCCGTCGCCACGGCGTTGCCGGCGACGTCGTAGGCCCAGGTCACGGTGGCGTCAGGCGACAGGGTGATGTTGCTCGACAGCAGGCGCAGGTCGCGGCTCTCCCGCGGGCGCATCATCAGCCGGTGCGGTCCGAGATTGACGGGCTGGCGATAGCGGTACATCGTCTGGTGGCGGATACGCAGGTCGATCAAAAATCTGTCCCTTCGGTCCGGCCCGGCTGTGCACGGCATGCAGGCTGCCGCGACGCAGCCTAGCATGGATCCAGCCACGTACCGGCCCTGAAAATTGGACGATCTGCCCAGATCACGGTTCCATCGGGAGGCAACCTTCCGCTCCCGAGCGAGCTTTAGCTGTGTGACACATGATTCCAAGGGCGATGCGCCCCACGCCCTCGTCGTCGACGACGACGCCCTGATCCTGATGGAGGCGACCAGTATCCTTGAGGATGCGGGGTTCCAGGTGCTGGAAGCGATGAACGTCGTCCAGGCTCTGCGAATATTGGATCAGCATCATGACGCGGTTCAACTACTCTTCACTGACGTGCACATGCCGGGGAATGCCGACGGCTTCGACTTGGCAAGGCAGACAAATGAGCGCTGGCCGCACATCGCGGTCGTGGTCGCCTCGGGCCGGGCCGCGCCTGAGCCCGGCGACCTGCCGGAGGGCGCGACGTTCATCGGCAAACCGTTCAGCGCCGAGGTCGTCCGGCATCATGTCCGCAAAACACTGCCGGACGAGAGGCACCCGAAACAGTTGAGGACGTAGTCTTTCGAACCTGGCGTTTCGTACCTGATGCGAGAGTCTTTCGCGACCGGAAGTAGCTCTTGGAGACGCCCGTCCTCGGGTTATCTGATCGCCTGAAGTTGGCGTCAGCCGCTGGTAAATTCCGGAGGAAGTCGAACGGGAAAGCAGAGGCGCTGCACCACAAGCAACCGCTTCGATTTGGATAGTCCCTGTCGATCCAGGAAGACGCCTTCTCATATGCTGGCGCTGTCTTGTCGTCGCCGCTGCCGCCGCATTGATAAAAACTTTGATAATCAGTCAGGACACACTTTTGTGTAAATTATCTTGGTCTGGGGGCCGCGCCCAGGGGACGTGAGGCGTCCGCGGCGGCAATGCAGCGATCCCTGTTACCGAAATTAACGAGACAAGAAGTAGAGCCGAAGGCGGGAAATAATTTGCCGCGGTCAGCTCCTTTGTAGCGATGCCGCCTATCGAGAGGCTCAATACCGGGATAGAGACTGCATCATAACGATGGGAAAAACCTGATGCGAATGGACGGCGTCGAGGTCCTGATAAGGACGCTCACGGAAGACGAGGCCGCCATCCTCGAAGCCTGGAACATATCTCTCCGGAAAGGGACCTCCCTGCAGAGCGGTCGGATCCGAGAGGCCGAGCTCCAGACCCAGGCCAAGGCCGTGTTCGGCCTGCTTCGGGACGGACTTTCGTCCGGTGGGGTCGACGCGGACGCGGAAAGCTATACCCCGCTGCGCGAAAACCTCGCCGATATCTCCCGCTCGCGGGCGATCCAGGGGTTCACGCCGACCGACACCGCCAACTTCGTCTTCTCGCTCAAAGAGCCGATTTTCGAGGCGCTGCGGCGCAAGTCGGCCGCGGACGCCTCGGCCTTGGCCGCCGGCGTATGGGCGGCGGGGAAGGTACTCGACCGGCTCGGGCTGCTCACGATGGAGGTGTTCCTAGCCAGCCGCGAAGAGGTCATCGGGCGCCAGGGGCAGGAGATCGCCGAGCTCTCCACGCCCGTGGTTCGCCTCTGGGACGGTATCCTGGCGCTGCCGCTCATCGGCACCCTCGACAGTGCCCGCACCGGTGTCGTGATGGAGAACCTGCTCCAGGCCATCGTCGACGAAGAGGCCGAGATCGCCATCATCGACATCACCGGCGTGCCGACCGTCGACACCCTGGTGGCGCAGCACCTGCTCAAGACCGTGGCGGCCGCCCGCCTGATGGGCGCCGACTGCATCGTCTCCGGCATCCGGCCGCAGATCGCGCAGACCATGGTCCATCTCGGCGTGGAGCTGAACGTTATCTCGAAGGCGACGTTGGCCGACGCCTTCGCGCTCGCCCTCAGGCGGACTGGCCGCAAGGTTGTGCGCCAGCAGTCGGCTGAGGAGCGCCGCTGAGGCCATGGACCGCATCCCGATCCTCAAGCTCGGCGGCACGCTGATCGTCACCATCCAGGTCGACATGCACGACCGCCTCGCGCTGGCCCTGGAGGAGGATCTGACGGCGATGATCGCGCGCACCGGCGCGCGCGGCGTGCTCATCGAGATCTCGGCGCTGGAGATCGTCGATTCCTTCATCGGGCGCATGTTGGTGAGCATCGCGGCTGTCTCGCGCGTCCTCGACGCGGAAACGGTCCTGGCCGGTATGCGGCCGGCGGTCGCCATCACTTTGGTCGAGCTTGGCTTGGAGCTTACCGGCATCAGGACAGCCCTCAACGTCGAGCGCGGCATGGCCTTGTTGAAGGCGCGCTTGCCCGAGGACGGCGCGGGGCATTGGAGCGACCGTGACGGTCTCGAAGACTGAGACCATCCCCGTCCGGTCCGGTGACGACGTCGTCCGCGTGAGGCAACGCGTGCGTGCCCTCGCCATCGACATCGGCCTCGGGCTCGTCGATCAGACGAAGATCATCACCGCCGCGAGCGAGCTCGCGCGCAACACCCTCGATTACGGGGGTGGCGGTGAGGTCCGCGCGGAGAGCGTCCAGGCCGGGACGCGCAAGGGCCTGCGCCTGACCTTCGAGGACCAGGGCCCCGGCATCGCCGACATCGAGCAGGCGATGACTGACCACTACACCTCCGGCAAGGGCCTCGGCCTCGGCCTGGGCGGGGCCAAGCGCCTCTCGAACGAATTTCAGATCGAATCGAGCCCCGGCGTTGGAACTCGCGTCATGATCACCCGGTGGAAATGAACATGGACCGGGTCACCGTCACGGAAGCGAGCCAAGTGGCCGAGGCCCGACGACGCGCAGTGGCCGTCGCTCAGTCCATCGGCTTCGACGAGACCGCGGCTGGCCGCATCGCGCTCGTGGTGACCGAACTCGCCACCAACGTGGTCAAGTACGGCGTGCCGGGCGAGGTCTTGGTCGGCACCTACGAGGACGGGACAGGCTCGGGCGTCGAGATCCTCGTGCTCGACAAGGGCGAAGGGTTCTCGAATCTCGGTCTGGCCCTGACGGACGGACACTCCACTGGCGGCAGCGCGGGCGAGGGCCTTGGCGCGGTGCGCCGCATCTCCGACGCTTTCGACATCGTGTCCCGCCCCGAGCTGGGCACGGCGGTGTTGGCGCGCCTTTCAATCGACAGGAAGGCCGTTTCGGACGCCGTGCCGGGCTATGGGGCGGTGGCGGTCCCCCTGAAGGGTGAGACCGCCAACGGCGACGCCTACGCCGTGCGCGAGCGCGCCGACGGCTGGACCGCCGTGGTGTCGGACGGCCTCGGCCACGGGCCGGAGGCCGCCAAGGCTTCCGAAGAAGCGCTGAAGCTGTTCCGGAGACATCAGGACAAGCCGCCCGCCGCGATTCTGTCCGCCATCCATGCAGGCCTGTCGCACACGCGAGGGGGTGCGATCTCCGTCGCGCGGTATGAGCGGAACCGGGGCACTCTCGCGTTTGCCGGCATCGGCAACGTGCTGGGTGCGGTCGTCTCCGGCACCGTGACCAAGCGGACGGTCAGCCTCGCCGGGACGGCAGGGCACGCGGCTCGGCGCATCCAGGAGTTCGAGTACCCCATGCGGCCGGACGACCTGTTCGTGCTGTGCTCAGACGGGATCGCCACGGCTTGGTCGCTGGACGCCCATCCCGGCATCGCCGCCGCCCATCCGACGCTCGTGGCCGGGGTGATCTATCGCGACTTCGCCAGGGCCCGGGACGATGCCACCGTGCTCGTCGTGCGGGATGGGACGCGATGAGGTGGCCGCTCCTCACCAGTGCTATCCAGCACGAGGACGATATCGCGACGGTGCGCCAGCGCGTGCGCCGGCTGGCCGAGCGCCTGGGCTTCGAGATCCAGGACCAGACCCGCATCGCCACGGCAGTGTCCGAGATCGCGCGCAACGCCTACGGCTACGCCGGTGGCGGTCGCATCGAGTACGGCCTCGATCAGCTCGATCGGGACAGAGGCGAGCAGTTCCTGGTCATCAGGGTGAGCGACAAGGGACCGGGCATCGCCGATCTCGACGCCATCCTCGAAGGGCGCTTCCGCTCGACGACGGGCCTCGGCATCGGCATCACCGGTTCACGGCGGCTGATGGACCGCTTCGAGGTCGACACGGTGGCCGGCAACGGCACTGTCGTGACGTTCGGGAAGCGGCTTCCATCCGGGACCGGACGTTTTACGGGACCGAGGCTCGCGACCCTAGCCGAGTATGTCGCCCGGGCCAGGACTGAGGAACCGCTGGTCGCCTTGCGCGAGCAGAACCGGGAGCTTCTGCGCAGCCTCGCCGCGCTGGCCGAACGTGAGGAGGAAACCAAACGCCTGAACCAGGAACTCTCCGAGACGAACCGGGGCGTGGTCGCGCTCCACGCGGAGTTGGAGTCACAAGCCGTGCTCCTGCGCGAGGCGGGCGTTCTCCTGGAAAGCCAAGTGGCTGCCCGCACAGCCGAACTTGCTGAGGCAAACGCTCGGCTCCTGGCCGAGGCGGTCGAGCGCGAGCGGATGGAGCAGGACCTGCGGCAATCCCAGAAGCTCGAAGCGGTCGGGCAATTGACTGGCGGCGTCGCGCACGACTTCAACAACCTGCTGACCATCATCCGCTCGTCCGTCGACTTCCTCCGCCGCCCGGATTTGCCGGAAGACCGGCGCAAGCGGTACATGGACGCCGTCTCCGACACCGTCGACCGCGCCGCCAAGCTGACCGGACAGCTCCTGGCCTTCGCACGTCGCCAGTCCCTGAAGCCTGAGGTGTTCGAGGTCGGTGAACGCCTGCGCGGCGTGGCCGAGATGCTCGACACCATCACCGGCACGCGCATCCAAGTCAGGGTCGAGATGTCGGACAGACCCGCCCTGGTACGCGCCGACCTCAACCAGTTCGAGACGGCCCTGGTGAACATCGCCGTCAACGCCCGCGACGCCATGGACGGCAGCGGCACGCTGACGATGCGGGTGGCGGCCGGGCGGGCCATGCCGATGATCCGGGGGCATGCCGGCTCACGGGGGCCGTTCGTGGCGGTCTCGCTCGCCGACACCGGCTCGGGCATCCCCCCGGAGGTACTCGGGCGCATATTCGAACCGTTCTTTACGACCAAGGACGTCGGGCGCGGCACGGGTCTCGGACTCTCCCAAGTGTTCGGGTTTACCAAGCAGTCCGGCGGCGACGTGGATGTGACAAGCGAGAGCGGCCAGGGGACGGTCTTCACCCTCTACTTGCCCGAAGTCTCGTCCGAGACAGCCGAAGCCCCTGTCTCCGACCCCGACGCCGCTCTGTCGCCGGTCGGTCTCGGTCAGCGCATCCTGCTCGTGGAAGATAACCTGGAGGTCGGAGGCTTCTGCACCCAGATCTTGGAGGATCTCGGATACGCACCCGAGTGGGTCGTCAACGCGGAAGAGGCGCTCGAGCGTCTCGGGACGGACGGTGCAGGCTTTCAGGCCGTCTTCTCCGACGTCGTCATGCCAGGTATGGGCGGGATTGAGCTCGCCAGAGCGTTGCGCATGCGCATTCCGACCCTGCCGGTGATCCTGGCCTCGGGCTACAGCCATGTCCTGGCCCAGGAGGACAGCCACGGCTTCGAGTTAATCCACAAGCCCTATTCGGCCGCGCAGGTTGGCCGGGTTTTGCGTCGGATCATCGGCGCCTCGCCTCACAACTGCTGATGCTCATCCACCGGTGACGCGCTATCCGCAGTCGGCCATGGCCAACTTCCCACTCATGGTCTCGACCAGATTGCGCACGTTCACGTGGCTTCCGAACCCGCGACGTCTCGACTGCTGAAGAAGCGTCTGCTTCCGCGATGCGCTGGGGTGAGGCTGTACGGCGGGAATGGGCGCATTGCTGCTGGGCTGGTCTCGAAGCCCCTCGACGCAGAAGCCGAGGGGCCGAACGCTCAAATCTCAGTTCCCTCGGCTAGGGTCAAAGCATCTTCGACGTCGACGCCGAGGTACCTGACCGTGCTCTCGATCTTGGTATGGCCGAGCAGGATCTGGACGGCACGCAGGTTGCCGGTCCGCTTGTAGATTAACGACGCCTTCGTGCGTCGGAGGGAATGGGTGCCATAGTCCTCGCTGCGCAGCCCGATGCCTGTGACCCACTCATCGACCAGGCGCGCATACTGCCGGGTGCTGATATGCGTGACGCCGTCGAGCCGGCTCGGGAAGGCATAGTCGTCGAGCGTTCCACCCCTGGCCTCCAGCCATGCGAGGATGCTGGTACGGGCGGGTTCGAGCAGTTCGAACTGCACTGGTCGGCCGGTCTTGCGCTGGATGACGATGGCGCGGCTCCGGACGCGACCACCGCTGACGAGGTCGCCGATCTTGAGCTTTACGATGTCGCAGCCACGAAGTTTGCTGTCGATGGCGAGGTCGAACAGCGCCCGGTCGCGTGTCCGCCGTTCGCGGTCGAGCCAGAACCGGATGGCCCAGACTTGTTGAGGTTTGAGGGCTCGCTTGGCGCCGAGCTTGCGGCCAGCGTTCCAAGCCGGCCGCCCTTTCGTAGCCGGATCGTGTGCTGAATGTCCCATCATCTGTCTCCTCGCCGGCCCATGCCGACGCGGGAAGGAGACACCCGAACCGAGGCTCTGAAGATGGGGGCATATGCGGACGTTCCGTTGGCGACCCAACCCAGCCACTTAGAGCGCGGGGAGCCCTTCCCATAAGCGGTCATAACCTCGGCCGACTGACAGCTTCGGCTCGGGGTAGCAATCGGAGCTTAGTCTGCCGCCAGATAGCTGACGTTCTACCTTCGACCTTGATCGGCGACAGGATTCGCTCTCTCCTGTACCCCAAAGGCGGGTAAGCCCTGCAATGCCGTAGCAACCTACGACGCGCTGGCGCAGTCTACTGTGTCTGCGTCACGCCAGTGCGTGTGGGCCACCGAGGTCGCAGGCGCGGCGTGCAAACCGGTCGGTCATTCCTGCTCGATCAGGTCCGTGAAGTTGGCGACGATCCCGGGCATGCGGCTGCCCTTGCGGGTCGCGGCCATCAGCCGGACCCGGTAGCGGGCGCCGTCAGCCCCCTCGATCGTCCGCTCGGAGGGCCGGTTCGCCGCCAACACCGTCGGGATCTCGTCCAACATCCAAGCTAGAGGAATCGGCGCAGAGAAGTTGCGCAGGGAGCGCCCTACATCACTCGGTTGTAGGCCGAAAATCTGCGCCGCCGCGTTGGTGAACATGCGGATGTGGAGATCCGGAGTCAGAAGCACGCTCGCGACGTTCATGCCCTCAAACAACGTGGCCTGATCTTCGATTAACTGATCTATGGCCTCAATCTTGCATGTCAGTTCGGAATTAACCGTCTGAAGTTCCTCGTTCAGAGACTGTGTCTCCTCCTTCGACGCCTCCAGCTCCTCGTTGGCGGCCTGCATCTCCTCGTTGACCGAGTACAGCTCCTCGTTCGACGATTTGAGTTCCTCGAGGGAGGTCTCGTATTCCTCGATCACAGCCTGGAGCCGTTCCCGCGTCACACTCAATTCACGCTCAAGGCCCTGCAGCGCTGTGTCCCGCTCGTTCGCCTCCAGCGCCTGCTGGCGCTCCTTCTCGATGGGGGCAGCGGCCTCGTTGAAAACGACCAAGAAAAGCGGCTCGATCGCGCCGGGCGTGTTCAGCGGCTTGACCACCAGGGAGATCGACTGGAGACGGCCGTCCGGCAGTTCGACGCCGATGCCGCCACGCGAGACCAGGGTGTTGCCCTCGATCGCCTCGCGCAGGGCTGTCCGGAGATCCAGGCGCAAGCCTTTGCGCGCCATCGCGGCTAGTTCCCGGGTTGGCTGGCCAGGCACGACTTCCAGGTGATCGCCGATCCGCGACGAGTAGTGCACGGCCTCGCCCGTCCGCGTCACAACCGCGTGCGGCGGTGTGAACTCGGACAGCATCTGCGTCTCGACTGCGTGCCGCAGAGCAGCATGCGTAGTCACGTGGCGCCGGTGCGGCTGGCCGGTATTCGTGAAGGTCGGCGTATCCGGCCCTGACATCGGCGGCAGCCGCGCCGGCGGGATCGCGTCGCGAGCCTGGAAGATGCGGTTCCGCTTGTCGATCGTTTCAAACAGATCCTCGAACCGCGTGACATTCTCGGCCATCCCGATGAACAGGTAGCCGCGCGGCCGCAGGGCATAGTGCAGCACCGGCATCAGCTGCTGCTGGGCCTCGACGCCGAGGTAGATCATCAGGTTGCGGCAGGAGATGAGATCGAGGCGCGAGAACGGCGGGTCGCGCAGCACGCTGTGCGGGGCGAACGTGCACAGGTCACGCACGGACTTCGCGACCACCGCGCTGTCGCCCTCGACAACGAAGTACTGCGCGATCCGCTCGGGAGAGACAGCATCAAGGTAAGCCCTCGGGTAGCGGCCGGTCCGGGCTACCGCGAGCGAACGCTCGTCGATGTCCGTGGCGAAGATCTGCACCCGCGGTGGATCCGCCATGGTGAGCATGTTCTCGCGCAGGAGGATGGCCAGGGAGTAGACCTCTTCGCCGGTCGAGCAGGCCGGTACCCAGATCCGCACGACATCGGTCGCCGCGCGTGCGTCGAGCAGCTTCGGGATGACCTGGGTGGCCAGGGACTCGAAGGCGGCGGTGTCGCGGAAGAAGTTCGTCACGCCGATCAGGAGGTCCCGGAACAGCACCCCGACCTCGGCCGGGTCGGCACGCAGCAGCTTGAGGTAGCCGTTCGGCCCGGCCGCGCCGACGATGCCGATGCGGCGCTGAAGGCGGCGCACGAAGGTGCTGGGCTTGTAGCCCGAGAAGTCGTGGCCGACCTGGCGGCGGAGGATGGCGAAGATCTCGGTGAGCAGCTCGGCGTCGAGCCCCCGCGCGTCCGCGTCGCCCTGGGTGGCCAGCGCGTCCGGCGCGGCGGCGAGGTGCGCGGCGGCGTGCGCGGCGATCCGCTCGCCCATCCGGTCGGCCATCTCGCCGAAATCGACGAAGCCGGTCCGGAGTGAACTGAGCGGCATGTCCGCGGTCTCGGGGCCGTAACCATCCGCGGTCTGAGCCAGGGTCAGGCCACCGTGCTCCTTGATCGCCTTGACGCCGATGGCACCGTCGCCGTCGCCGCCGGACAGGATCACGCCGACCGCACGCTCGCCCTGGTCTAGGGCCAGGGCGGTCAGGAAAAGGTCGATCGGCTTGGTCTCGCGGCCCGCTGGCTCCAGCGGCGTCAAAGTCAGCCGGCCGCCCGCGATGCCCATGACGAAACCGGCAGGCATGACGTAGACGTGGCCCGGCCGGACCGGCACACCGTCGGTGGCGGCTTCGACCTCGAGCGACGTGAACTGGGCCAGCACGTTCGGGAGCTGGCTTTTATGTCCCCGGCTGAGATGCGTCACGACCACGAAGGCGGCCCTGAGCGTCTCGGGCACCCCTCGGAAGAAGCTCCGCATCGCCTCGATGCCGCCTGCGGACGCGCCGATGCCGACAACTGGAAAGTGGTCCTGGTCCATCACCCCGTTCTGAGCCCCCGGATCGATGCCACCCCGTTCGTCGGGTTTCAGCATCCTGCGTTCTCACCCGTTGTCGAGGCCAACCGCGCGGATCAGTCGTCCCGCGTGGCCTCCTGCACGACGTAGGCTAGGCAGCGGGCCCGCGCTTCGGGACTCTTCAGCCGCGCGAACAGGCGCAGCAACGTCACAACGTGAGCCGGATCACCCATTGCCATCACCGCATTTGCGACGTTGGGGGCCTCATCCGGTTTGTCTGCGAGGAAAGCCGCGACGGGAACGCCCAGGGCCTGCGCAATGCGGTCCAGTGCGTCAGTGTCACAGCCGGCCTGCGGATCGTCGCCGTTCATCTGGCACCTCCACTGGCGCTTGCGGGCCGTCGATCAATGCGTTGCGAGCCCGACCGCCTTTGGTCCAAACGCTCTCGCGATGCGACAACCGACATGATGGAGCACCTGACCGAGGAGGTTGCGGGTCAGTACGTCGGGCTCATCTTTCGCGGCCTCGTAGGCGTCGATGAGGCACTCCACGAGATACTGCGAGGGCGCAACGTCGTCGCTGAGCGTCGCTGAGCCAGCCATGGAGTTCGACTGAACCCGTGAGCGCCGGACGAGCTCACGCGATGCATCCAGCGTCCGCCTTGTTTCCTCGGCCGCCGCACGCAATTCGCGGGCAACCTCAAGGCTCCGATCTGCTAGATGGAGGCGGTCATTCATAGGCGTTCCAAACTTCGCAGCACGCCGAAGCGTCGATCAACTTTGGGCTTGACGGGCGATCATGCTCTCAATTTCTAGATGCGGCAAACTTGTGTAAACCGCGGCTCGGTCATCCGACACCTTCCCCGCTCAGCATGAGCGTATCAGAGGTGTCCGCGATGCCGAGGGAGGATCACTCTCGGCCAAGGGCGACGCGCTGGAGCGGTTGACCCGCATCGTCGATTTCGAGCTATTCCGGGACGACCTCGCCTGTGCCGTGCCCCGCTCAGACGGGTCGAAGGGCGGTCGCCCACCGTTCGATCTCGTCTTCATGTTCAAGGTGCTGATCCTCCAGGCCAGCCACTCGCTGTCGGACGAGCGCACGGAGTTCCTGATCAAGGACCGGCTGTCGTTCATGCGCTTCCTCGGGCTCGGGTTGTCCGACTCGGTGCCCGACGCCAACACGATCTGGACGTTCCGCGAGGCGCTCACCCGGGCCGAGATTGCGGGGAAGCCGGCCATCGCAGTGCTGTTTTCAGCCTACGACACGGCCCTGCGGCACGCCGGTTTCCTAGCGATGGGTGGGCTGATCGTCGACGCGACCGTGGTGGCCGCACCCAAGCAGCGCAACACGGAAGCCGAGAGGGCGGATCTGAAGGCCGGCCGTGTGCCCGACGCCTGGAAGGCCAAGCCGGCCAGGCTCGCCCAGAAGGACCGCGACGCGCTGGACGATCAAATGGTCGAAGGCCAAGCCGGCTGAATATGGGTCGAAGCGGATCGACCTCGCGGTGCCGACCTTCGGCTACAAGAACCACGTCGGCATCGATCGCCGCCATGGGCTAATCCGAACCTGGACCGCTACCGACGCGGCCCGCCACGACGGGGCGCAGCTGCCCAGTCTCCTCTCGAAGGCCAATACCGCCAGCGACGTCTGGGCCGATACGGCCTACCGCTCGAAGGCCAACGAGGCACACTTGGCGGGCAACGGCTTTCGCTCCCGCATCCATCGCAAGAAGCCGCCGGGCAAGCCGATGGCGAGGAACATCGCCCGGGCCAACGGCGAAAAGTCGAAGGTCCGCGTCGCCATCGAGCACGTCTTCGCTCGGCAGAAGGGGCCGATGGGCTCGTGGTGCGCACGGTTGGCTTGGCGAGAGCCCGGATGAAGATCGGACTGGCCAATCTGATCTACAACATGAATCGGGCGGTCTGGCTCAACGGATCCCGGACGAAGACCGCCTGAGGGCCGGGATCGAGGGCTTTTTGCCCCGACCGGGACCAGCGTGAGGATAGCATCGGATCGCCAAAGCGCTCGGCATTTCGCTGATCCCACCAAGAGACCGCCCTCATCGAGGTAATTGGAGGTGCCCATCTTTAGGGCGCCCGATAGCGCGCGTGAGCCCTCTTAGAAATTGCCTTCAGTGGCGGCGATTGGCGCAGATCCATGACTCCCTCCGTCAGCCGGAGCCTGTGTGAAATATTTAATCCGTTCTGACCCTTCAAAAATCCCTTGCTCGCGCCGGCAGTTGGCCGTCAGCGGGACAGCGACAGAGCATTCGATCTACAGCGCCTCGCGATAAAACTCGTCGACGCGTTCAAGGTCTTTTTTGATGAGCGCCGAACTGCTTCTCGAACCAGTTGCGAGATCAGTTAGCATCACATCATGGTAGCCCTTGCGGATATACTCGCGAGCTTCTTCGTACGCTGACTGGGTCGTGTTATGTTTTGTGATTACTGCGCCTGTTCTGTTTGTATATGAGACCGTGAAACGTATCAAAGCCATTCTCCTGATGAAGATAAGACAAGAAGCCCACCGCGGCGTTAGGCCGGGTGGGCTGTGATGGGTCGGTACTTAGGTAATAGGAAGACACGCGAGCGGGCGATCGGTTCCGAAGGCCACAATCCGACTTCGCCATTTAGGCCCGTATTTCTGCACGATGTCGCGAAATAGGACGCCGCTAGTATTGGTGCGATGCGTTCGCTGGCAGCTATCCTGCCGGGCCGCGCTCTGCTGAGGTGCGGGCACGTTGATGCTTTCAGACCCAATAGAGCAGTCAGCGGCCCATCGTCAATCTGAGGCTGGCTATGGCTTTACAAAAAATCTCATGAGTCTCGGTAGTCGCAATATGATCGCCTAGATACCATATTTATAATGTCAGGCAATAAAAGGTGTTTTGCAATGCCCCGCATGTCGCTCAATGCTCGCGGACAATTGGTGGCGCCGAGTTCTAAGAAGGGATCATCGCAAGTAAATGACAATAATATCTGTGACGAAATAGAGTTAAGACGAGCGAATTTTGGAGAGCGAACCATGAGTTTCAGATAATCGAAGTTGACGCGAGATATGAACCTCAAGGAAAGCAATTTTGTTGGGAAGGTAAGCTCACCCGCAACTCTCCGCGCGTCAAAAGGAGGAACGTCATGCTGAGTCCGGTTGACGCCTTAAAAGAGCTGCGCGACCAGATGGTGATGAACCGCCGAAAAATCGTGGATCAGCAGGAAAGCATCAAAAATGTGCAGGCCGAAATCGAAGCTATAGATCGGGCCATTGCGGACGAGGAGTCTATCAGCAGGAAGGCCGGCTCCAAAGCTACATAACCATTGCGGGGTGCGGCCGGATGCGCAAGCTGCTCCACCTCCGCCATCTGCCGCCTATGGCTCTGCACGACCTCGCGGAAGAGGTTGCCGGAAGCTGCGAATGAGCTATCCCAAAGCGATGCGCCACGCTCTCGCCGTCCTCGTTTTACTCTCCGGTCCGGTTCTGGCGGCGGAGCCGATCGTAGGCCGTGCTTCCGTCACGGACGGTGACACGGTGGTGATCCGCAGCACTCGGGTCCGCCTGCACGGCATCGACGCGCCGGAGAGTGCTCAGCTTTGTCAGGACGCTGCCGGCAAGTCCTACCGGTGCGGGCAAGTGGCGGCGCTCGCCCTGGCTCGCCAGATCGGCGAGGCGATTATCTCCTGTGAGCCGCGCGATACTGATCGGTATGGCCGAACCGTTGCGATATGCCGGAAAGGCGACGAAGACCTGAACGCCTGGATGGCGAGCCAGGGCTACGCCACGGCCTACCAGCGTTACTCCCGCGACTACGTCGGGGTCGAGACCACCGCGAGGGCGCTGAAGCGCGGCCTTTGGGCCGGCACCTTCGATCCACCGTCGGACTGGAGGCGCGCCAAGCGCGCCGGCGGCGTGGAGACCCGGCCGGAGATGGAGAAACTCCCGGCCGCTGCTCCGGCGCCCACACAGACCGCCTGTGCGATCAAGGGCAACATCTCGCGCAAGGGCGACAAGATCTACCACCTGCCCGGGACGAGGGATTACGACCGGACCGTGATCACCACGGGCTCCGGCGAGCGCATGTTCTGCAGCGAGGACGAGGCGAAGGCGGCCGGATGGCGAGGTGCGCGCGGCTAACCGCGTATTGTCCGCTCGGCCCCGCCCCGATCTGCTCACTGGGCGGGGAGCGTCCGATCTCACCAGCCTTGAACCGGGGTGGCCTACTGATCTGTGATGTCGATGGTAGCCCGCGCCCGCATCACGAGCTTGCCGTCTTCGTCGTAGGCTCGGGCGCTGCACTCTTTCGACCCGTCGATCGCGCATTCGTCGTGGAGGATCGCCGTCAGTGTCCTCCCCAGCAGGGCGCGTAATGCCCCGCGGCCGGATAGCTCGACGCCCTCGTCGTCCTCGACTTCGTGGCCGTTGGTGGTGCTGATGAAGTAGCGTGACACTCACGCCTCCGTGGTCTGATCCCCCACGCGGCAAACCTGGAGTATCGAGAACGGTTCGACGTGCGGAGACGATACGCACAGCCGCCTGGGTTCACGATGACCGACGGTAGGCCGCAGCCAATGCCACGGAAAGCTCCGTCCGCAGGCCACCATCGCCTATGAACCTTCGTGGCCGACGTAGCTTTCGGTGAAGGCTTTGGTCAGAGCCGCGAGCATGCCCTGTACCTCGAGGACCTGGATCCGTTGGCCTCGTGCGGCCGCCCACAGGTCTTCTCGCTGATCAGGATCGTTCGTACACGCCGCACACCGGACTACTTCGTCGGCCAGCTGGTTAAGCGAAGTCGCGCAGATCGACAAAGCGACGATTAGGTCGGTCACAGCGTCAGATGCGGGAGCCAGACGTCTCTCGCTGTCGTCGTTCGCCCTGGAAAAGTCATGCGGTTCCACGTCCAAGCCTCCGAAATTTCGCCAGCTCGAAGCATGCCGCTTAGTCGGTTGTGTACAACCTATATCAATTGCGCGCAATTTTGACTGTAGGCTCGATCGCCGCGGCGCGTGTCGAGATGAGCCGAGAAGCCTGCATCAGCGCTCGGCCCACGAAAAAGCCCGCCGCGGCGAACCGGGCGGGCTTCTCACCAGAGGCCGTAGTGTCAACGCGGCACCCCCGGCTTGGCGTCGGCTGTTGAGACGGACGCCCGAGGAGATGGTGGCGGCCAAAGGGTGAATGAACAACCCCCACGCCGAGCTGCCTCACTCGGCCGCAACAGCAGCCTTCTTCGGCTTGCGGGGGCGCGTGGCCTTCTCGGCCGGTGCAGACGCCGACTCGACCACCTTCTTCCGGCCTCGGGCCTTGGGCGCCTCGGTGATCGTCTCTGCGACCTCCGCCACCTTGGGGGCTGCGTTCCGGCGCAGGTTGCCGAGGTCAGTGTTCTTTGCCAGGGCCAAGCGCATCTCGAAGTAGCTCGGGGCGGTCATCGGGTAGTCGACCGGCAGGCCCCACTTCGCCCGGTACTCGTCCGGGGTGAGGCCCACTCCCCTCAGATGCCGTTTCAGGGTCTTGTACAGTCGGCCGTCTTCGAAGCTGATCAGCGCGTCGTGCATGATCGACTTCCGGATCTGGCTCGGAGTGGCACGGTCGACCTTAGACTCAGCCGGGGTAGCGGGGTTACTCAATCCACTGAGCGCGCCGTGGATCGCGGACAGAAGCGCCGGCATTTCGGATGTAGGCACAGAGTTTTTCGAGACGGAAGCGGACACGATATCGGCCGTGAGCTCGATTAGGTTGCTCTGATCGGGAGCCAAGGTTGATGTAGCGTCGTCCAATGATGCCTCCTGCGAACTGGGCGGAGACCCACGCAGAAACACCGATGGCGTATCTACGAGATAATATCAGATAGCTTTGGATATTGACCGGTTCTAAGATCAGCTGCTTGGTTAAATCGACGCATCAAGGTGGATGCGGCACGACATGTCCGCCTCATTCAAGAGGCTGAAGTTCTGTCACAGCATTTTAGGCCGTGACTGCCCGCGGTGCGGCTTCGCTGATCTAAGAGGTAGGCCAGCGCCGGCAGGGCGCGGGCAGCCGCAAACCATGAAACGAGAGAGCCTCGCGCGGGGGTACCGGCGAGGCTGAAGTCGGGAGGAGCTCGGGCGTCGCAAGCGGCGGCCCAGCGCACGAAAAAACCGCCGCGGCCCGAGCCGGGTGGTTTGAGAGGGTCTACGCTTGGGGATCGGTCTCCGCGCGAGAGACCGCGCAGTTCGGAGCGCTTGAAACGATGAAAGGCGCCCCGGCCGAAGCCAGGGCGCCATGTCGAGATAATGAGCGCTTGGTGCGCCGGTGTTGCAAAACTCAGCGCCGCGTCGGCGCTCTCGCATCCCGATCCAGCTCGACCAGCTTCTGGAGGTCGGTAGCTCCACCGTCGCTGCCCGGATGGTGGACGAGGCCCGGCAGTTCTTCGACCAGACCTTCTTCTCCGGCCAGACCGTGACACCTGAGCTGGCGAGCACCGGCACCGGCCTGGTAGCTCGGGCCGTGCAGCATTGTGGCATTCGCGACTGGATCGTAAGCGATGTTCCGGCCCCATCTTTTGTGGAGCAACCTGACCGGGCAGTTTGACGATCCGCACGAGAGGATCGTTTTGTGTCTGGACTTGACCGCAGACTTGAGCCGGAGGGGACGGTCCGGCGTTTCGAGGTGATCGACGGCGCGGTCGGCCGCAGGCGCTGGAGCGCCGACGACCGGGCGCGGATCCTGGAGGAGACGTTCGTTCCGGGCGCGGTGGTGTCGGTGGTGGCCCGCCGCCACGGGTTGACCCCGCAGCAGCTGTTCACGTGGCGGCGCGAGGCGCGCCAGACCGCGGCGCTGCCGGCTTTCGTGCCGGCGGTGACCGCACCCGAGCCCACGGCGGTGGATCCCGCCCGGGCGCAGCCGCCACGCCGGCGCATCAGACGATCCTCATCGCGCCGCCGCGCGGTGGGGATCGAGGTGGAGGCAGGCGGCATCACGGTGCGGATCGGCGACGGCGCCTCGCCCACTATCATCGCGGCGGTGATCGGTGCGCTGAAGGGCGGCGCGTGATCGGGCCGGCGGGCGCGGTCCGCGTCATGGT
>NZ_FOMM01000017.1:0-182299 GCF_900112625.1 Methylobacterium sp. 13MFTsu3.1M2
GAGAAGTCCGACATCGAGGGCCGCATCTCGCAGATCAAGGCGCAGATCGAGGAGACCACCTCGGACTACGACCGCGAGAAGCTCCAGGAGCGCCTGGCCAAGCTCGCGGGCGGCGTCGCGGTGATCCGCGTCGGCGGCGCGACCGAGGTCGAGGTCAAGGAGAAGAAGGACCGCGTCGACGACGCCCTCAACGCCACCCGCGCGGCGGTCGAGGAAGGCATCGTCCCGGGCGGCGGCACCGCGCTGCTGCGCGCCACGGCAGCTGTTCGGGCTCTTTCGAACGACAACCCCGACGTGCAGGCCGGCATCAAGATCGTCCTCAAGGCTCTTGAGGCCCCGCTCCGCCAGATCGCCCAGAACGCGGGCGTCGAGGGCTCGATCGTGGTCGGCAAGATCCTGGCTGATGCCTCCTCGACCTTCGGCTTCGACGCCCAGACCGAAGCGTATGTTGATATGCTTCGGGCCGGCATCGTCGATCCGGCCAAGGTGGTCCGTGCGGCCATTCAGGGCGCGGCTTCGGTCGCCGGCCTGCTGGTGACCACCGAGGCCATGATCGCCGAGGCTCCGCGGAAGGAGGCCCCGCCGATGCCGAGCGGTGGTGGCATGGGCGGCATGGACTTCTGATCTGCCCGACTAAGTCTGGGTGATACTCGATGAGCCGGATGCCGGCTCGTCGGGGGCGCTTCACGTGGGCCGGATGAGGGGACCGGCCCCGCTCCGGTCCTGCGGGTGCACGGGATCGAGGCGTTCCCGTCTATCGGCGCTGTATCATCGAAATCGAAGCCCGCGTCTCGCGCGGTGAGGCGGCTCAAGTCGCGGGAGGCTGCGGCGGCCGATACCGAAATAAGTCTGAGGGCAACGCACATGCGCATTCTCGTCGGCTGCGAGATGACCTACGAGTTCCCGCAGCCCACCCCCATCATCGCGACGCTTAACATCCACGCATCGCGCTTCTCGGATCTCGAACGACCCGACTACTTAATCACGACCCCCGCTGTACCGGTCCAGGGCTACCGTGACAGTTTTGGGAACTGGTGCAGCCGCATGGTTGCCCCGGCTGGCCGCTTCAAGCTGCGGACCGACACGATCGTGCGGGACCCCGGCGGCGGCGACCCGGAGGTCTTCAACGCTGGGGAGACCGCCATCGAGACGTTGCCGTCGGACACGGTGCTGTTCCTCCTCGGCAGTCGGTACTGTGAGACCGATCGTCTGTCATCGATCGCCTGGGATCTGTTCGGCCACCTGCCGCCGGGCTGGGGGCGTGTGCAGGCGATCTGCGACTACGTCCATGATCGAATTACCTTCGGATACGAGCATGCGCGGGCAACGCGGACGGCCTTCGATGCATTCGAGGAGCAGCGGGGCGTCTGCCGTGATTATGCGCATCTGGCGATCGCGTTCTGCCGGTGTCTCAACATCCCGGCACGCTACTGCAACGGATATGTCAGCGACATCGGTCTGCCGCTGCCCCATGCGCCCGGCGATTTTGCCGCCTGGATGGAGGTCTTTCTCGGGGGCCGCTGGCACACATTTGATCCGCGCAACAACAGTTCACGCATCGGTCGGATTCTGATCGCCTATGGTCGGGACGCCGCGGATGTCCCGTTGACGCTGACCTTTGGCCCCAACGAACTCGTCGCGTTCCACGTGACGACGGAAGAAGCGCCTCCAATATAACCGCGGACTTCTGAATGAGGCGTTGGCTGCTTGCAGCCGTTGACCGTTTGACTACAAAAGCTATCAAGTCGCATCCAAGATACCGCGAATTCGTGTCGCGTCCTCGATGCAGGTCGATAAATGCAGCACTGATGTCTGCTTGTCGGGCGTTCTTCAAACAAGTTGAATGGCCGACTTGGGCGCAAAGCGGAACGGCCGCTTTGCGATAAGAATTTCAGGGTTGAATGTGGCACACGGCCGGTCAACCCGTGCGGAGACTTCTGACCCGTTGCGGACTCTCAGGAGGTCCGCTTCTGAGCAGGCGCCCTCGAGTTGGTGGGCGGCCTAAGACCGGCATCGCCGGGGGCGGCAACGATGACCGAGGATACGGCCGAGTTTCCCTTCGTATTCACCTTACGTTCTGCTACAACGGAGCGGCGCGAGGAGTCTCACCACCCTTGAACGGCTCGTCTAGGGCCCAACCCGGTGGTGCCGAGGTTTGGTGAATGAGTAACGCTGGAGCACGTAGGACGGCGGCACCTAGAGCCTCGGCTATGCGGACATCCTCGTCTGGCCGGCTGCGATCGCTCCTGATGGATAGCGCCGAGCCTGTTCTGCTGCTGGGTGCTGGTGCCTCGATAACATCCGGTATTCCGGCGGCCGGCAAAACGGTTGAGAAGGCAGCACGCTGGGCCTGGTGCAAGGAGAACGGCCGCAACCCAGACGACTTCACCATCCGCCGGTCCGATTACTGGCCGTGGCTCACCGCCCAGCCTTGGTACAAGCCGGAGCTCTCGCCTGCCGATCTCTATCCTGACGCTATCGACAACCTCTTGGGGGTCAAAAGCGACCGCCGCGAATTCTTCGAAAAGCTCATCAACCCGCCCGAGGTGCCGCCCTCCCGGGGCTACGTCGCCCTGACGCAGATCCTCCACCAAGGATGGATCTCGACCGTCCTGACCACCAATTTCGATCAATGCCTCGAGCGAGCCGCGATCCAGCAGAACCGGCCCCACCGTCTAGTCAGTATCAGCACGCCAGCTGACTACGTGATGTTCAATTCTGCGCCTCACGACCCGCAGCTCGTGTTCCTTCATGGGTCAGTAAAACATTACACGGACAAGAACCTGACCGATGAGGTGCAATCGCTCGATCCTCTGCTGGTCGAGCGTCTGCGGCCACTGCTCCGCGACCATCCCGTGATAGCGGTCGGCTATCGCGGCGCTGAAGCGTCCGTGATGAACGACTTGTTCTTGGCGCAGTCCCAGTCCGGCGGCTTCCTCCACGGCGTCTACTGGTGCGTCCTCGAAAACGACCTGGCCGGCCCTCACTCGGCTTGGGTCGAGCAGTTGGCGGACGCGATCGGTTCCAACTTCCAGCTCGTACCGATCCGAGGGTTCGACGACCTGTTCGAGAAGGACCTGCTGGCCAGCATGATTGCCGCTGGAGCGCGGCCGACGCGCCGGCCTTCCGGCCACAGCGTCGCCGGCATGCCTGCCGACATGCGCCCACTCGACGGCCTCGACGTCTCAGGGTTTGAGCAGCCGCTGCTGCGAGCGCGCTTGCGGCAGTATGCGGACCGGACCGACCTGTGGAGGCCGGGCGACGTTGACGCCGCCTGGGTAGAAGAGATGACTGACCGGCTCGACTTGGTGCGGCCAGTCGGCGGAAGCGTCGCCCCGACGCTCGCGGGTTGGCTGCTGTTCTCGCGCAACCCCTCGATGGAATTCCCTCAGGCCCGGGTCGAGTTCCACGCAACGGGTCCTGGCCATTGGCTCCAGAGCCGCTTCGGCGATGATGTTGAACTCGAACCGGCGGCTCGCGATGGCCAGTTCACCGTCCGACGGACCATCACCGGCAATCTTTGGAACCAACTCGACGGTCTGATCGAACTTCTGGCACTGGTGAACTTCCAGTTCCGGCTCAAGGCCGAGGTATCGCGCACGGTGAATGCATACAACGCAATCGCTATCAAGGAGATGCTCGTCAACGCTATCGTGCACCGCGACTACGACCGAGACGAGGCCGTCCGGGTCGTCGTTGAACCGAAATCAATCACGGTCATCAGCCCTGGTGGCCTTATCGAGGAAATCGCGGCCCAGGTCGGCGAACAGTCATTCCAGGACGCGATCGCGGAGCGGGCAAGCCCGATCAAGGGCTATCGTAACCCCGCCATCTCGGACCTTTTCTATGGCGGCGGCCAGATGGACCGTCGGGGATCAGGTCTCTCCGACATGGTCCTCGCGACTGTGAACAACAACGGGTCAATTAACTTTGGGCCTTCAGCCGATAACAGTCGGTTCACGGTCACCATCGAGGCTCGACCGGAAGCCGTCGATGAGATCACTAATACAGCGCTGCCGATCGCGGAGGAAACGGTCCGCTACTCGTCGAACCTGATCCCCATCGAGACCATGCCGGCGAAGGTCTGGCATGCCGCAACCAGCGCCGGGTCCAACCGAAGCTTCTATCGGGCCGCCGAGGGTCTGGCGGTTCCACCGGGTCATGTGAGCGACGGCCGATTCTACTCCTTCTACGACCTGGAGGAGCTCGCCGAGGCGATGGTCACGCCATTCGATCCCGGCGAGATCGAGGCCTTAGACTTCGACGAGCTGATCGCGTTGCCGAGCGGCGAGTCGATCGCGTTGAAGCTGCTTCATGACCTTCTTTTCGAGCACCTGAAGACTAAGGGTCTCCAGATCGAGTACGACCGCCGACGCGCCTACTTTGCGCGGGGTGACGAGCCGGAGCTTAAGGTCAGCTATCAAGGGCGCCTCCGCAAAGCGACCCGGACTGTAGTCAAGGCGCGCACCAAGCGCGAATCCGATGACATCGTCTACTACGAGCACAAGGCGGTCAGCTTCTCGGTCATGCGGTTCGGCGGGGACTGGGCTGTCGTCCTGACGCCTGGATATGCCTTTACGCGAGACGGCATGCGCAAACCGATCAGCCGGGAGCGGACCAACGCGCTCTCCACCCGCCGCGCCGCCCGCGACTTCAATCCGAGCGTTCTCCAGGACGTGTCGTTCTGGCTCGCGATCCTGTCCGGCGAGGCCGAGGGTCTTTTCGCCATCGAGCATCGCTCGGACAACGACCTCGCTCGGTTCGCTCCGTCCGTGCTCCTCTCCCACCGCACGCCGACGATCTCGTTTAATGTGTCGGCCTTCGACGAATTCGCCCAACGCGAAACGGAGATCGATGAGGATCTCCAGCAACTCGACGCCGAACTCGAAGCGCTCGCGCTGGAGCCCGACGACGAGGACGGGAAGGGGGTTGGCCGGAACAGGGAAAATGCCGGGGAAGGTGAGCCCGAAGATGCCGATTGAGCTCGCCATCGTAGAACTCGCGCCGCCGCGGCTTCAGTTCGGCGGCGCCAGCACGCACACCGATCCGAAGATCGGACTCCTTTCCGCGGGTCCGTTCGACCTGCGTTTCGGATCGGCCCGGAAGAACCATGTCCATGTCGGGATTATTGGCCCGGCCGAACAGGTGGCCGCAGCGCGGCGCTGGCTGGAGCGCTGCAGCCGGGAGGTGCCCATCCTTGGCGAACCCAGCCTGCTAAAGAAATCGTTCCCCGGCTTCGAAGAGGCGTTCCATAAGAAGCTGGTCGCTCCCGACGCGTCCTCCATCGCTCTTAACTCGGCGAACCACGACGATCTCGCTCACGCCTTGCAGGGCGACGCCTACCAGGCGTTCCAGCGCGTGGTCGATCTTTATGACAACGCGCATGCGCGGTTGGCGTCGCGCGACCTAAACCGCCCCGACATCGTGCTGATGTGCATCCCGGACGATGTCTTCAGCAAGGTCAGCTCGGTCGAGCGCAAGGCGACCGAAACAGAGCGCAAGCGCGCCAAGGAGATCCGGCGCGCCCGCCCGAGCAATCAGCTCGACCTGTTCGACACGCTCGATGAGATCGAGCAGACGCCCGAGGACTTCCTGAAGCGGGACCTCAGGCTAGCGCTCAAGGCGCGCGCCCTGCGCAACCGGCTACCAATCCAGCTGGTCACCGACGCCCTACTCAGCGACACGGCGAAAAATCAGGACCCGGCTACCCGCGCGTGGAACTTCGCGGTCGGCCTCTATTACAAGGCCGGCGGCGTCCCCTGGCGACTGCCGCCGACGGGCCCGGACACGTGCTTCGTCGGGATCAGCTTTCACCATTTCCGCACGACGCAGCGGGCCATCGTCCGGTCTAGCCTAGCTCAGGCCTTTTCGAGCGACGGTGAAGGATTCGCCATTCGCGGTGAGGGCGTTCCCGTCGAGCCTGAACAGGGTCGAAATGTCCATCTCTCCGAGCAGCAGGCGTTCGATCTCGCGCAAAACGTCCTTGCCGAATACGAGCTGCGCACGGGAGGCGCGCCTCTCCGGGTCGTGCTGCACAAGACCTCCTACTTCGATCCCGCCGAGCAGGCGGGCTTCGCCGCCGCTCTCAAGGACACGCCTATCGTGTCCATGGTCACCTTGGTGCCCAGCCTGTTCCGGCTCCTGCGGTACGGGGCCTATCCACCGAAGGTCGGGACAGTGTGCACGGTCAACAGCGATCGATCCTTCCTTTTCACGTCCGGCTTCATGCCTGAGCTCGGCACCTACCCGGGTCCGCATGTGCCTCAGCCGTTTGAGGTCCGCTGCCTCGGCGCCGAGAGCGCGGTCAGCGCCGCACAAGATGTGCTCAACCTTACCCGGATGAATTGGAACACCGCCGATATTCGAGGAAAATGGCCGGTGTCATTGTCCTTCGCTCGCAGGGTCGGTGGCATACTGGACGAGTACGGCGACGACGATCTCGCTGAAACCTCGTTTCGCTATTTTGTATAGGCGCCCCGTGTCACAACCCGGTCGGACCTTGGGCACCTCGTTGCGCTAAGCTTTGACTTGCCTCGAAATCATCAGCCGCAACGCAGAGCTTCAGACTGATCCCCTACGGCCAGATCTGGATAGGACTAGTGGTGAACGACTGTTTGGCGTCCAACTCGGTAACGAATTCGTTCCAAACGGATCGTCCAAGGCGCCGAGCACAAAACGCACCTGCCATTGTCACGAAGGCCGTTAGCACCGACGATAGGTCATCCACGTATCTGGTCAACTGCTGCGGGACCGTAGTGCCGTAACCGAGGAAGATGGCGTCCCTGTAATTGGCCTTTCCCCGGAAGCGGAAAGCTTCGTGCAAGAACCCTATGCTTCTTGCGGCGAGCCGCTTGTCCCTCAAATCGCGAGCGGCAGCCGTGCGAAAATCCGTGAAGCCGAGTTCGCGAAAGTCCTTTGCACCTTTGACGGAAGTCTCAATCCTCCACCGCCACCAGTTCACAGATCCAGAGAGGTAGGCGTGAGCGGCTGCCTCCGCTTCGTCAAGGCTGACGGGAGCGGTCTTTGACAGAGGACGCTTTTCGACGGTCAGCACGTTGAGGAGCTCTCGGTCAGCGTCCCTCTTAACCAGAGTGAAAATTAGCTTCTCGAAAGGCGCCATGACGAGCCCTCGCTCAGCGATTTGCTTATCCCATTGTGTAGCTGTCCCCGTGTGATCGTCCTGGAATGATCCGTCCTGCGCTGCAACCATTGCGGAGCCGGCCGCGTAGATGCCGTAATACCAGGCGACGATCCCAACGCGTGCGACATCAGCCTTGTTCGGCACGCCACAAAGGGCGTTCAGGGCCGAACACTGGTGCAGTGCGAATAGCAGCTGCTCAAGGACAGTGTTCTCCTGGTGGCCGTCGAGCTTCGCCTTCTGCACCCCCGAGTAGAAGGCTCGTGCGCTTAAAGCCGCGACCCCGTGATAGCCGACCAGCAATGCCAGCCGCGCATCCAGTTGATGGTCGACGGGAAAGCGAACAGGGGGTCCGGGTTTCCTTTCGGCTCCGAGATGGTACCGATCCTCGTGATCCGTGAGTAAATTGACACTGCTGACACCTGCCGAATTCGATACGCCAGATAGCTACGCTCCACGTGTAGCGGAACTTCGCCACCGGCGCAGAGGGCTGTTGAGCACACGTGGTGGTTGGAGCTACCTCGCTCTTGTTCTGGCCGGCTTGGTCTTGCCGGTCACCGTCGACATCAAGATGCCGGAGTTGATGAGGAGCGAGTGAGGGCTGAACTCAAGTGTTCTGCCCGGCTACCGGCGAGCGCGACCGATGGGGCTCGCCAGCCTGTGTGACGCCAAACTCTACCGGAGCCAGCCGCCAATCTCAGGGGCAGCTGCCATTGCGCGCTGCACCGTGGGCTGAGTGTCGGCCTTTCGGATGAGCTCGTTCAGTACGCTGGGATGGGGCATGGCGAGAATGCCCGCACGCACCTTGGCAAGTTCCTCGTCAGTCGCGCCGGCCTGCTTGTCATGCCCGTACTCAAGCAGGCTCGCGCGATAGGACTGGGGCGCCGTCGCCCGCGCCTTGCGGACAACTTCGCGATTGAGCCGAAGCACCTCAAGTGTCCACTCCCCACGCGCCTGCGCCAGGGGCGTAAGTCTTGCCCTACGGCCCAAGAAGGTGCTTAGCCGAATGGCTAGGAACTTCCGCTTTCGGGTACGCATCTCAAGTCGGCTTCTGTGAAGGTTTTCGGATGGCGGCCCCTGCGCGCGGATCGTGCCGGGCCGGGGGCCGGCGTTCGAAAACCTCCAGGGGAGGAAGCCGCGGGGGCGCAGCGACGTTGAAGGCTGGCCCGCGCGCTATGGGGAATGAAGGGTGCGACGGCTCCCTCGGCGACCATCGACGCCGCGGCCCTGGCGCGATCCCGGGGCGGGTGCTGGCCTTCGTGACCGCGCATCGCAGCTCTGATGAGAGCCGTGATCCGTGCCGGCGGGGGTGGGCCGGCCATGGCTGGGTGTCGCGGCGCAAGCGGGCCCGCGGCGGGTCGCTGGTCCCACGGTCGGTCGGCTGGCGGTGGCGGTCGGGTTCGGGGCGGCCATCATGATGTGTCGATCCCGACGGCGCTCGGGCGCAACCTCGGGGCCTCGCCGCGGCGGAAGCGCTCGACGATGATCATGCGGCCCCCGCAGCACGGGCAGGCGGGCCCCGCGGGTGGGCCGGCGACAGCGGGTTCGGGCTCGGGGTTGGCCGCGCGCGGCAACGACGAGGGTGCGAGCAGGCTCCGGATCCGGGCGAGGTTAGCCGCTCGCTTGCCGCTGGCAAACAGGCCGTAGTGGCGGATGCGGTGGAAGCCGTCGGGCAGCACGTGCAGCAGGAAGCGGCGGAGGAACTCGTCCGCCGAGAGGGTCAGGGTCTTGATCCACTCGCTGCCCTTCGCGCCGTTCCGCGCCCGGTAGTCCTTCCAGCGGAACGTGACGCCGCGCTCGTCGAGGGCCAGGAGCCGGCTGTTGGCGATGGCGACGCGGTGGGTATAGCGCGACAGGTAGGCGAGAACGGATTCTGGACCCGCGAAGGGGCGCTTGGCGTAGACCACCCATTCGGCCCGCCGCAGCGGGGCGAGGTAGGCCGCGAAGGCCCCCGCCTGGGCGAGCGTGGTCAACTCGCCATGGAAGGTGAGCCGCCCGGCGCGATGCGCCTCGGCCAGCCGGTCTAGGAACAGCCGGCGGAAGAGGCGGGAGAGCACCCGCACGGGCAGGAAGAAGCCCGGCCGACAAGCGATCCAGCGCGCGCCGTCGGGCGAGAGGCCGCCGCCGGGCACGACGATATGCACGTGCGGGTGGTGGGTCATCGCCGAGCCCCAGGTATGGAGCACGGCGGTCAGCCCGATCTTTGCCCCGAGGTGCTTCGGAACGGCGGCGATGGTCAGCAGCGTGTCGGCGGCGGTGCGGAACAGCAGGTCGTAGACCACGGCCTTGTTCTGGAAGGCCACGGCTGCGACCGCCGCCGGCAGGGTGAAGACGACGTGGTAGTATGGTACGGGCAACAGGTCGGCCTGCCGCCGCTCCAGCCACGCCCGTGCCGTCTGGCCCTGACACTTCGGGCAGTGCCGGTTGCGGCAGGAGTTGTAGGCGATCCGGCTGTGGTCGCAGCCCTCGCAGCGCGCGACGTGACCACCGAGCACCGCGGTGCGGCAGGCCCGGATCGCACCGATGACCTTGAGCTGGCCGCGGCTGAGGCGATGGCGCGCGAGGAAGGCGTCGCCGTGCCGGTTCAGGATGTCCGCGACTTCCAGGGCGGGCCGCGCCACGACGGCGCGGCCACCTACGGCGGTGGAGGCGGTGCCAGCAGCGCGAGCGGGCTTGTGACCTCGCCGATCGCCTTGAGGGCGACCCGGGTATAGACGGCGGTGGTGTCGAGCTTCCTGTGCCCGAGCAGCACCTGGATGACGCGGATGTCGGTCTTGCGCTCCAGGAGATGGGTGGCGAAGCTGTGCCGCAGGGTGTGCATCGAGACGCGCTTGTCGAGCTTCGCGGCCTCCGCAGCGGTATGGCAGGCGCGGTTGAGCTGGCGCGTGGTGATCGGCTGGGCGGGCTGCTGGCCGGGGAACAGCCAGCCGCGCGGACGCTTCACCCGCCACCATTGCCGCAGCAGGGCGAGCAGGTCGGGCGCGAGCATGACGAAGCGGTCCTTGCGGCCCTTGCCCTGCTCGACCCGGATCAGCATGCGCGCGCTGTCGATGTCGCCGACCTTGAGGTTGGCGATCTCGGATACGCGCAGGCCGCAGCCGTAGGCGACGCTGAGGGCAGCGCGGTACTTCAGGCCCGGGGCGTGCGCGAGCAGGAGGGCCACCTCCTCGGGGCTGAGCACGACGGGCAGCCGGTCGGGCGTGGGGATGCGGGCCATGCGGTCGCCGAAGCCGGTCCGGCCCAGCGTCGTATGGAAGAAGAAGCGCAGCGCCGTGCCGGCGAGGTTCATGCGGGCATAGCTCGCCCCACACGAGGCGAGATGGAGCTGATAGCGGCGCAGGTCCTCCGGCTCGGCCCGATCCGGCGAGCGGCCGAGGAAGATCGTGAACTCGCGGACCTGGCGGACGTAGTCGCTCTGGGTCTTCCCGCCGAACCGGCGGATGGTCATGTCCTCGATCATTCGCCGACGCAGCGGAGAGATGGCTTCGCAGGTCATGGTGGGCTCCCGTCTGGGGTGAGGTGAACCTCACGATCCTCAGACAGAGCGAGCGCCCCTACATCATGATCTGCGCCGCAACCGACACGCGACGCCAATGCCGCGAGAGCGGCTTAGTCCCATGACGCGATCCGGAACCGCGACGTCAACCATTGCAAATTCTGCTTCGTACATATCGTTTGAACGAGTTCCGAACATGGACCGGAGATGCGTCCGGTTATCTGAATGCGGATAAGCCAGCAATCGAGTCACGCCGGCCGGCACGTCACGAAATCATACTTTCGCGGCCGAAATCCCCTTCCAGCCCGGCCCCCCCCCAAACCAGCCTTCCATTTACACATCCATTAACATCGGCAATCCAGGCCGCCACGATGCCGATCTTGCCCGGCCCACAGGTGGCGTTGGCGACCGTGTCGTAGCTCAGGAAGCCCGCGGTCGGCTTACGTCGTTGCCGGAAACGAAGGCAAAGCCGCCCTGCTCGGCGATCGTAGTCTCCTCTTCATCGGCGCCATTTGCCGACATACTTTCTGCTCCTGCCGACAAACTTCCCGCATGCGCACAGCCTGACGGCCGGGTGCGACAAGCGCCTCGCCACCTGCCGCGACCGCTTCGCCAACGCGGTCAATTTCCAGGGCTTCCCGCACATGCCCGGCAACGACGCGGTCATGCGGGCGGTCCCCGGCTCGGACCCCATCCTCGACGGCGGGAGCCTCTTCCGATGAGCGCGATGCGGCGCGAGATCGGCCGAGAGATCGGTGTCGCGGCGCTCGGCGAGGCGCGGCTCTGGCTGGGCACGCCCTACCGCCACCAGGCGTCGCTGCGCGGCGTGGGCTGCGACTGCCTGGGCCTGCTGCGCGGGGTCTGGCGCGGGCTCTACGGCGCCGAGCCGGAGGTGCCGCCGCCCTATTCCGGCACCTGGGCGGAATCGGCCGCGCCCGGGACCGACCCGCTCACCGAGGCGGCCGCCCGCCACCTCGTGCCGGTGCCCGGACCCCTGGCGGACCTGGCGATGCGGCCGGGCGACGTCCTGCTCTTCGCCTTCCGCCGCCACCTGCCGGCCCGCCACTGCGCCATCGCCACCGGCGCCGGCGCGATGATCCACGCCCACGACGGGGCCGCCGTCACCGAGGTCGCGCTCACCGGATGGTGGCGGCGGCACGCGACGGGGGTGTTCCGGTTTCCGGCGCGCTGCGGCGCCTACGAGGAACGCGTCGATACGGTGAGCTTGACGCCGAGCACGTCCATGATCTTGCGGACCGTCTCGTAGCGGAGCTTCGAGCCCGGCGTCAGCGCCTTGTAGAGGCTCTCCCGACCGACACCCGCTTCCCGGGCGATCTGCGCCATGCCGCGTGCCTTCGCGACATCGCCCAGGGCCGCGATGAACAGCTCGGGGTCGGGGTCGTCGAGCGCCGCCGCCAGGTATTCGGCAATCGCCTCCTCACTGTCGAGGAATTCCGAGGCGTCGAACGGTGTGAAACGCATCAGGTGATTCCGTCGAGAGAGGCGGCCATGGATTTGGCCCTCTGAATGTCCCGGGTCTGGCTGGACTTATCGCCGCCGCACAGGAGCAGGTACGTTACCTCGCCGCGTCGGACATAGTAGACGCGAAAGCCCGGGCCATACGGGATCCGCATCTCGAACACACCTGCCCCGACCGGTTTGGCATCCCCGAAATTGCCGAGCCCCGCGCTGCGGATACGTGCCGCGATGCGTGCCCTGGCGCGGTGATCCTTCAGGCCCGTGAGCCAAGTCCGGACGGTGTCGGACAGCAGGATCGTCGTCACCGGGCGAGCGTATCCGATCGGATACGGACCGGCAACCCGTCCACGCGATACCGCCATCAGATCCGGAGCCCCGCCATGGCGACGCTGATCCTGTCCTCGGCCGGCGCGGCGGTCGGCACCGCCCTCGGAGGCCCGATCGGCGGCCTGGTCGGGCGCGCGCTCGGCTCCGTCGCGGGCGCGGCCCTCGGCGGCGCCCTGTCGGGGTCCGGGCGGCACGCGCGCTTCGTCGAGGGGCCGCGGCTCGCCGACGTCGCCGGGCTCACCTCCACCGAGGGCGATCCGATCCCGCGGGTCTACGGGCGGGCGCGGATCGGCGGCACCCTGATCTGGGCGACCCGTCCGCTGGAGGTCGCCAACACCACCGTCGCCCGCGCGGCCGCGCCCGCCAAGGGCCTGGGCGGGCTCGCGGGCGGCCCGAGGACCGTCACCACCCGCTACAGCTACTTCGCCAACCTCGCGGTCGGGCTGTGCGAGGGCGAGATCGCCTGCGTCCGTCGGATCTGGGCGGACGGGCGGGAGATCGACCAGGCCGGCCTGACCCTGCGGGTCCATACCGGCGGCCCCGGCCAGGAGCCGGACCCGCTGATCGTCGCCAAGGAGGGCGCCGAGAATGCGCCCGCCTATCGCGGCCTCGCCTACGCGGTGTTCGAGAACCTGGCCCTCGCGGCCTTCGGCAACCGCGTCCCGCAATTCGCCTTCGAGGTGATCCGCCCGGTCAACGGCCTGTTCGACCGCGTGCGCGCCGTCGACCTGATCCCCGGCGCCAGCGAGTTCGGCCTCGATCCGGACCGCGTCACGGTCGATCTCGGGCTCGGCCGCACCGAGGCCGCCAACCGGCACCAGCTCCAGCGCGGCACCGACGTGATCGCCTCCCTCGACGCGCTCCAGGCGCTGTGCCCGAACCTGCGCCGGGTCGCCGTGGTGGCGACGTGGTTCGGCACCGACCTGCGGGCGGGGTCCTGCCGGGTCGTGCCCAAGGTCGAGGCCGCCGACAAGCGCGCCCGGCCGGAGGATTGGCGCGTCGCCGGGATCGCCCGCGACCGGGCCGAGACGGTCTCGACCCTGCCGGACGGCAGCCCGGCCTACGGCGGCACGCCGGCGGATGCGGGCCTGACCCGGCTGGTCGCCGAGCTGGCGCGCCGGGGGCTGGCGGTGTCGCTCTACCCGTTCGTCATGATGGACGTGCCGGCCGGCAACGCGCTCCCCGATCCGCACGCCCCCGGCGCCGCGCAGCCCGCCTATCCCTGGCGCGGCCGCATCACCTGCGATCCGGCCCCGGGCCTTCCGGGGAGCCCGGACGGGACCGCCGCGGCCGACGCGCAGGTCGCGGCCTTCTTCGCAAGTGGCTACCGCGACGCGGTCCTGCACTACGCAGACCTCGCGGCCGGCTGGGCGGCCTCGGGCGCGCCCCTCGCGGCCTTCGTGATCGGCAGCGAGCTCGTCGGCCTGACCCGGGTGCGCGGCGCGGCCGGCTACCCGGCGGTGCGGGCCCTGCGCGACCTCGCCGCCGCGCTCCGCGACCGCCTCGGCCCGGCCGTCACTCTGGTCTACGCGGCGGACTGGACCGAGTACGGCGCCCATGTGGGCGACGGCGGCGCCACCGTCCGCTTCCCCCTCGACGACCTGTTCGCCGACCCGCATATCGGCGCCGTCGGGATCGACTGGTACCCGCCCGTCTCCGACTGGCGCGACGACCCGGACCACGCCGACCTCGCGGTGACGGGCGACATCGCCGACCGGGCCTATCTGAAGGCCCGGGGCGCGTCCGGCGAGGCCTTCGACTGGTACTACGCCGACGCGGCCGACCGCGCCGCCCAGGCCCGCCGGCCGATCACCGACGGCGCCGCCGGCAAGCCCTGGATCTACCGGGCCAAGGATCTCGTCGCGTGGTGGTCGAGCCCGCACGTGGAGCGCGACGGCGGCGTCGAGACCCGCACCACCGCCTGGGTGCCGGCCGGCAAGCCGATCTGGCTCACCGAGATCGGCGTTCCGGCGGTGGACAAGGGCACCAACGGCCCCAACGTCTTCCCGGACCCGAAATCGTCCGAGAGCGCCGTCCCGCCGGAATCCCGCGCCCTGCGCGACGAGCTGATCCAGCTCCGCGGGCTGGAGGCCGTGATCGCGCGGTTCGACCCGGCCGTGCCGGGCTTCCGGGAGGCCGACAACCCGGTCTCGCCGGTCTACGGCGGCCGCATGGTCGATCCCGACGGGATCTTCGTCTGGGCCTGGGACGCGCGGCCCTTCCCGGCCTTCCCGACGGTGCGGGGCGTCTGGGCCGACGCCGCCAACTGGCGGGTCGGCCACTGGATCACCGGCCGGATCGAGGGCTGCGACCTCGACCTGCTGGTCCAGCGGATCCTCGCGGATTTCGGGTTCGACGCGCCGGTCTCCGTGGAGGCCGCCGCCTATCTCGACGGCTACGTGATCGACCGGCCGCTCACGGCGCGGGGCGCCCTGGAGATCCTGGCGGAGGTCTACGGTCTCGACGTCTCGGCGGTGGCCGGGACCCTGCGGCTGCGCGGTCCCTGGCGCGACCGGCCCGTGATCCTGGCCGAGACCGACCTCGTCCGGCTGTCGGAGGAGCGGCCGGTCCTGCACCAGGTCCGGGCCGAGGAGAGCGCCGTGCCGCGCTCCGTTGACCTCGGGATCACCGATTCCGAGAGCCCGGATTACCGGCGCGCCGCGGCCTCGGCCGTGCGGCCCGCCGGCCTGCGGCGGCGCGAGACCCGGATCGAGGCGGCGATCGTCACCCGCCGGGAGACCGCCGACGGCTTGGCCGAGGCGCTGCTCGACCGGCTGATCGCGGCCCGCGACACCGCGGTGTTCACGCTGAGCCCGCGCCGGGTCGAGCTGGAGCCCGGCGACCTCCTGGCGGTCCCGGCCGACGTGCCCGGCGGCGCGGTCCTGCGCCGGATCGACCGGATCGACGACGCGCCCACGGGCCGCCGGATCGAGGCGAGCGGCGTGCCGCCCCGGGCGGGGCCCGGGCGCGGGCTGCCCCGCGCGATGGCCCGGGCCGAGGTGGCGCCGCCCGCCTTTCCCGGCCCGCCGCTCGCCCTGGCCCTCGACCTGCCGGTCGACCGCGGCGACCCCACGGTCCTTCAGTCCTGCGCGGTGGCGGCCGAGCCCTGGCCCGCCGCGGTCGCGATCTGGCGCGCCGCGGGCGACGGGCCGCTCGCCCTGCACCGCCTCGTCGACTACCCGGCCTGCCTCGGGCGCACCCTGTCGGCGCTGCCGCCCGGCCCGCTCTGGCGGATCCAGCGGGGCGCGCATCTCGACGTCGCCCTGCGGCGCGGCGCGACGCTGGCCTCGATCGGGGCGGGCGCGATGCTGGCCGGGGGCAACCTGTTCGCCCTGCTCGGCGCGGACGGGACCGTGGAGCTGCTCGGCGCCACGTCCGCGGTCCTGACCGGGCCCGACACCTACCGGCTGTCCGGCTTCCTGCGCGGGCTCGCGGGCAGCGAGGCGGTGGCGGGGCGGGTCTCCCCGGCGGGGAGCCTGATCGTGCGCCTCGACGACGGCGCCGTGACGCCCCTGGTCGACCGGCTGGACGAGGTCGGCCGCGCGTTCCGCTACCGGATCGGGCCGGCGGATCGCGACCCGGCCGACCCGGCCTTCGCCGAGATCACCGCCACGGCCGGCCTCGCGGCGCTGACGCCGCTGCGGCCGGTCCACCTGCGGGCGCGGCGCGCGGCGGACGGGGTGCGGCTCTCGTGGATCCGGCGGGCCCGCCGCGACGGCGACGCCTGGGAGCCGGCCGAGATCCCGCTCGACGAGCCGGAAACCTACGCCGTGACGGTGTTCTCGGCCGCCGGCACGGCCCTGCGCACGCTCCGGGCCGAGGCCCAGCACTGCCTCTACGCGGACGAGGCGGCCGATTTCGGCGGCGCCCAGACGCATCTCGACGTCGCGGTGGCGCAGATCGGTCTCGTCGCCGGCCCCGGACCCGCCCGCCGCGCCCGTATCCCCGTCCATTCGGCCTGACCGCTCGACCCGACCGCCCGGGAGCCGCCCCATGTCCGACACCACGCACCATCTCGGCCTGCCGCTGATCGCCGCCAGCCAGGCGCAGAAGCACGTGACCCACAACGAGGCGCTCGGCCTGCTCGACGCGCTCGTCCAGCTCGCCTGCCTGGACAAGGACCTCGCCGCACCGCCGCCGGGCCCCGCGGAGGGCGACCGCTACCTCGTGGCCTCCGCCGAGCCCGGGGGCGCCTGGGCGGGGCTCGCGGGCCAGGTGGTGCGCTACGCCGACGGGGTCTGGACCGGCGCCGCGCCGCGGGCCGGCTGGCTCGCCTGGCTGATCGACGAGGCCGACCTCTACGTCTTCGACGGCGCGGCCTGGACGAGCCTCGGCCGCGCGCTGACCGCGCTCCAGAGCGTCGGCCGCCTCGGGATCAACACGGCGGCCGACGCCACCAACCGCCTCGCGGTGAAGTCCGACTCCGCGCTCCTGACCTGGGACGACGCCACGCCGGGCACCGGCGACATGCGGGTCTTCGTCAACCGGAAATCCGCCGCCCGCGACGCCGCCCTGGTCTTCGAGACCGGCTACGCGGCGCGGGCGCTTCTGGGCACCCTCGGGAGCGACGACTTCACCCTGAAGGTCTCGCCCGACGGCGCCGCCTTCGCCACGGCGCTCACCGCCTCGGCGCGGACCGGCGGGATCGACTTCGCCTCGGCCGAGACCGCCCTCGCGGCCGCCCCCACCACCGACCTCGGCGCGGCCGGCACCCGGCGGGTGCTCGTCACCGGCGCGGCGCGGATCGCGAGCTTCGGCGCCGGCGCCGACCGTGAGCGGTTCGTGCGCTTCTCGGGCGCCGCGACCCTGGTCCACGATCCCGAGGCGCTGGTGCTGCCGACCCGCACCGATCTCGTGACGGCCGCCGACGATACCTGTATCGCCACCTCGGACGCGGCGGGCCGCTGGCGCGTGCGCCACTACCAGCGCGCCGACGGGACGCCGCTCGCGACCGGCGCGCAGGTGCTCGGCGCGAACGGGTCGGTGCGGCTCCCGGGCGGCCTGATCGCGCGATGGGGGCTCGTCACCGCCGCCGACGCGGATGTCGCGGTGGCGTTCGGCATCGCCTTCCCGGGGAGCTGCCTCGGCGTCTGGGCGCAGCCGGTCGCCGGCGCCGGCGACGCGCTCCACGCCGCGCAGGTCAGCGACGTGGCGGCCACCGGGTTCACGCTCCGCACCCGCCGCGCGACGGCCGGCGCGGTGGCGGGCGTCGGGTCGGTGCCGACCTACTGGCTGGCGCTGGGCGCGTGAGCGCCGTGGATCCGCAGGCGGCGCCCCGCGGCCGCTCTCAGTCCGGGGCCGCGCCGAGGGCCCGGAGCATCGCCGGCTCCACGGCCGCGTAGCCCGCGCCGTTGAGGTGGATGCCGTCGTCGGTGAAGTCCCGCCGGAGCGCGCCCGCCTCCGTGGCGAGCGGCGGCCCGTAATCGACGAGGTGGGCCGGGCCCGCCGCGCAGTAGGCGCGCAGCCACTCGTTCAGGGCGCGGATCCGCGCCACCGGCCGCAGCTCGGGGCGCCAGCCCCAGAAGTCGCTCGGCATCACGGTGCCGATCGTGAGCGGCAGCCCGGCCGCGAAGGCCATCCGCCCCATGGCCATGATGTTCCCGGCGATCGCCCGGTCCGGCACCGGGCCGCCGATCTCCGCGATGTCGTTGATCCCGCAGAGCAGATGCACGGCCCGGGCGCCGGCCGTGTCCCGCAGGAAGCGCGCGCGGATCTGCCCGCTCGTCTCGCCCGGGACGCCCCGGGCGACGAAGCCGTGGCGCGCGAAGGTCTCGGCCCGCACCGCGCCCCAGGCGGCGGTGATCGAGTCGCCGATGAACACGAGCGGCCGGTCCTGTCCGCGTCCCACGCTTCCCCCTCGGCGCCGCCCACGGCGCGGGCCGCCTTAGCCCGGCGCGCCCGGGGAGGCCAGTTTCCGGAGCACGCCCATGCCGCCTCCCGTTCCGGCCGCGCAGGAGCCCTTCGCCGCCGCCTGCCGTCGGCTCGGCCCGCGGCTGATGCGCGATCTCGGCCTGAGCGACGTCCAGGCCGCCGGCCTGCTCGGCAATCTCGGCCACGAGACCGGCGGGTTCCGCCACCTCCAGGAGGTCGCCCCCGCGGTGCCGGGCTCCCGCGGCGGCTGGGGGCTCGCCCAGTGGACCGGGCCCCGGCGCGTCGCCATGGAGGCGTGGTGCCGCGCGCGCGGCCGCGATCCCGCCGACCCCGAGGCGGGCTACGGCTACCTCTGCGCCGAGCTGCGCGGTCCCGAGGCGCCGGCCCTCGCGGCCCTGCGGGCCACCACCACCCTCGCTGCGGCCACCGAGGCGGTCTGGCGCCGCTACGAGCGGCCCGGCGTCGTCGCGCCCGCGCGCCGCCTCGCCTGGGCGCGCCGGGCCCTCGCCGCCCTGCGCGCCGGTCCCGCTGCGATGCCGGCTCAGCCGCCGGGCCGGCCCTGACCCGTCGTCACCCGATCCCGAGCCGGCCGGGTCCGCCGCGCGCTGAGAAGGAGTTCCACGATGATGCACCCGATCCGGGCGGCCGTCGCCCTGGCCGTCACCGGCCTGCCGCTCGCCGCCCTCGCCGCGCTGGCCGGCGGTGCCGCGCCCGCCGTTACTCCCGTCGCCGGCCTGCTGCCGTGGGGCGACTGGCTCTCCGGCCTGCTCCAGCCGGTGACGGCCGCGCTCGTTCCGCTCGCCGCCGCCGCCGTCACCGCTGGCATCGCCCGGGTCGCGCCCTGGGCCGCCTCGGTGCTCACCCGCGACCGGATCGAGGCCGCGATCCGCGCCGGGGCCGAGTTCGGCCAGAACGCCGTGGCCGGGGCCGCCCGGGGCCGGACCGTCAGCGCCGATCTCGGCGCCGCGGTGGTGGCCGCCGGCGCCCGGCACGTGCTCGCCACCGCCCCCGCGCACGTCGTGCGGAAGGCGGGCGGCCCCGAGGGCGTGGCCGCGCGGATCTTCCGGGCGCTGCCCCTCGACCCGCAGGCGAGCGCCGCCAACGTCCTCGCCCCGGCGCTCGCGCAGCTGCGCGGGGCGGACAAGCACCCGGCCTGAAGCCGGGCATCGCCGCTTCGGCGGCGCGGGGGGCCTCGAAACAGGGATCGTCACCATGAAGCCCCTCCGCACCGAGGCACGGCAATCCGCGCCCCCCCAGGACGCCGAGGGCGCGGGTGTCGCCCTCGGCGGGCGGCCCCGGACGATCCGCTTCCCGCCCGTCTGGCACGCGTGGTTCGCCCGGCAGTCCGAGCCGCGCCTCGCCGCCCTCGACGAGCTGGTCGACGCGCATCTCGAGCGCCGCGCGCTGCGCCGCTACCTGCGCCGGCTCAAGCACGCGACGGTGCTCGCCTTCGTCGCCGCGGCGGCGGCCGCGCACTGGTTCTCCGACCAGGTCGCGTGGCTCGCCGCGCATATCCCGGCCCTGCGGGCCCTCTGGAAGCTGCTGACGGGAGGGTGAGATGCGCCTGCGCTGGGACAGGGTTCTCGACCGGGCGTGGCTCGGTCTGGCGGCCGCCGCGGCGGTGACGGTCGCCGTCCACGAGGGTGCGGCGGTTGGCCGGCTTGCCTGGACGCTGGGGTCCGGCGGCGCCGCGCAGGCCGCGCCGGCGGGGACCGGCCGGGCCGGGCCGCCGGCCCGCGCCGCGGCCTGCGGTCCCGCCGCAGCGCCGCCACCGTGAGACCGGCCGCGACGCCTGTGGGAAGCGGCGCGCGGCGTGGAACCGGGCGCCGCCTCGGCCGTCATGTCCGCACGATGCCGCCCGCCACCGAATCGACCGCGAAGGGACTGTCCGGACCGCCGCCGACGACCGCCGGGGGCGACGCACGGCCACGTATTCAGGACGCATTCAGTGCCCTGGGCTCACATCGTCTGCCAATGCGCTACGCCATCGCCCTCGTCGCCATCAGCCTGACCGCCGCGGCCCTCGCCGCGGGCGGCCTCGGCTCCATGGCCGACGACGGGCCGGCCCCTCAGACGGGCGCGGTGTCGAGCCAGCCGCCGCTGCGGATCGAGAGCTGCCTGTCCCCCGCGGACCTGCGCGAGGAGGTCGGCGAGCGCCGGGTGATCCCGCCGGTCGCGGCGATCCGCGCGGCCCGGACGGTGATCCCCCGCGCCGAGATCCAGCGGGCGAGCCTCTGCCGTCACGCGGACGGCCTCGTCTACATGCTCACCGCCTTGCGCCGCGACGGGCATTTCGTGCACGTGATCGTCGACGCGCGCACCGGCACCGTGGCGGGACAGTATTGAGCGGGCGCGGGGACCGTTTCGGAGGGGAGTGAGCCGTGCGTCTGCTGGTCGTGGAGGATGACAAGGACATCAACCGGCAGGTCGTGGCCGCGCTGGAGGAGGCCGGCTACGTCGCCGACAAGGCCTATGACGGCGAGGAGGGCGGCTATCTCGGCGAGAGCGAGCCCTACGACGCCATCATCCTCGACATGGGCCTGCCCAAGGCCGACGGCGTCACGGTGCTGCAGAAGTGGCGCCGGGCGGGCGTGAAGACCCCGGTGATCATCCTCACGGCCCGGGACCGCTGGTCCGACAAGGTCGACGGCTTCGACGCCGGCGCCGACGACTACGTCACCAAGCCCTTCCACATGGAGGAGCTGATGGCCCGGGTGCGCGCCCTGCTGCGCCGCGCCGCCGGCCACGCCACCAGCCAGATCGCCTGCGGGCCGGTGACCCTCGACACCCGCTCCGGAAAGGTCTTCGTCGACGGCGCCCAGGTGAAGCTGACGAGCCACGAGTACCGGCTGCTCTCCTACCTGATGCACCATACCGGCCGGGTCGTGTCCCGCGCCGAACTCACCGAGCACCTCTACGACCAGGATTTCGACCGCGACTCGAACACGATCGAGGTGTTCGTGGGCCGCCTGCGCAAGAAGCTCGCGGTGGACCTGATCCAGACCGTCCGCGGCCTCGGCTACCTCGTGGATCCCAACCAGCCGCCGGCGCGGATGTGAGCGCGGCCGCGCGTTCCGGCACGCTGCCGGCCGTCTTCATGCGCGGCGGCACCAGCAAGGCGCTGATGCTGCACCGCCGGGACGTGCCGGGGGATCTCGCCGCCTGGGAGCCGGCCTTCCTCTCCGCCATGGACAGCCCCGACCCGTTCGGGCGGCAGCTCAACGGCATGGGCGGGGGCGTCTCGTCGGTCTCGAAGATCTGCGTGGTGGAGCGCTCCGCGCGGCCGGACGCCGACATCGACTACACCTTCGTGCAGGTCGTGGTCCGGGACGGCCGCATCGACCTCTCGGGCAATTGCGGCAACATGCTCGCCGCCGTGGGGCCGTTCGCGGTCGACGAGGGGCTCGTCGACGTCCCGGACGGCCCGGTGCGGCTGCGGATCTTCAACACCAACACGCGCAAGCTGATCGTGGCGGGCTTCGCGGCCGCGGGCGGCCGCAGCGTCTACCGCGGCGACCTCGCGATCCCCGGCGTCACCGGCACGGGCGCGCCGATCCAGCTCGACTTCCTGGATCCGGGCGGCGCCACGACCGGCCGGCTGCTCCCGACCGGCGCCGTCCGTCAGTGGCTCGACGTGCCGGGCCTTGGCGCGATCGAGGCCTCGCTGATCGACGCCGCCAACGCCTGCGTGTTCGTCCGCGCCGCCGATCTTGGCCTCGCCGGCACCGAGCTGCCCGCCGCCCTGGAGGCCGTGCCGGGCCTCCTCGACCGGCTGGCGCGGATCCGGCAGGCCGGCTCCGTGGCGATGGGCATCGCGCCCGATCTCGAGGCGGCAGCGCGCGTCGTCCACGTGCCCTTCGTCGGCCTCGTGGCGCCGCCGCAGGATTCCGGCAGCCTCTCCGGCGCCACGATCCGCGCCGCCGAGACCGACCTGACCGCCCGGGTCATCTCCAACGGCGTGCCGCACCAGGCGCTGCCGCTCACCGCCACCCTGTGCCTCGCGGTCGCCGCCCGGCTCGAAGGCAGCCTCGTCCACGAGGCTGCCCGCCCCGCCGACGCGGCCCTGCGGGTCGGCATGCCGTCGGGCATCCTCACCGCCGACGCCGCCGTGACCCGCGGGGCCGACGGCTGGCGGGCCGAGCGCGGCGCCTTCTTCCGCACGGCGCGCCCGCTGATGCGCGGCGCGGTGTTCTACGATGCGCCGCCGCCCGTCTGAGCGACCGACGCATCCATGATCGACCTCATCGGCCTCTTCTCCCTGCGCCGCCGCTCCATCGCGGTGCGGCTCGCCGTGTCGGCGTTCCTCTCGAGCTCCGCGATCCTGCTGATCGCGGCCTGGATCCTCACGACCCTCTACCGCGAGAACACCGAGCGCTCCTTCGACAGCCGGCTCCTCGTCTTCGCCAACAATCTCGCCACCGACCTCGTCTCGCCCAACGACCCCGAGAGCCGGACCTTCTCGCTCGGCGACCCGCGCTTCGACCTGCCCCTGTCCGGCTGGTACTGGCAGGTCGGCAAGCCCGACGCGAAGCCGCGCGACGTGCGCACCTCGCGCTCCCTCGTGGGCGTGCCGCTGCCGGCCGCGACCGATTCCGACGGGAAAGTCGGGGTCGGGCAGATCCGCCAGGGCTACGGCAAGGGGCAGGACGGACGCCTCCTGCGCATCATGGAGCGCGACGTCGATCTCGGCGAGGAGGGCCGCTACACGGTCCGGGTCGCGGGCCCCGCCGACGAGATCGTCAACGACGTCGACCGGTTCCGGAACTCGCTGACCATCACCTTCGGCCTGCTCGGCCTGTCGCTGGCGATCACCACGCTGCTGCAGATCCGCTTCGGCCTCGCGCCCCTCAAGAAGATGCGCGCCGCGCTCGGTGCCGTCCGCCGGGGCGAGGCCGACCGCATCACCGGCACCTATCCCCGCGACATCGCGCCGCTCACCGGCGAGGTAAACCTCCTGATCGAGACCAACCGCGAGATCCTGGAGCGCGCCCGCACCCAGGTGGGCAACCTCGCCCACGCCCTGAAGACGCCGCTCTCGATCATCGTCAACGAGGTCGGGGCCTCCGACGCCCCCGAGGAACTCGCGCAGAAGATCCGCGAGCAGGCCGCGGTGATGCGCGATCAGGTCAACTACCACCTCGACCGGGCCCGCGCCGCGGCGCTCGCCGGCACGCTCGGCACCTCCACAGAGGTCGAGCCGGCGCTCGCCGGCCTCGTGCGCACCTTCGGGAAGATCTACCGGGACAAGGACATCGCCTACGACGTCCACGTCCCGCCGGGCCTGCGCTTCCGCGGCGAGCGCCAGGATTTCGAGGAGATGGTCGGCAACCTCGTCGACAACGCGTCCAAGTGGGCCCACGGGCGGGTGGCGATCCGGGCCGAGGCGGTGAGCAAGGACGATTATCCCCACCTCGTCGTCGCCATCGAGGATGACGGTCCGGGCCTGCCGCCGGAGGCCCGGCAGGCCGTGCTCGGCCGGGGGCGCCGCCTCGACGAATCGAAGCCCGGCTCGGGACTCGGCCTGTCGATCGTGGCCGACCTCGCCGCCCTGTACCGGGGGCGCTTCACCCTGGAGCAGGCGGCGCTCGGCGGCCTGCGCGCGGTGCTGGAGGTGCCGGGGGACCTGCCGGTCGGCACGGCCGCCCACTGAGGCCGTCGGACGCGCCCGGGCACGTCCGGCCGCGTCCGGCCGCGTCCGGGTACGGGCCGGGAGGCGGCGCGCGGCCTCATGGCTCCCGCCCGGGGCCTTGTCATCGCAACAGAGTTGCGTGACACCGAGCCGCCGCCGGGAGGCGTCGTGGCATCACGCCGCCGGCTCCACAGGGCGTGGGGAGGGGCGGGCCGGTGCGGCCCGTTGGCGATAAGGTCCATGACGGCGATCTGGTTCATCCTGGCGGCCATGACCGCGGCGGCCGTGCTCGGCCTGCTCTGGCCGATGTCGCGGCGCGCCGCCGTGCCGACCGGCGAGGCCGGCGGCAGCGGGCTCGCCACCGAGACGGCGTTCTACGAGGATCAGATCGCCGAGATCGACCGCGACCTCGAGCGCGGCCTGATCGCCCCCGACGAGGCCGAGACCGCCAAGGCCGAGGCGGCGCGCCGCCTGCTCCGGTCGAGCCGCGAGGCGCAGCGCGACGCCGAGGATTCCGGCATCGCGGAGGCCGCGCGCCCGGCCGAGCCGCGCCTGCGCCGCCGGCGCGCCGCCTCGGCCTTCGCGCTCTCCACCATCCCCCTCGTGGCGCTCATCGCCTACGGGCTCTACGGCTCGCCCGAGGTGCCGGCGCAGACCGAGGCCGACCGGCAGGCCGCCCGCGGCGGCGCCGACGAGCTGATGAAGGCGGTCGGGCAGATCGAGGCGCGCCTTGCCCGGGACCCGAACGATGCGCGCGGCTGGGCCGTGCTCGCCCCGGTCTACATGCGCACCGGCCGATTCGACGATGCCGCCCGCGCCTACGGCCACCTCGCGCGGATCAAGGGCGAGACCGCCGACCTCCTGGCCGACCAGGGCGAGGCCCTCACGGCGGCCGGCGACGGCACCGTGTCGCCCGAGGCCAAGGCGCTGTTCGAGAAGGCGCAGGCCAAGGAGCCGAACGCGCCCAAGCCGCGCTTCTACCTCGCCCGCGCGGCCGAGCAGGCCGGCGACACCGGCGAGGCGATCCGCCAGCTCACCGAGCTCGAGGCCAGCAGCCCGCCGAACGCCCCGTGGCTCGGGATCGTCAAGCAGAGCCTCGCCCGCCTCAAGGGCGAGCCGCCCCCGCCCGCGACGCCCCAGGCCGCCCCCGAGATCCCGGCCGAGCAGCAGGCGGCGATTCGCGGCATGGTCGACGGGCTCGACACCCGCCTCAAGAGCGGCGGCGGCACCCCCGACGAGTGGCTGCGGCTCGTCCGGTCCCGGATGGTCCTCGGCGAGCGCGCGCAGGCGACCGACGCCCTGGCCCGGGCGCGCACGGCCCTCGCGGGCGACCCGCAGGGTCTCGCCCAGGTCGAGCAGGGCGCCCGCGCCGTGGGTCTCGGCGCAGAGGGCGCGGCGCCCGCGCCGGCCGAATCGGGCCGGGCGGGACCGGGCGTCCAGGCCGAGAAGGAGGCCGCGATGGCGGCCGTGCGCGCCATGCCGCAGGCGGAGCAGCAGGCGGCGATTCGCGGGATGGTCGAGGGTCTCGACCGGCGCCTCGCCGCGCGGGGCGGCACGCCGGACGAGTGGATGCGGCTCGTGCGCTCCTACAGCGCGCTGGGCGAGCGCGACCAGGCGGTGAAGGCCCTCGACCGCGCCCGCATGGCGCTGGCCGCCAACAGCGAGGCGGTGGCGCGGCTCGACGGTCTCGCCCGGGAACTGGAGCTTCCTGCCAAGCCGAACCCCTGACGCACCGAACCCCTGACGCACCGAACCCCTGGCGCGCCCGTTCCCCGGCGCCACGAAATCGCGAGCCCGCCTCCGCGGAGCGGTCCGTACGACAATCGGTCCCGACGCCCGCCCTTGACCCGCGGGCGCCTGGAGCCGACACCCTCAAGACTAGAATGAGAACGGTTCCGGTCGAGGCGGGTCTCCGCGCGCCGGACCGCGGGGTGGAAGTATCGTGACGCGTAAGAAACGCCGCCTGATCCTGATCGCCGCCTGCGGCAGCGTCCTGGCGCTCGCCGTGGGGCTGATGCTGTACGCCATGAGCGGCTCGATCGTGTTCTTCCGCTCGCCCACCGACATCGCCAAGCAGGCCATCGCCCCGGGCACGCGCCTGCGGCTCGGCGGGCTGGTGAAGGACGGCTCGCTCAGGCGCGGCCCCGACCAGACGGTCGATTTCGCCGTCACCGACACGAACGAGACCGTCGAGGTCCACTACAAGGGCTTGCTGCCGGACCTGTTCCGGGAAGGGCAGGGCGTGGTCGCCGAGGGCGTGCTGGAGCCGGGCGGGCAGTTCCGCGCCGACACGGTGCTGGCCAAGCACGACGAATCCTACATGCCCCGCGAGGTGGCCGACGCGCTGAAGGCGCAGGGGCGCTGGCAGGAGGGCGGCCCGAACAAGGGCGGCCCGGCGCCGAAGCCCGCCACCGCGGCGGCGGACAGCACCCTCGGTCCCCGCAGCGAGCGGTGAGGGAACCCGCATGATCGTCGAGACCGGCCACTTCGCCCTCGCGCTCGCGCTGGCGATCTCCCTCGTCCAGGTGGTGATGCCGATCTGGGCCGCCCGCTCGGGCGATCCGGCCCTGCGCCAGACCGCCTCGCAGGCGGCGCTCGGCGCCTTCGCCTGCGTGCTCTTCGCCTTCGCGGCGCTCACCTACGCGCACGTCACCTCGGACTTCTCGGTCCAGAACGTCGTCGAGAACTCGCACACGCAGAAGCCGCTGATCTACAAGATCTCCGGCGTCTGGGGGAACCACGAGGGCTCGATGCTCCTCTGGGTCCTGATCCTCACCCTGTTCGGCGCCTGCGTGGTGGCGGCCAAGAACTCGGTGCCGCCGCGGCTGCGGGCCAACACCCTGGCCGTGCAGGGGCTGATCACCTTCGTGTTCGTGCTGTTCATCATCACGACCTCGAACCCGTTCACCCGGGTGATCCCGGCCCCGCTCGAGGGCAACGACCTCAACCCGCTGCTGCAGGATCCGGGTCTCGCGGTCCACCCGCCGCTCCTCTACGTCGGCTATGTCGGCTTCTCGATCAGCTTCGCCTTCGCGGTGGCCGCGCTGATCGACGGGCGGATCGACGCTGTCTGGGCGCGGGCGGTGCGGCCCTGGACCCTCGCCGCGTGGTGCTTCCTGACGCTCGGGATCGCGATGGGCTCCTACTGGGCCTACTACGAGCTGGGCTGGGGCGGCTGGTGGTTCTGGGACCCGGTGGAGAACGCCTCCCTGATGCCGTGGATCGCCGGCACGGCGCTGCTGCACTCCACCGTGGTGATGGAGAAGCGCGACGCCCTGAAGGTCTGGACTGTGCTGCTCGCCATCCTGACCTTCTCGCTCTCGCTGATCGGCACCTTCCTGGTCCGCTCGGGCGTGATCACCTCGGTGCATTCCTTCGCCACCGACCCGACCCGCGGCGTCTTCATCCTGGCGATCTTGATCCTGTTCATCGGCGGCTCGCTGACGCTGTTCGCGTGGCGGGCGCCGCTGCTGCGGCAGGGGGGCTTGTTCGCGCCGATCTCCCGCGAGGGCTCGCTCGTCCTCAACAACCTGTTCCTGGTGGCGGCCTGCGCCACCGTGCTGGTCGGCACGCTCTACCCGCTGGTGCTCGAGATGCTGACGGGCGAGAAGATCACGGTCGGGCCGCCCTTCTTCAATTCCACCTTCGTGCCGCTGGCGATCCCGCTGCTGCTGATCGTGCCCATGGGCCAGGCGCTGGCCTGGAAGCGCGGCGACGTGCTCGCCGCCGCCCAGCGCCTGTTCGCCGCGCTGGCGGTCGCCCTGGTGGTCGGCTTCGCGGTGCTGGCGCTGACCTGGGGCGGGCCGGTGCTGGCGCCGGTCGGGATCGGCCTCGGCGCCTACCTGCTGATCGGGTCCGCCCTGGAGATCGTCACCCGCGCCCGCGGCTACGGGGCGAGCCGCGCCCGGTCCCTCGGACAGATCGGCCGCCGCGCCGTCGGCCTGCCGCGCTCGGCCTGGGGCACCGCCATCGCCCATGCCGGGGTCGGCGTGGTGGTGCTGGGCATCGCCGCGCAGGGCTGGGCCACCGAGGGGCTGGCGACCCTCAAGCCCGGGGAGAGCCTGGCGACGGGGCCCTACGTGGCGACCCTGGACCGGGTCGCGCCGCGCAAGGGACCGAACTACGAGGAGGCCACCGCCTACCTGACGATCCGCACCCGCGGGGGCGACGAGGTCGGGAAGGTCGAGACCGGCAAGCGCTTCTACCCGAGCCGCAAGATGGCGGTGACGGAATCGGGGCTGCTGACCAACGGTGTCAGCCAGGTCTACGCGAGCCTCGGGGAGATCGGGCAGGACGGCGGCGTCGGCCTGCGCCTCTACTACAAGCCGCTGGTCCTGCTGATCTGGCTCGGGGCGGTGGTGATGGCGCTGGGCGGCGGCCTGTCGCTCACGGACCGGCGGATGCGCGTGGGCGTCCCCGCCAAGGCGAAGGCGCGGCCGCTCCCGGTCGCGGTGCCGGCCGAGTGATGGCGCGCCGTTCGCTCCGCCCGGCGCTGGCCGCGCTCGCCCTGCTGGCGTCACTGCCGGCCCTGGCGGTGCAGCCCGACGAGGTGCTGAAGGATCCCGCGCTGGAGCACCGCGCCCGGGAGATCTCGGCCGAACTGCGCTGCCTCGTCTGCCAGAACCAGTCCATCGACGATTCCGACGCGCCGCTCGCCAAGGACCTGCGCCTGATCGTCCGCGAGCGGCTGGAGAAGGGCGACAGCGACACGGCGGTGCTCGACTACGTCGTGGCCCGCTACGGCGAGTTCGTGCTGCTGCGCCCGGTCTTCGCGCTGCACACCCTGCTACTGTGGCTGACCCCGGTGCTCGCGGTCCTGCTCGGCGGGCTCGGCATCTGGCGCCTCGCGCGCCGCCGTCCGCCCGCGCCGGCCCGGAACCTGTCGGCCGCCGAGCAGGCGGAGGTCGCGGCGCTGCTGCGACGGGAGTAGAATCGCCGCCGGAAGCGATTCGCCCGCCCCGTTCGGCACGAGTCTTGGATCGGGCCTCGCAGACCGCACGATCGGCGACGCGCCCGGGGCAGGACGATGACGGCCGCTACGCTCACCATCTCGAGCCGCAACTACTCCTCGTGGTCCCTGCGGGGCTGGCTGATCTGCCGGATGGCCGGGCTCGACTTCCGGACGGAGGTCCTGTCCGGAACCGACGCCACCACCCGGGCGGAGCTGCTGCACCTGTCGCCCTCGTTCCTGGTGCCCCGCCTGCGCCACGGCGACGTGGTCGTCTGGGACACGCTGGCGATCGCCGAGTATCTCGCCGAGACCTTCCCGGAGGCCGGCTTCCTGCCCGGCAACGTGGCGGAGCGCGCCCATTGCCGGTCGATCTCGGGGGAGATGCATTCCGGCTTCGTCAATCTGCGCTCGGCGCTGCCGATGAACCTGCGCGCCTTCCACCCCGATTTCCGCGTGTTCAACGGTGCCAAAGCCGATATCGAGCGCATCGTCACGATCTTCGACGATTGCCTGGACCGCTACGAGGGTCCGTACCTGTTCGGCGCGCGGCCGTGCCTCGCCGACGCGATGTTCGCCCCGGTCTGCACCCGCTTCCGCACCTACGACGTCGCGCTGCCGCCCCGCGCCGCCGCCTACCGCGACACGATCCTGCACTGGCCGCTGATGGTCGAGTGGGCGGAAGCCGCCGCCGACGAGCCGGACGAGATCGAGGAACTCGAGATGGAGTTCTGACGCGGCCGAGGCTGCCGTCTTGGAGCCCGCCACCGTCCTTGCGAGCGAAGCAATCCAGTCGCGCCACGCTTGCCGAGGTCGCGCTGCCCTGGACTGCTTCGCTCCGCCTGCAAGGACGGAGGGCTCTGAGCGGATGTTCCGGACCCGACGTGGCGGAATGCAATTTCTTGCAGGGCACAAATTTATGTTGCGACGCACGCGACAAATCCTGACTGCCGATCGGATTTGAAAAATCGCGCTGTGGCAACAGGTTAACGAAATGGCTCCGCTCCTCAGGCCTGCGCGTTACAGCTCGACAAACGTCCTTTGTCGCCCGACCGGACAGCGCGATTGATGCCATTCGGCATTTCTGTTCCTCTTCGCATTAGAACAGGAACAGACTGGGCTGGAAACCATGTCGCGTCACGAGCCCTGGAGCGCGGAGCGCGCATCCGGGATCATCGCCGAGCACACCCATCTCGAGGGGGCCACGCTGCCGATCCTGCACGCGCTGCAGGAAACCTTCGGCTACGTGGATTCCGGTGCCGTGCCGCTGATCGCGGACGCGCTGAACCTGTCGCGCGCTGAAGTCCATGGCTGCATCACCTTCTACCACGACTTCCGGGCGCACCCCGCCGGCCGCCACGAGGTGAAGCTGTGCCGGGCCGAGGCCTGCCAGGCCATGGGCTCAGACAAGCTGCACCGCGAGATCCTGGGCCGCCTCGGCTGCGGCTGGCACGAGACCACCGCCGACGGCAGCGCCACGGTTGAGCCGGTCTACTGCCTCGGCCTCTGCGCCAACGGCCCCGCCGCGCTGGTGGACGGTGAGCCCGTCGCGCACCTGACCGCCGACGCCCTCGAAGCTGCCCTGACGGAGGTGCGCCAGTGAGCGTCACGCTCTACGTTCCGCGCGACGCCGTCGCCCTCGGGCTCGGCGCCAACAAGGTTGCCCGCGCCCTCTTCGCCGGCGCCGAGCGCCGCGGCCTGGACGTCACCATCGTCCGCACCGGCTCCCGCGGCCTGTTCTGGCTGGAGCCGATGGTCGAGGTCGGCACCCCCGAGGGGCGCGTCGCCTACGGGCCGGTGACGGTCAAGGACGTCGATGCCCTGCTGGATGCCGGCCTGACCACGGGCGGCGACCACGCCCTGCGCCTCGGCGATCCGGAGAAGATCCCCTACCTCGCCCGGCAGCAGCGCCTGACCTTCCACCGCTGCGGCGTGGTCGACCCGGTCTCCGTGGACGATTACCGGGCCCATGGCGGCTACCGCGGCCTCGAGGCCGCCCTGAAGCTCGATGCCGAAGGCATCGTGGCGGCGGTGCGCGATTCCGGCCTGCGCGGCCGGGGCGGTGCCGGCTTCCCGGCCGGCATCAAGTGGAACACCGTGATGCTCGCCAAGGCGGACCAGAAATACGTGGTCTGCAACGCCGACGAGGGCGATTCCGGCACCTTCGCCGACCGGATGATGATGGAGGGCGACCCCTTCAACCTCATCGAGGGCATGACCATCGCGGGCGTCGCGACCGGCGCCACCCGCGGCTACATCTACCTGCGCTCCGAGTACCCGCAGGCCTTCGCCACCCTCAAGGAGGCGATCGCCAACGGCATCCAGGCCGGTGTGCTCGGCGACAACATCCTCGGTTCGGGCAAGACCTTCCACCTGGAAGTGCGCCTCGGCGCCGGCGCCTACATCTGCGGCGAGGAGACCTCGCTGCTGGAGAGCCTGGAGGGCAAGCGCGGCATCGTGCGGGCGAAGCCTCCGATCCCGGCGCTCAAGGGCTTCCTCGGCAAGCCGACGCTGGTCAACAACGTCATGACCTTCACGGCCGTGCCGTGGATCCTGGAGAACGGCGCCAGGGCCTACGCCGATTACGGCATGGGGCGGTCGCTCGGCACCCTGCCGATCCAGCTTGCCGGCAACGTCAAGCACGGCGGCCTGATCGAGATGGCCTTCGGCATCACTCTCCGGCAGGTGATCGAGGATTTCGGCGGCGGCACCCGTTCGGGCCGGCCGGTCCGGGCCGTGCAGGTCGGCGGGCCGCTCGGGGCCTACTTCCCCGACCATCTCCTCGACACGCCCCTCGACTACGAGGCGATGGCGGCCAAGAAGGGCCTCGTCGGCCACGGCGGCATCGTGGTGTTCGACGACACCGTCGACATGGCCTCCCAGGCCCGCTTCGCCTTCGAGTTCTGCGCCACCGAGTCGTGCGGCAAGTGCACCCCCTGCCGCATCGGCGCGACCCGCGGCGTCGAGACCATGGACAAGGTGATCGCCGGCATCCGGCCGGACGCGAATCTCAAGCTGGTCGAGGATCTCTGCGAGGTCATGACCGACGGATCGCTCTGCGCCATGGGCGGGCTGACGCCCATGCCGGTGATGAGCGCGATCACCCATTTCCCCGAGGATTTCAGGCGCGCCGGCGATCTGCCGGCCGCGGCCGAGTGAGGAGACGTCGATGGGCCTGATCAAGGAGATCGACTACGGCACGCCGATCCGCGTCAGCGAGCAGACGGTGACGCTGACGATCGACGGCATGTCGGTGACGGTGCCGGCCGGTACCTCGGTGATGGCGGCGGCGATGCAGGCCGGCACGCAGATCCCGAAGCTCTGCGCCACCGACTCGCTGGAGCCGTTCGGCTCCTGCCGCCTGTGCCTCGTGGAGATCGAGGGGCGGCGCGGCACCCCGGCCTCCTGCACGACCCCGGCCGAGAACGGCATGGTGGTTCACACGCAGAACGAGAAGCTCGCCAAGCTCCGCAAGGGCGTGATGGAGCTCTACATCTCCGACCATCCCCTCGACTGCCTGACCTGCGCGGCGAACGGCGACTGCGAGCTGCAGACCCAGGCGGGCGTCGTCGGCCTGCGCGACGTGCGCTACGGCTACGAGGGCGACAACCACGTCCGGCCGAGCTCCGAGAAGTACCTGCCGAAGGACGAGTCGAACCCGTACTTCACCTACGACCCGTCGAAGTGCATCGTCTGCAACCGCTGCGTCCGCGCCTGCGAGGAGGTGCAGGGCACCTTCGCGCTGACCATCGCGGGCCGCGGCTTCGACAGCCGCGTGGCCGCCGGCCCGACCAATTTCTTCGAGTCCGAGTGCGTTTCCTGCGGCGCCTGCGTCCAGGCCTGCCCGACCGCGACGCTCCAGGAAAAGTCGATCCACGCGTACGGCCAGCCCGAGCACGCGGAGGTGACGACCTGCGCGTATTGCGGTGTCGGCTGCTCGTTCAAGGCCGAGATGCAGGGCGAGCGCGTCGTCCGCATGGTCCCCTACAAGGGCGGCAAGGCCAACGAGGGCCATAGCTGCGTGAAGGGCCGCTTCGCCTACGGCTACGCCACCCACAAGGACCGCATCACCAAGCCGATGATCCGCGAGAAGATCACGGATCCGTGGCGCGAGGTGTCCTGGGAGGAGGCGATCGACCGCGCGGCTTCCGAGTTCAAGCGGATCCAGGCCAAGTACGGCAAGGACTCGGTCGGCGGCATCACCTCGTCGCGCTGCACCAACGAGGAGGCCTACCTCGTCCAGAAGCTCGTGCGCGCCGCCTTCGGCAACAACAACGTCGACACCTGCGCCCGCGTCTGCCACTCGCCGACCGGCTACGGCCTGATGTCGACGCTCGGCACCTCGGCCGGCACCCAGGACTTCAAGTCGGTCGAGAAGTCCGACGTGATCCTGGTGATCGGCGCCAACCCGACCGACGGCCACCCGGTCTTCGGCTCGCGGATGAAGAAGCGGCTGCGCGAGGGCGCCAAGCTGATCGTCGCCGATCCGCGCAAGATCGACCTCGTGAAGTCGCCCCACATCAAAGCCGACTATCATCTGCCGCTGAAGCCCGGCTCCAACGTCGCCTTCATCAACTCGCTGGCGCACGTGATCGTCACCGAGGGGCTGATCGACGAGGCCTATGTCCGCGAGCGCTGCGACCTCGCCGAGTTCGAGTCCTGGGCCCGGTTCATCGCCGACGAGCGCCACTCCCCGGAGAGCCAGCAGTCCTTCACCGGCCTCGACCCGGCGGAGGTCCGCGGGGCGGCCCGGCTCTACGCCAAGGGCGGCGCGGCGGGCATCTACTACGGGCTGGGCGTCACCGAGCACAGCCAGGGCTCGACGATGGTCATGGGCATGGCCAACATCGCCATGGCCACCGGCAACATCGGCAAGCTCGGCGCCGGCGTGAACCCGCTGCGCGGCCAGAACAACGTGCAGGGCTCCTGCGACATGGGCTCGTTCCCGCACGAGCTCACCGGCTACCGCCACGTCTCCGACGACGCGACCCGCGAGAGCTTCGAGGCCCTCTGGGGCGCCAAGCTCGACAACGCGCCGGGCCTGCGCATCACCAACATGCTGGACGAGGCCGTCGAAGGCACGTTCAAGGGCATGTACATCCAGGGCGAGGACATCGCCCAGTCGGATCCCGACACGCACCACGTGACCTCGGGCCTGATGGCAATGGAGTGCATCGTCGTCCAGGACCTGTTCCTGAACGAGACCGCCAAGTACGCCCACGTCTTCCTGCCGGGCGCCTCGTTCCTCGAGAAGGACGGGACCTTCACCAACGCCGAGCGCCGCATCTCGCGGGTCCGCAAGGTCATGGCCCCGATGGGCGGCTACGGCGACTGGGAGGGCACGGTGCTGCTCTCCAATGCCCTCGGCTACCCCATGAACTACAATCACCCGTCCGAAATCATGGACGAGATCGCCTCGCTCACCCCGAGCTTCACCGGCGTGTCCTACGCCAAGCTCGACGAGCTCGGCTCGGTGCAGTGGCCCTGCAACGAGAAGGCGCCGCTCGGCACGCCGATGATGCACGTGGACCGGTTCGTCCGCGGCAAGGGCCGGTTCATGATCACCGAGTTCGTGGCCACCGAGGAGCGGACGGGCGCGAAGTTCCCGCTGATCCTGACCACGGGCCGGATCCTGTCCCAGTACAATGTCGGCGCGCAGACCCGGCGCACCGAGAACTCGCGCTGGCACGAGGAGGACGTGCTGGAGATCCACCCGTTCGACGCGGAGCTGCGCGGCATCGTCGACGGCGACCTCGTCGCCCTGGAGAGCCGCTCCGGCGACATCGCCCTGAAGGCCAAGATCTCGGAGCGGATGCAGCCCGGCGTGGTCTACACGACCTTCCACCACGCCAAGACCGGCGCCAACGTCATCACCACCGACTACTCGGACTGGGCGACCAACTGCCCCGAGTACAAGGTGACGGCGGTGCAGGTCCGGCGGACCAACCGGCCCTCCGACTGGCAGGCGAAGTTCTACGAGGAGGACTTCTCCCTGACCCGGATCGCCCAGACCCTCGACGCGGCAGAGTAAGAGTAACCGATGAGCGCCGTGACGCAGGCGGACAAGCTCGTCCGCATGGCCAACCAGATCGCCACCTTCTTCCGGTCCTACCCGGAGGAGGAGGCGGTCGCCGGGATCCAGAAGCACATCAAGGCGTTCTGGACGCCCAAGATGATCGCGCATCTCGAGGCCGCCCTGCCGGAGCAGGGCGACCGGGTAGACGGCTACGTGCGGCGGGCGCTGCGGGGCGAGGAACCGGCGGCCGACAGCCCGGTGCGGCCCGCGACCCGGAATCCGCAACTCGCGGGCGCGGGCGCCAGCGACGCCGGCTGATCCGCCCGAGGCCGGGCTGGACCCTCAGCCCGCGCCACGCCTGGCCGGCAGGCGATCACGCGAAGCACCCCTGTCCCGACTGGGAGCGGGGGTGCCTGGCGTTCGATGCGGTTTCCGGGTCACCGACCGGTTCCGCCGTCCTCGCGAGCGGAGCGAAGCAATCCAACAGCGCCCCGCTCTCCACGATGGCGCGACCCTGGGTCACTTCGCTGCGCTCGCGACGACGGAGCGCGCCGTCTGAACCGAGAACCGCCTGCGCCGATGTGGAAAGGCGTTGGGCGGCGGCACTGCGGGACGGTCGGGTGCCCGGCCGTCTCCCACCCGGCGGACCCGGCGACGCCGGCCGCCGGGCCCCGAGACGTCAGTTCTTCAGGGCGACGGTGAAGTCGGCCTCGGTCTTGCCGCGGATCTCGTCCTCGGTGACGCCGTCGGCGAGCTCGATGAGTCTCATGCCGCCGTCGCCCTTCTTGTCGATCTCGAACACGCCGAGATCGGTGATCACCAGGTCGACCACCTGCGTGCCGGTGAGCGGCAGGTCGCAGGCCTTGAGCAGCTTCGGGCTCTCGGTGCCGTCCTTGTTCTTGGCGACGTGCTCCATCACCACGACCACGCGCTTCACGCCGGCCACGAGGTCCATGGCGCCGCCCATCCCCTTCACCATCTTGCCGGGGATCATCCAGTTGGCGAGGTCGCCGTTGCCGGCCACCTGCATGGCGCCGAGGATCGACAGGTTGATGTGCCCGCCGCGGATCATCCCGAAGGAATCCGCCGAGGAGAAGTAGCTCGTCGTCGGCAGAGCGGTGATCGTCTGCTTGCCGGCGTTGATCAGGTCCGGGTCCTCCTCACCCTCGTAGGGGAAGGGGCCCATGCCCAGCATGCCGTTCTCCGACTGGAGCTGCACCGACATGCCCTCGGGGATGTAGTTCGACACCAGCGTCGGGATGCCGATGCCGAGGTTCACGTAGAAGCCGTCCTCCAGCTCCTTGGCGGCGCGCGCCGCCATCTGCTCGCGGGTCCAGGCCATCGTTCTCGCTCCCTTCCCGTCCGATCAGTGCGTGCCGCCGCCGGCCGCCGCGGCCGGGGTGCTGTCGCCGCGCTTGCGCGTGGTGCGCTGCTCGATGCGCTTGTCGCGCTGCCCGACGTCGATGATGCGCTTCACGAAGATGCCGGGCGTGTGGATCGTGTCCGGATCGATCTCGCCCGGCTTCACGAGGTGCTCGACCTGCGCCACGGTCATCTTGGCGGCGGTGGCCATCATCGGGTTGAAGTTGCGCGCGGTCATCCGGTAGCGCAGGTTCCCCTCGGTGTCGCCCGTGTGGGCGTGGACCAGGGCGAGGTCGGCGAACAGGCCGCGCTCCATGACGTATTGCTCGCCGTCGAACTCGCGGACTTCCTTGCCCTCGGCGACCTTGGTGCCGACGCCGGTCTTGGTGAAGAAGGCCGGGATGCCGGCGCCGCCGGCGCGGATCCGCTCGGCCAGCGTGCCCTGCGGGTTGAACTCGATCTCCAGCTCACCGCCGAGGTACTGCCGGGCGAACTCCTTGTTCTCGCCCACGTAGGACGAGATCATCTTGGCGACCTGGCGGGTGTCCAGGAGCTTGCCGAGACCGACCCCGTCGATGCCGGCATTGTTCGACACGACGGTGAGGCCCTTGACGCCGGAGAGGCGCACCGCCTCGATCAGCTCGTCGGGGATGCCGCAGAGGCCGAAGCCGCCGCACATCACCATCATGTCGTCGCGCAGGAGGCCGGCCAGGGCCGCGGCGGCATCCGTGTAGACCTTCTTCATCGAACCGTCCTTTTCCCGCCGGACCCGACCGGCCGAAACCTCGGGACGCGCGTGTCCTCGCGCCTGCTCTTCCCGATTCCGCGCGCGAAATCCAGTGGTGCACCGCACCGGCCGGCGCGGTCCCGGGCGATCCGTAACCGGCACTGCGCTGGGGAGGGCAGGGCGGCCCTGCGCGGGCGCGGCAGACAAAACCGGCCGGGGACGCTAAGTTGCCCACTCGACGTGCAGACCCTGCCGGGCCGTGGCAGCCCGAGGGGCCGGCGCGGCGCCCGGCTTCCGGCCACAGCCGCCGCCCTCTCGGAGCATGATGTCGCTGCGCCGCCCGATCTTCATCCTCGCTCTCGGGAGCCTGATCGCGGCCGGCCTCGGCCTGCGCGACTGGCCCCTGGAGGATGGCCGGGCCACGGCCTTCGCCCGCCGCGCCTTCGACGCCTACGGACTCGGGCTGACGCTGCGGGGGCCCGCGCGCCTCGCGGTGCTGCCCTGGCCGCGACTGACCCTCGACCGCGTCCGGCTCGCTGCCGGTTCCGACGGCCCGGTCCTGGCGGATGAGGGCCGTCTGACCATCGATCTCGACCCGCTGAGCCTCCTCGGCGGCCGCGCCGCGGTGAGCGGCCTCCGCCTGGATGGCGCTCGGCTGTCGGACGACCCCGCCGGCTGGGACGCCCCCCTCGCGCGCCTCGCCGAGCAGGCCCGGTCCGGCGAGACGGCCCGGCCGCGCCGGATCGTCGTGCGCGACGCGCGCCTCGCCGCCGGCGACACGGCCCGGGACATCGACCTCGACATCGCGTGGCCGCTCTGGGGCAAGGCCGCCGAGGGCCGCGCCAGCCTCATCTGGCGCGGCGTTCCGACCCGGATCGCCCTCAGCCACCTGCGTCCGGCCGAGATGGCCCAGCGCCGCGGGAGCCCGTTCACCGTGGAGATCACGTGGCCGGACGGCCGCCTCGCGGCGGACGGAACGGTGGCGCCGCCGGCGGAGGGGAGCGCGCTGCCCGTCATGTCCGGGCAGGTCCGGTTCGAGACGCGATCCCTGCCGGAGAGCTTGGCCTGGATCGGCCGCGATGTGCCGCTGGCGCCGCTCGCCGGCGCCTTCTCAGTCGACGGCCGGTTCGAGACGGGCGAGCGGTCCGTCTCCTGGCCGAGCCTGCGCATCGGCCTGGGTCAGAACGTGCTCGAGGGGGCCGGCGCCGTCGCGTTCGGGCCCGGCAAGGCGCCGCGCCTCTCGGTGCAGGCGACCCTGGCGGCCGAGACGCTCGATCTCACGCCTCTCGTCGCGGATCTGTCGCGGCTCCTCGACCCCGCGCCCGCGTCGATCGCCCTGGCGCCCTTCACGCGCGGCGACCTCGACCTTCGCCTGTCGGCGGCCGAGGGGCGCGCCGGCGCCGTCCGGGTGCAGGATCTGGCGGCGAGCGTCCTGGTGCGGGAGGCCGCCCTGGAGGTCGCGGTGAACCGGGCCCGGATCCAGGACGGCACGTTCAAGGGGCGCGTCAACCTGACGAGCGGGTCCGATCCGGCCGCGACCGAACTGCGCACGCAGGGAAGCCTCGACCGCGTCGACCTCGGCGCGCTGCTCGGCGAGATCGGCGCGGCCCGCTGGGTGGTGGGGCCCGTGCAGGGGCATTTCGCCCTCGAATCCAGGGCCCGGGACACGGTCGGATTGCTGGCGCACCTGAATGGCCGGGCCACGCTCGCCATGGACGGTGGTGCCATCGCGGGCCTCGACCTCGCCGACGTCATCCACCGCAACGGCGCGGTGGCGTCCGGCGCCCTGGCGCGCCGCAACGGCCGGACGGCCTTCGAGCGGGCCGTGGTGACGCTGCGCTTCGCCGACGGCGTGGGCGAGATCGCCGAGTCGGGTCTCCTGGGGCCGAGCGTCGGGGCGACCCTGCACGGCCAAGTCTCGCTGCCGGAGCGTCGGCTCGATGCCAAGGGCGACCTCGTCCTGCGTCCGCCCGGCGATTCCTCCCGCGGGATCCTGTTCGCGGTGACTGGGCCCTGGAGCGCCCTGACGGCTCAGACGGTCGCGCACAGCGAGATCCCCGACCCGGTCGGCCGGTACGGGGGCGCGATGCTCCCCGACCCGCTCAAACTGCCCGCCACGCTCGGCCTGCCCGGCAACGCCCGCGCGTACGCGCCGTGACCGCGGCGCCATGGCGCCGGCTCCGGCCAAGCTCTAAGATCGGGCCTCGAACGCCTTCATGATCCCCATGCGCCGCCTGCTCATCGAGGAACCCGTGACCCGCGCGGGGCCGCTGGCCCGGCGGCTCGCCGTGTTCTCCGTCATCGCCACCGGGATCGCCCTGGTCCTCGTCCGGGATCCGCGCTCCGACACGGACGCCGCCCTCGTGGCGCTCGTGGCCGGGCTCGGCGTCGCGCTGCTGGCGGCTGCGGCCGCGATCTTCGCCTTCGTGCGGGTCTGGCGCGAGGGCGCCCGCGGTCTCGGGGCCGCCCTCGCCGGATTGATCCTGGCGCTGGCGGTTCTCGGCTACCCCGCCTTCCTGGGCCTGCGCGGCCTGCGTCTTCCCGCCCTCTCGGACATCACCACCGACATCGACAATCCGCCGGCCTTCTCGCGCTCGCGGGCGGCCTTCGCGGCCCGCGGCGGGCGCTACCCGGCGGACCCGAGCCCGGCTGCGCGCGAGAGCCAGCGCGGCGCCTACCCGCAGATCGCGCCGCTGACCCTCGATATCGGCGCCGACGAGGCCTTCGAACTCGCCCGGCAGGCTGCCCTGAAGCGGCACTGGCAGATCGTCGAGGCGATCCGGCCGGGCGGCCGGACCGGGAACGGCCGGATCGAGGCCGTGGCGCGGGGGCTGGTCCTCAACCTGCCGGACGATGTCACCGTGCGCATCCGCCCCCGCGCCGACGGGGCGCGGATCGACGTGCGCTCGGCCTCGCGGCTCGGCGGCCGCGATTTCGGCAGCAATGCCGACCGGATCCGGGCCTATCTCGACGACGTCGCCAACCTCGCTCTCGCGGTGAAGTGAGCCGCCGCGCCTCTCAGGCCGGCGCGTAGGTGCCGTCGAGGCGGGGGGCGCCGTCGCAGGACGCGAGCCCACGTCCGACCAGATCCTCCAGGTGGGCGAAGACCGACAGCGCCGCCGCGCCGCGGAGCCGGGGATCGAGCCCCTGGTAGATCGCAGCGACGATGTCGGCGATTCGCCCGTCGCCGGCGGCCAGCCGCGCGCGGATCGCCGCCTCGCGCTGGCGGCGATGCCCGGCGAGCCCGCGGAGGAACCGGGCGGGCTCGCGCACCGGTCCGCCATGGCCCGGCCAGTAGACCGTCTCGTCGCGCCCGCGCAGCTTGTCGAGGGAGTCCATGTAGGCCCGCATCGCGCCGTCGGGCGGCGCCACGATCGTGGTCGACCACGCCATGACGTGGTCGCCCGAGAACAGCACCCGCGCCTCCGGCAGCGCGAAGGCGAGATGGTTCATCGTGTGCCCGGGGGTCTCGACGGCCACGAGGGTCCAGCCCGGGCCGGACACGGCGTCGCCCTCCACCATGATCCGTTCCGGCGCGTGCGCCCGGTCGGCGCTCGCGTCGAGCATCGGGGTCTCCGCTTCCGACAGGGCCCGCGCGGCCCTGTGCGGCGCGCATCCGACGATCGGCGCGCCGGTGCGCGCGGCGAGCAGCCTTGCTCCGGGCGAGTGATCCCGATGGGTGTGGGTGACCACGATGGCCTCGACCCGCTCGGTGCCGAGATCCCGAAGCAGCGCCTCGACATGGGCCGGATCGTCCGGGCCCGGATCGATCACCGCGACGCGATCCTGGCCCACCACGTAGGTGCAGGTGCCGCTCGCCGTGAACGGGCCTCCGTTCGGCGCGACCCGCCGGCGGATCAGTGGCGCGACCCGGTCCAGCCGGCCGGCCGGAGGCATCGACGGATCGAAGGTCAGGGTGGTCTCGTCGGTGTCCGCCATCGCGATCCCGTGCGATCGATACGGCGGTTCCTTGGACGGTTCGCGGCCGCGTGGCAATCGCCCTCAAGGCCTAGGGGATGCGAGGCCGCGGTGCGAGGCATTCTGGGGTGGCGGCAGGACCTGCCCGCTGTCCTGCCGGTGATCCTGACGCAGGGGTGATGCTGTCCGGCGCCTGTGAGGGACGCGGACGGGGTCGCGTCCGCTCCGGGGTCGCGCGCGTCCCGCGATCAGTCCTGCCGGCGCGGTCCGCGTGCGCGCACGCGGACCGGTACGGGCGCCGGTGCCGGCATGAGACCGAGCGCGGCCGCGCGCAGGGCGTCGCCGGCCCTGTCGACGATCTCGGTCACCCGCGCCGCCATCGCGGCGGCCTTCGATCGAACGGCACTCTTGGCAGATTGCAGCATCGCAAATCCCGGATCGAGCCTTAAGACCTATCTTCGAACGCTAACGCCCCTGTCTCGTTCCGTCACCCCATGTCGCGGCCGGCGCTCGCGCCCGCGGGGACTCACAGGACTTCGCGATGGGGGCGGAACCGGAGCGAAACCTTGGCGTTTTCGTGTTCAGAACGACGCGGCCCGCCCGCGTTGGTACTTTCTAAGGATACGAACCATGCTCGGTTGGGCCGTAACTTTTCTCGTCGTCGCTCTCGTGGCCGCTCTGCTTGGGTTCGGCGGCATCGCCGGAACCGCCATGGAGGCGGCCAAGCTGGTCTTCTTCGTAGCGATCGTCCTGTTCGCCATCTCGGCCGTCGTCGGCCTGATGCGGGGCCGTTCGCCGACACTTTGACCGAGGGCCGGAGCGGCCGGCCCCGTTCAGCGGGCCGGCGCACGGACCCACGGAAGAGCCGTCGCCGCAGGGCGGCGGCTTTTTCCATCGCGACGCTGCCATCGCGCCGTTGCAGGGGTAGATTGTCCCGGTCACGGGACGAGCGGTTTCAGGCCTTGCGGTCGGCGCTGTCGAGCTTGGCGATCAGTTCGGCGAAGCGGTCGGGTACGGGTTGCTGCGTGACCGTGTCGTACATCGCGCGCAGCTGCGCGGCGATGCGGTTCCGGGTCTGATCGCTGAGGCCGCCCTTGCTCCTGGAGCGGTCGGACGGGTCGGAGGCGGCCGTACCGCCGGAGCTGTTCTCGGACTCCGACAAGCGATCCGAAGCGGTCTCGACGTGCGGATCGCGCGCGCGAAGACCGGCCTCCTTTCCCTGGTCCACCATCAACACGCCCCTTGTTGCCGAAGTCGGCCCGGCCGCATTGTGCTGCGGCTCGACATACGCCATGGCTGCGCCGGCAACGCCTGCGCGCCGGCATCGGTTCCGCTGGGGGGTGGAACGGAGTGCGGGCCTCCGCGTTGGGCGGTAGGCTGCGCAGGACAGAAAGCCGGCCCCGGCAGGCCCTCGGTGACGGATCGAGGCGTTCGCGGCCGGGCAACACGGCGAGGCACAGGGGATCGAATGTCGACATCGCAACTCGTGGTACAGCACCTGCCGTACCTGCGCCGCTACGCGCGCGCGCTCACGGGTAGCCAAGTGGCGGGTGACGCGTACGTCGCCGCCACCCTGGAGACCCTCGTCAACGAGCCGGACACGCTCGGTCGCAGCACCAACATCAAGGCCGACCTGTTCCGCGTCTTCACGCGGATCTGGAACTCGCTCTCGGTCAACGGCCGCAGCGAGCAGGTCCAGCACGACCTGCCGGCGGAGGTCCGCCTCGGCCAGATCACCCCGCTGCCGCGCCAGGCCTTCCTGCTCTCCTGCCTCGAGGGCTTCTCCGAGGAGGACGCGGCGATCATTCTGGGCGTCGACGTGTCCGAGGTTCGCGACCTCGTGGACGAGGCTGGTCGCGAGCTCGCCGCCGACATGGCGACCGAGATCCTCATCATCGAGGATGAGCCCCTGATCGCGATGGATCTGGAGGCGCTGGTCGAGGGTCTCGGCCACAACGTCATCGGTGTCGCCCGCACCCGCACCGAAGCGATCAAGATCGCCGGCGAGGGCAAGCGCCCCGGCCTGATCCTGGCCGACATCCAGCTCGCCGACGGCTCCTCCGGTCTCGACGCCGTGAACGACCTCCTGAAATCCTTCGAGGTGCCGGTGATCTTCATCACCGCCTATCCCGAGCGCTTCCTCACCGGTGAGCGGCCCGAGCCGGCGTTCCTGATCGCCAAGCCGTTCCAGCCCGCCAACGTCTCGGCGGTGATCAGCCAGGCGCTGTTCTTCCAGCAGACCGCTCGTCGGCGGGAAGCCAAGACGGCCTGAGCTGACGGCCTGAGATCCGGCCTGAGGTCAGGCTTGGCGGTTCGCCCCGGGAGTGACCCGGGGCGTCCGCGACCGAGAGTGGCGACAACGAAAAAGCCCCGGCTCACGCCGGGGCTTTTTCGTTGTCGGTCCGCACGCCCTCGTCGGTCGCCGCGCACAAAAAAACGGGCCGGAGAGAGCTCCAGCCCGTCGCGAAGGTTCCGGCCGATGCACAAGGGGAATGCGGGGAGGACCAGGTGGCCGGGTGCACAGAGAACGGGTGCCGGCGCGGGAGGTTCCAGAATGGGCGCTTTTTCGTGAGGCGTGCTTTTTCTGCAACGAACCGGGGCTGTGGATAGCGGGCGTGCGCCGCCGCACCAACAGCCGAGCTGCGTTCGAATACTCAGGCTTCGTAGACACGAGACAGTCTAGGAACCTGCGATTGCAGGGCGCGTTGTACGAACATCCTGTCAAGCTCTCGCAATGAGGTCGGGGCGATGCTGCGGTCTGGTTTCATCCTGGGCGTGAGTGCTCCTGCGGCTCTTCTCACCGTTCTGGTCCAGCCGGTGGTTCGCGAAACGGCGGATCGGTGGACGATGCCGGTCCCGACCGCGCAGACCATTTCGGTGCCGCTGCCCGGGATGCGACCTGTGTCGCTGTCGATCAGCCCGACGCGGGTGGCGGGGGTGCAGCGCCTCGACAGCCGGAACGCCCCGGTTGCCGGCGAGGCGCAGGATCTGGAGATCAAGCCGATCCTGCGGCAGCCGCCGCGGCGCATGCGCGAGGGGTGCGAAGCGGCGCTGAGCTCCCTGGTCGGTCCCGAGGCGCGCCGCATGACCCCCGGCCGCTGCATTTCCTGATCGGCGCCGACAAGGACTGGAAATCAGAAGGCCCCGCCGTCTCGGCGGGGCCTTCTGCTGTGTGGATCGGCCCTGGATCGCGATCCGCGGCCTAAACTTGAAACGAAAACGGCGCCCGTCCCGAGGGACGCGGCGCCGCTACGCGGTACGGAACGGCAGCGGCCTCACTCGGCCCGGCCGGTCCCCGTGGACTGACCGCCCTTGCGGCCGGCGGACGAGGCGAGCTCACGGTCCTGCGAGAAGGAGCGCTTCTCGGCCGGAACGCTGCGGCCGCCCTTGCTGGCGATCTCGCGCTGCCGCTCCAGGTCCATCGAGGCAAAGCCTCGCTTCGAGGTCGAATTTCCGGACGCCATCAGTTCCTCCTCAGGCTTCGCTTCACCCCGCAACAACCTTCAGCAATAACCAAGGTTCCTGTCCCGAGACCTGCTCAAGCTTCCGACAGCTAAGCTTGGCAGCAACCCCGACTTGTGTGCCGCGTTGGTCGACATTCGACCTTGGTTGAAGTCCGCGTCGGGTCCGACAGGCCCGGAGGCCCGGCGACTCGTCCCGGGCGGACGGCGCGGCCTCACGACACGAGAGAAGGGTTTTCGCGCATGACGAACCGCAACATGGTCAAGGATGCCGCTCCGGGGGCACAGGCCACGCAGCCCAACACGCCGCCGCTGCCGCCGATGCCGGCGCCGGAAGATTCCGCCACCCCGACCACCCGCGAGGAGCCGACGGATTCGCCGCACCTGAATGCCAGTCTCAAGCGCGACGCGCCCCCTCCCGGGGGACAGGGGCTCTCGACGAAGCGCTGAGCCGGGCGAGGGCGTTCTCAGGTCCGGCGCCGGTGCGCGAGGCGCGTCAGGCCCGCGACGAGAAGGGCGATCGCCAGGATCGTGACGATCCCGGCCACCGTCAGGATCCTCTGGATGAGGGGCGTGTAGACGCCGCGCGCGGCATCGTAGCCGTAGCAGAGCAGGGTGAGCCGGTCGGCGATGCTGCCGACCCGGCCCTCGCCGGCTTCCGTGAGGGCGAGGCGCAGGTCGCGCCCGGTCAGCGCCAGGGGCGACAGCGCACGGGCTACCCGGCCGTCGGCGGTTAGAAGAAGCGCCGCCGCGGGATGCGCGAAGCTGTCGGTTCCGGCATCGTAGGCAGCTTCGTAGCCCAGCGCGCCGGTGAGGCGCGCGAGCGCGGCGTCCGACACGATGAGCGCCCGGGGCCGGACGGATCCCGCCCGATCCCCGAGCGTCTCCGCCAGCATGCGCCGGGCGGCCGCGGCGTCGTCGCGGGGATCGATCCCGACCAGCACGAGGGCGTAGTCGTCGATCGGCAGGCCGGTGGCCGCCAGCGCGTCCACCGACAGGGACAGCATGGGGTCGCAGACATTCCCGCAGGTGTAATCCACCGGCAGCAGAAGGGCCGCGCGGCCGCCCAGGGCCTGCCCGAGGGTGGTCGGCCGGTCGGTGCGCGCGTCGGTGGCGGCGAGGTCGAGCGGGGCCCGGGCACCCGGGGGCGGCGCGACCGCGACGCGGGCGAGGTCGGCCTGGACGAGGCGGGCCGCTGCCGGCTCCGGTGACAGGACGAGGCACAGTGCCAGGAGGGCGCCGAGACCACACCGACAGGTTGCGTAAGGCGCGGGGCTGGACAAGTGCCTGACGAACCGCATGGATAAGCGGGCCCGTCCGGCCCCGCCGTCCTGGGCGTGAGACCCGTCGCGGAGCCCCCGAATGACCCTCGACACCGAGGTTTCCTCCCTGAAGCAGGTGCCGCTGTTCCGCGAGGTGGAACCGGCGCGCCTGAAGCTCCTGGCCTTCACCAGCGAGCGGGTGCATTTCGAGCCGGGGCAACGCTTCTTCGCCCGCGGCGACGTCGCGGATGCGGCCTACGTGATCCTCTCGGGTACGGCGGACGTCAGCATCGACGGTCCCGCCGGCCCGGTGCGGCTGGCGCTGCTCGGCCAGGACGCCCTCGTCGGTGAGATGGGCATCCTGGCCGAGCAGCCCCGCTCCGCCACCGTGACGGCGCAATCCGCGGTGACCGCCCTGCGTATCGACCGCGGGGTGTTCCTGGAACTGCTGGCCCAGTTTCCACAGATCAGCATCGCCCTGATGCGCGTGCTGGCGCTGCGGCTGGAGCAGACCAATCAGGCGCTGGCCGAGAGCCGGGGCTGATCATCCCGCGTAGGTGATGAATTCCAGGAGCGAGCCGTCGGGATCCCGGAAGTAGACGCTGATCCCCGCGCCCGCGGCGCCGTGCCGCTCCACCGGGCCGAGTTCCACCGGGACCCCGGCGGCCTCGAGATGCGCGATGGCGGTCTCGATCGCGCCCGACCAGCGGAAGCACAGGTCGCTGTTGCCCGGCTGGACGGGTTTCGCCGCGACCGGTACCGGCTCGACGCCCGGCCCGTGGCAATTGAGCTGGACGCCGCCGAACCGGTAGGCGAAGCCGGGACCGCGCTCGAGGATCTCGGCACCCACCACGTCGCGGTAGAAGGCGTTCGAGCGTGCCCAGTCGCTCACGTGGATCACGCAGTGATCGAGGTGTATCGCTGGGCTGAGCGGGACATCGGGAGCGACCGTCGCCTCGGTGGGAAGAGTTTCGGTCTCGGCCATCATTCACCTCCGCTCCGGGCGCAGTAGAGCACCGCTGCGATTCAGAATTAGGGCACAACCGTGGCCGTGGGAGCGGCCCGCGCACGGCCGGCTGCGGCGCAAAAGCTACATCGTCACAGGCGCAGAGGCGGTAGGCATGGCGCGACGACCGTATCCCGCACGACAGGACCTATGATCGCCACGCTTCCCTCGGCCTGGAGCCGCCTGCGCCGGATCGTTCTCTCGCGAATCCTCCTCGCCGTCGTGGCGATCGCGCCCCTCGCGGCCTGCCAGACCCGTCCGGTCCAGGTCGCCCAGGACGACGAGGCGGCGTGGTACGTCGGCAGCAAGCCCGACAAGCCCTTCGACATTCCGCTGGTCGACACCCAGCGCCTCGATCCGAAGTACCGCCGCCAGCAGGTGAGCTACAACGGCCCCGAGCAGCCGGGGACGATCGTGGTCGACATCGACAAGCGGCAGCTCGTCCTGGTCCAGGCCGACGGCACGGCGATGCAGTACGGTGTCGGCGTCGGCAAGGCCGGCTTCTCCTGGAAGGGCGAGGCTCGGGTCGGGCGCAAGGGCGTCTGGCCGGACTGGAGCCCGACCGTCACGATGGTCTCGTTGCATCCCGATCTGCCGCGCACCCGCAAGGGCGGCCTCGACAATCCCCTCGGCGCGCGCGCCCTCTACCTCTACCAGGGCAACCGCGACATCCTGTTCCGCATCCACGGCACCAACGAGCCCTGGAGCATCGGCGAGCAGATGTCGTCAGGCTGTGTCCGGATGCTGAACGAGGATATCGCCGACCTGTACGAGCGCGTTCCGGTGGGCACCCGCGTGCTCATCAAGCGCAACGGCAAGTACCGGACCTGAGCGGGCGAGGCGCGGATTCCTGACCGGTCAGCCGGCCGGCGTCCCCGCGACGGACGCGTCGCGGACCTCGCCGGAGACCCGCTTGGCGAGCCGGTCCAGAGCCGCTCGATCCAGATCACCCCGATCTGGGCCGCCGGGGGCCGCAGCCGGCTCGCCCGGTCGACCGTCCGGCCCCATGCCGTCGCTGGCCAGCACCGCGGCGGTGGTCAGGCCCGGACTGGTCCGGTCCGTCGGCCGCTCCGGGCCGATCGAGAGGCCGGCCCAGACGAGGAGAGCCGCGCACAGGGCCAGGCTGGCCAGCAGGGTCTTGAGAAAGGTCATGTTTCATAACGAGCGGCTCCGGGCCGTCGTTCCGTTGCCAAGCTTCGCTCCGACGGGCGGAACGCTTTGGCAACCACGGCGGTCGAAACTCGGCATCGCGCTCGCGAGGCCGATTCGGTCACCCGGCAAATTCGCCACATTGGCCGGGCACCGTCGCGGCCTCGACGCCCCCGTCACCAGCTGACTCGCCACGCGCGTGGACATTCCCGCTATGATCAGACCGATGCTCGCCCTGCTCCTCCTCTGCGGCCCCGCGGCCGCGGCCGGGACGGTCAGCGGCCCCGCGACCGTGATCGACGGTGACACGATCGAGGTGCAGGGCACGCGTATCAACCTCTACGGTATCGACGCTCCCGAGACCGCGCAGCGCTGCGAGACCGCCAATGGCCAGGAGTATCGCTGCGGCAGCAAGGCCGCGCAGGCCCTGCGCGCGCGGATCGGCGGCGGCGCGGTCACGTGCGAGCGGCGGGAGGGCGGCGTGCCCGGTCGCGTCACCGGGATCTGCCACGTCCACGGCGAGGACCTGTCCGCCTGGATGGTTGGACAGGGCCTGGCGCTGGCCAACCGTCAAGTGACGGCTCCCTATATCCGCCAGGAGGGCCACGCCTGGGCGACCCGCCGCGGCATCTGGGCCGGTACCTTCGAGAAGCCGGCCGACTGGCGCCAGGACCGGCGCCGAGTCGAGGCCGCGGCCGGCACGAGCGCGGCCGACTAGCCGCTCCGGCGGCTCAGGCCGTCGCGTCCTGTCCCTCGGTGAATTCCCGCCAGAGGAGGACCAGGGCGGCCATCACGGCCGGCCCGAGGAACAGGCCGAGGAGCCCGAAGGTCTCGACGCCGCCGAGGATGCCGAGGAGCACCCACAGGAAGGGCAGCTTGGTCGTGCCGCCGATCAGCGCCGGGCGGATGAAGTGGTCGGCCACGAAAGTCACGACGAGGCCCGCCGCCGCCACCACGAGAGCCGCTGTCACCGACCCGGCCGCCACCAGGAGGAGCGCCGCGATCGCGATGGCCACGGCGGCGCCGAACGGGATCATCGCCGCCACCGCCGTGAAGGCGCCGAGCAGGACCGGGTGGGGCACGCCCGCGAAGTGGTAGACGATCCCGAGCACGAAGCCCTCGCCGAGGCCGACCAGCACCAGCCCGTCGACCGTGCCGTGCACGGAGGCCACCATCTGGCGGGCGACGCGCTCGCCGCGCGGCCCGAACAGCCGGTGGCAGGCGGTGAGCGACTGGTCCCGCACCGTCCGCCAGTCGCGGAACAGGAAGAACAGCGCCACGAGGCTGAAGCCGAACAGGACGATGCGGTGCAGCACCTCGCGGCCGACATTGCGGGAGGCCCCGAGCACCGAGTGGTTCTCGAACCGGCGCAGCAGGTCGGAGCCCGCCTGCGCATGGCCGAGATTTTCGTTCCACCACGCGGTCGCCTGCGCGGCGCCGTAGGGCAGGTGCTGCAGGAATTCCGGCGCCGGCACCCCGTTCGCCTCGGCGTTCCGAACGAACTCGGCCACGTCGTGGGCCTCGCGGGCGGCCTGGATGCCGAGGATCGCGAGCGGCGCCAGGAAGACCAGCGCCACGGCCGCGGTCATCAGCGTGGGCAGGAGGATGTTGTGCTTGCCCGGCGGGAAACGATGCTCGAGCCGCTGGTAGACAGGCCAGAGGGCGATCGCCAGGACCACCGCCCAGGCGAGCGCCGGCAGGAACTCGTGCAGGATCCAGAGGCCGAGCGCCGTCAGGGTCAGGACCAGCAGGACCCGGGCCGCTTCCTGGGAGCGCGCGCGCTCCTGCGGCGGCAGGGGCGGCGTCTCGACGCGCGCCGGCGGGGCGGCGGGCTTGGTGATCGGTGGCATCCGTCTGGTCTCCTGAGGACGCGCCTCGTCTCGCCGTCAAGCTAGGGCCGGCGCGTCCGGAGCGTACGCGCGTTCCCGCACCCGGCGGCGCACGCCTGTGGACAGGCGCTGAAACGCCGGGGAAGCGCCGCGGTTGCCGCTTCTGACACCCTCGTGTAGAGGTCGCCGCCATTCGACCGGGCCGCGTTCCAGGCCCCGTCCACGCGTCGGGCGGCCGCCCGGGCGGCGAGGGGGCTCCCGCACGACCGATCCGGAACTCGAACAGCCCGCGAGAAGACATGTCCGACGAGCCCGCCCACGGCAGCGCCACCTTCGAGCGCGTGGCCGACATCATTGCCGAGACCGCCGACATCCCGCGGGACAAGATCACGCCCGAGAGTCACGCCATCGACGACCTCGGCATCGACAGCCTCGCCTTCCTCGACATCGCCTTCGCGGTCGACAAGGCCTTCGGCATCAAGCTGCCACTCGAGCGGTGGACCCAGGAGGTCAACGAGGGCAAGGTCCCGGCCGAGGAGTACTTCGTTCTCAAGAACCTGTGCGCGCGCATCGACGGCCTCGTGGCCGAGAAGGCCGCCAAGGTCTGAACCGAGGCCGATCCGACCCGTCATGCGCCTCGAATACTTCGAGATGATCGACTCCGTGCGGCTCCTCGACAGGGCCGCCGGCCGCATCGAGGCGCTCGCCCGGGTGCCGATGGCGAGCCCGGTCTTCGAGGGCCACTTCCCCGGCCACCCCCTCGTGCCGGGTGTGCTCCTGACCGAGACGATGGCCCAGGCCTCCGGGTACCTCGTGCTCGCCCATCTCGACTTCGCCCGGATGCCGTTCCTTACCGGGGTCGACAAGGCGCGCTTCCGGTCCTTCGTCGGGCCCGGCGCGGACCTCCTCGTCACGGCCACCCTCGAGCACGACGGCTCGGGCTACGCGGTGACCAGGGCGGCGATCAGTCACGACGGCAAGGCGCTGTGCGACGCGGAACTCCGCTTCCGCACCATGCCGTTCCCGGACGGACTCGACGCGCCGATGCGCGAGCGCGCGCGGACCATCGGCCTGTTCCCCGATCCGGCTCCGGCCGAACGCGAGCCCTGAGCCAGCCATGAGCCGCCCCGTCGTCGTCACCGGCCTCGGCCTCGTCTCCTGCGCGGGCGAGGGCGTCGACGCCCACCTGGCCGCCCTCGCCGGGGAGGCGGCCCCGCGCACCGACAGCGAGACCTTCGCGCCCTATCCGGTCCATCCGGCCCCGGCGATCGTCTGGGACGGCCAGATCCCCAAGCGCAGCGACCAGCGCCAGATGGAGGCGTGGCAGCGGCTCGGCGTCTACGCCGCCGGCCTCGCGCTCGACGCAGCGGGCGTGAAGGACGACGCCGCCTTCAAGCAGGCGCTTCACCTCGTCGTGGCCGCGGGCGGCGGCGAGCGCGACTACGCGGCGGACGGAGCGATCCTGACCGGCCTGCGCGACGCCGCCGATCCGGGCGCCTACCTGAACGAGCGGCTCCAGAACGATCTCCGCCCGACCCTGTTCCTCGCCCAGCTCTCGAACCTGCTCGCCGGCAACATCGCCATCGTACACGGGGTGACGGGCGCCTCGCGCACGTTCATGGGCGAGGAATCCGCCGGGGTCGACGCCCTGCGGATCGCCCAGGCGCGGGTGGCGTCGGGCCAGATCGACGCGATCCTGGTCGGCGGCTCCTACAGCGCCGAGCGGCCGGACGTTCTGGTGATCCACGAGATGGGCGGCTACCTCGCCCGCGACGCCTACCGCCCGGTCTTCGCGCGGGGCGAGTCCGGTGGCGGGGCGGGCGGGTTCATCCTCGGGAGTTGCGCGGCCTTCCTGATGCTCGAATCCGCCGCCCACGCCGCGGCGCGCGGCGCCCGCGCCCTGGCCCGGCTGGAGCCAGTGGCGAGCGATCGGACCCGGCGCGCGCCGGGCAGTGTCGCCGGCAGCCTCGAGACGCTCTGGCGGCAGGCCGGCCTCTCAGCTCCCGACACCGTCCTCTCCGGCGCTACCGGGGTGGCCCCGATCACCGCGGAGGAGCGCGACGCGCTGGCGCGGCTCGCACCGGGCGCGCGCCTGCGCGCCCTCGGGGACGTGATCGGGCACGGACTCGAAGTGGCGGCGCCGTTCGGGGCGGCCCTCGCCGCCGCCCTCGTCGCCGCCGGCGGTGCGCGCGAGGTCGCCGTGACGGCCGTCGGCCACCGGCGCGGCGAAGGGATCCTGCGCCTCGTCCCGGCCTGAGCGAACCCGCGTCACGGGGCCCATGTCGGCCGCGTCCGATCGTCCGGTCGGCAGCACAGCTTTCGCGCGGATGCGCCGTATTGAAATCCCTTATCCCGTTGTTCAAGCGACCGTTCCGGCGCCGCTCAACCGGGATTTCCGGAAAGAGTTTCCCGCATCGCTGCGGCGCTGGCCGAGGGAAATATTTCTCTGCGCTTGCCAAAGAACCGCCGGCGGTCTACTTCTACCGCATCGGCACGTGTCCGGATATCTTGGACCGTTACGCCTTCGCAGGGCGGTTCTGACTTTCCTATCGCTATCGGTCGATGCCGGCGCCCCCTCGTTCGGGCGGGTGCCATCTCTCACTATGCCTGCGAAGATCAAGGACTTCCATGAGCACCGGAACCGTCAAGTGGTTCAACGAGACCAAGGGCTACGGCTTCATCCAGCCGGATGACGGCGGCAAGGACGTGTTCGTCCACATCTCGGCCGTCGAGCGCGCCGGCCTGCGCGGCCTGAACGAGGGCCAGAAGGTCACGTACGAGCTGGAGACCGACCGTCGCAGCGGCAAGCAGTCCGCCGGTCAGCTCCAGACGGCCTGATCGCCGTCCTCAGCGTTTCTCCGGAAGCCGCTCCTCTGGGAGCGGCTTCTTCGTATCTGCCATCGTGTTTCTAACCCCCCCCCTCTGCGGGTGACGGCCTTCGCCGCACCCGATCCAGGAGTGTCTGTGAGCTTTTTGAACAAGCAGGGTGTCGCCGATCGCCTCGAGACCGCCGCCAAGGCGCGCTCCGAGATGCTGGCCCGGTTCCGGGCCCGCCCGTCCGCCGACGACCCGGCCGTCCTCGCCCGCCAATCCGCCCGCCGCGCTGTGGTCGATGCCCGCGAAGTCCGCGCTGCCGAGCGCGCCGCCCAGCGTCAGGCCGAGATCGAGCGCGCCGCCGCCCTCGCCGAGGCGGAACGCCTCGCCGAGATCGAGCGCAAGCACGCCGAGCAGCTGGCCGCCCAGGAGCGCGCCAAGGCCCTGCAGGCCGAGCAGAAGGCCCAGCGCGACGCGCGCTATCTCGCCCGCAAGGCGAAGGCTCAGAAGAAGCGCTGAGGCGCGTTCCGCAGCGATGCCCGTCCAGGAGCTCGGCATGTCCCACAAGTTCAAGGTCGGCGAGCGCGTCTGCCGGTCCCGCCTGGGCATCCCGGGCGAGACGGGCGAGGCCGAGGTGTTCGAGATCCTGCGGCTCATGCCGGCGGATCAGACCGGCGAGCCGAGCTATCGGATCCGGACGAAGACCGGCGAGCGGGCGATCCGCGAGGGTGACCTCGTCGCGGCCCCGCAGGCCTGATCCGGGCGCCTCAGAGCGTCCGGAACATCACCAGCGCGTCGACCGGCCCGAGCGTCGGGTGCCGGAAGGCGCCCGGCAGCCGGCCGACCACGTCGAAGCCGAAGCGCTCCCAGAGCCGGACGGCCCGGGCGTTGGTGCTCACCACGAAGTTGAACTGCATCGCCGCGAAGCCCCGCGCCCGCGCCCGGTCGAGGGCGTGCGCGCACATGGCCCGCGCGACCCCGCGGCCGAGGGCGGCCGCTCCCGTCATGAAGCCGCAATTGGCGACATGGGCGCCCCCGCCAGCCTGGTTCGCGCGCAGGTAGTACGTGCCGAGCACCGTCCCTGCCTCCTCGGCCACGAAGGTCTCGCGGTCAGGGCCGGTCCAGTATGCGAGGGCCTCGGCCTCGCCGAGGTCGCGGTCCAGCGCGTAGGTCTCACCGGCCCGGATGGTCGGCACGATGATGCCGGTGATGGCCGCGTAGTCGGCCGCCTGCGCGGCCCGGATGTGCAGACTCACCCGAATTGCTCCCGCAGGATGCGCTCGTCGAGGCTGTGGCCGGGATCGTGCAGCAGCACCAGCTCGGTGGCGCGGTCGAGGGAGGTCTCCACCGTGCAGACCCGGCGGAACTCCGTGTGGTCGGCCACCGCCGCGACCGGGCGGTGGGGGGCGTCGAGGACGTCGATCCGGATCCGGGCGTAGTCCGGCAGAAGTGCGCCGCGCCAGCGCCGGGGGCGGAAGGCCGAGATCGGTGTCAGCGCCAGAAGCTTGGCGTCGAGCGGTAGGATCGGTCCCCCGACCGACAGGTTGTAGGCCGTGGAGCCCGCCGCGGTGGCGACGAGCACGCCGTCGGCGATCAGCAGGTCGAGCCGGACATTGCCGTCGACGGCGATCTTCAGCTTGGCGGTCTGGTGGGTCTGGCGCAGCAGGTAGACCTCGTTGATCGCCCGCGCCCGGTGGGATCGGCCCTCCGTGTCGAGCACGTCCATCACGAGCGGGTGGATGACGCTGCGCTGGGCGTTCTCCAGATGCTCCAGGAGGTCGTCGTCGCGGAACTCGTTCATCAGGAAGCCGACCGTGCCGCGGTTCATCCCGTAGATCGGCTTCGGGTGGTCCATGAAGCGGTGCAGCACCTGGAGCATCAGGCCGTCACCGCCCAGGGCCACGACGACGTCGGCCTCCTCGGGCGGGACGTGGTCGTAGCGCCGCATCAGGGCGGCCGCGGCCTCGCGGGCGTAGCCGGTCGGGCTCGCCACGAAGGCGATCTTCTGGAAACGCGGCATGGATCAGGCGCAGCCGCGCAGGCGCGTCGGGATCGCCTCAGGGTTCACGTCACGGCTCCAGTCTGACGAGCGAACCGCCCGGTTGACGTCCTTGCCCGGCATGCGCCTCACTCCGCGAGCACACGCGCAATTGGAGGCATAGCATGGAGCGTCCGCTCCTCGTCTACACCACCTTTCCCGACCTCGCCTCGGCGCTGAACATCGGCGAGGCGCTGGTCCGCGAGCGACTCATCGCCTGCATCAACGTGCTGCCGGGCATGCAGTCCGTCTACAGCTGGAAGGGTGCGGTGGAGCGCGGTGCCGAGGTCGCCGCCATCCTCAAGAGCCGCGAAGGTCTGGCCGACGCGCTGGCGGTCGCGTTGAAGGCCCGCCACCCCTACGACACGCCGATCATCCTGCATCTGCCGGTCGCCGGGGCGGACGCCGACACGGCCGCCTGGATCCTGGCGGTGACGCAGCCCGGTGAGCCGTTCGAGAACCGGACCCGGGCGGACTGATCCGGCAGACTGCGCCGCGCTGCTTCCCACCCTGACCCTTCCGGCCGGTTCCGGCAGTGTGCCGGACAGGGTCTAGACGGCTGTGGACAAGCGCGCCTTGCCGTCGATGCGGGCGCCACAATGGCTCGTCAGACACTGGTGACATTGGCGTAGTCGTGGAGTCGAATTAAAAAGACATAAATATACGAATCCATGCGAAAAATATCCGATCTTGAATTATGGAACGAGAATTTATACTGAATGATTGGAGTAGAAGATTGAATTCATCTGGTGTGCTTGGCTAGAAAACCTCCGTGCGTACACCGCACGCAATGCGACGCGGAGGAAAATCATGGGACGTTTCAGGAATGCAGGACGGTTGGGGTTGGTCCTGCTCGCCGCAGTCGCGGGCGCCGTGCATGCGCAAGCGGCCGGGGCGCCGAAGAGCGAGCCGCTGATGACCGTCGCGCCGGCGCCGTCCGGTCCCGCCGGCCTCGCATCGGCCGATCCGCCCGCCTTGCGGTACGGTGTCCTCTATGCCGACGACAAAGGCCACAGCCATGTTCAGTATTGCGACCTGAAGAACTTCATCTTCAAGAGCTACGCGCCTCCGGCAGCGCCGCAATATGTCGGCTTCCCGCCGGGTGAGGTGACGTCGATCAAGTACGCGGTCCTGCCGGTCGGCTATGTCGGTACGTGGCACACGGCGCCGGGTCCCCAATGGGTGATCACCCTGTCGGGCCGCTGGTCCGTGGAGGCTACGGACGGGTCGGTGCTGGAGCAGGGCCCCGGCGAGGTGGAATTCAACGCCGATATGGGATCGACACCGCAGGGGCCTGAGGGCCATGTCGGACACCTGACCCGGCAGGTCGGCGACGTGCCGAACGTGCAGCTCATCGTCTCGCTGAAGCCGCGGGTCGGAAAGGCCCGCTCCACCGATCCGTGCCAGCCGTCCCAGCCGTGAAGCACGGCGCGGGCCGGCGACGCTCGTTCCGCCGGCCCGTGCGGGTCAGCCGCCGCTCACCGGATAGCTGCGGCCCTTCCAGGTCGCTGCGCCGGCCCGTTCACGGCGCAGGAGCACGTTCCACTGAATCGCCAGGGCCACCGCGACCGCCGCGGGATGGAGCGGGATCGTCGCCCACGGGGCCCGGACCGCGACGGTGACGGCCGTTCGGGTCGCCAGGGACAGGCCGAGTGCCAGGGCGGCCGGGGTCAGGGCGGAGGCCGGCAGCAGCCCGAGCAGACCGGCCAGGACGAGGAGCGGCGGCAGAATCTGACCGCAGCCGAGGAGCAAGGTCCAGATCGGAAGGGCGCGGGGCGTGGCCATGCCCTCGTGGGCGTTCTTGGAGAAGCCGGCCCAGGCCTGGGCGAAGCCGTCGTACATCCGGCAGGTGGCCAGCGCGGCGGCGGCCACGAGATCCGTCCGGTAGCCCGCGGCCCGGAACAAGCGGGGCAGGCGGACTCCGTCGTGCAGGGAGGTGCGGATCGCGCCGTGGCCACCGGTGGCCGCGTAGGCCCCCCGATCCATCAGGATCAGTTGACCGCAGGCCGCGCCGAGCGACGGGTCGGACAGGCGGCGCATCAGCGGCACGGGCAGGAAGCCGAGGAGCAGGAAGTCGATCATCGGCACCGTCAGCATCTCACCCACCGTGTCGGTCCGCTGCCGGGGCACGCCGCTGACGAGGGCCGCGCCGGTGCGGCGAGCCTGCGCCGCGAGGGCGGCGGCTGCCCCGGCCTCGAGGCGCACATCGGCGTCGATGAACAGCAGGTGGTCGCCGCGGGCGAGCCCGGCCATGTGGCTGCAGGCGTGGTTCTTGCCCGTCCATCCGTCGGGCAGGGCCGGCACCGGGACGAGACGCAGGCGCGGGTCGCCGACGGCGCGCACGATCTCGGCGGTCGCGTCGGTGGAATGGTCGTCGCCGACGATCACCTCCACCGGGACCGCGGCGCTGGCGAGCGCCGCCCGCACGGTGGCGTCGATGTTGCCGGCCTCGTTGCGCGCCGGGATCAGGATCGAGACGAGACCGGCCCCGGCCTCCACCGCGGGCCGGCGCAGGACCGCGAGATTCACCGCCGCCAGGATGGCCGGCAGGAGGGCGGTGGCGAGGCAGAGGTACGCCAGGGCCGTGAGGATCGAGTCGGTCATCGTCTGCGCCGGCAGGGGAGCGCGCCACGATAGGGGATCGGGCGGGATCTGGCGCGCGCGGGCGGTCTCATCCGGCGCGATCCTGACCGCCCGCGGCGCGGTGCGCCGGATCGAACCGGCGGCCGGAGAGGCGGGCCGACAGGCGCCGCCACAGGTCGTAGAGGCCGCCGACGCCCTTCCGGCCGGAAACCAGCGTGCGGAAGCGTCCGGGCTCCCGGCTGATCACGTCGGCGCTCAGGCGGTCGAGGGTTCGGGTCAGTTCGGATTCCAGGCGCGCGAGGCGCTGATCGCGCGGGAGCGCGGCGAGTTCGGATCCGGCGATCCCCGGCCCGAAGGCCGCGAAGGCTCCCGCGCCGCGCTCGTCCCAGAAGGTGTACTCGACGGCGAGCGGGACGAAGAGCGCGTCGGGGGCGATCTCGGCGAGCCGCGCGACGCCGGGACGGAGGGCCAGCGGCCGCGCGCGGGCATCGGCGAAGCGGCCCTGCGCGGTGATCCAGAGCATGCCGTCGGGGGCTCCGAGGATCGACCGTGCGGCTGCCAGGAACTGCGCCGCCCCGCGCGGGCTGTCGAGGTCGACGCCGAAGGCGCCGATCCGCTCGAAGATGCGGTAGCGCGCCAGCATCGCGGCGTCGAACGGCGCGCGGCTCGCCCGCTCCGGATAGAGCCGGCCGCCCAGCACGATGATCAGCGCGGCGTCCCACCAGGCCGGATGGTTGCAGTAGACCACGATCGCGCCGGGATGGTTCGCGTCAGGCGGCGTGCTCCAGAGTGGCAGCCGCAGGGCGTCGAGGTGGCGGTGCAGGTATCGCTCGAACCACGCCACCATAAAGGCGCGGATCCGGGGCGAGACCGAGGGCAGGGGGGCGCCGTGCGCGCCTCTCGCGCCCCCCGCACCGGGGGGCGGAGATGGCGGCGTCGCGGTCACGCCGAGGCGCGCAGGGCGCCGCGCGCGTCCCGGTCATGCGCGTCGGCGGCGATCCAGCCCGACATCATCACCATCGGCATGCCGGGCCCCGGATGGGCGGCGCCGCCCGCGAGGTAGAGGCCGCGCACCTGCCGCGACCGGTTGCCGGGCTTGAACGCCCCCATCACGCGCCCGTGGGAGGCGAGGCCGTAGATCGCGCCGTTCAGGACCTTGTAGCGCTCGTGGATGTCCTGCGGCGTGAGGTGGCGCTCGACGACGATACGCTCTTCGAGGTCCGGCATGCCGGCGGTGCGCTTGAGCTTGTCGAGGATCGTGCGGCGGTAGTTCTGGAACAGCGGCCCGTCCGGGCGCCAGTCGTGGTGCGGCCGCAGATACGGCGTGTGCACGAGGACGTAGAGCGCCTCGCCGCCCTCGGGCGCCACGCTCGGATCGGTGGAGGAGGGAGCTGCCAGATAGGCGGTGGGGTCCGGGGCCGGCTCGCCCTTGTTGTAGATGTAGTCGAACTCCTCCTCCGGGTCGCGGGAGAAGACGAAGTCGTGGTGGTTGAGGTGCTCGTAGCGCTTGTTCAGGCCGAGATAGAGCACCACGCCCGAGCAGGCCGGTTCGGGGTTCTTCTTGGCGTAGGCCTTGGCGGCCTCGCCGCCCACGAGCTCGCGGTATGTGCGGACCGAGTCCATGTTGGAGATCACGGCGTCGTAGGGCGTGACCCCCGCGGCCGTCCGCACGCCCCGGACCGCGCCGTTGGCGGTCTCGATCCCGGTCACCTCGGTGTCGGTCTTGCACGTGGCGCCGAGTTCCTGGGCGAGCTTCGCCAGCCCCTCGGCGACGGCGCGGGTGCCGCCCATCGGGTACCAGACGCCGTCGGCCGTCTGCATGTGGGCGATGGCGCAGAGCACCGCCGGCGCGCCGTAGGGCGAGGAGCCGACATACTGCACGAAGTGGTCGAGCATCTGCGCGAGCCGCGCGTCCTTGACCTTGCCGCGGATCGTCGAGGCCACCGAGGCGTGCATGCGCAGCGACAGTACGTCGCGCAGCGTGCCCGGGTTCATGTTGGCGCGGATGTTGATCGTGTCGAACAGGTCCTCGACCGGCTTCCAGAAGAAGAATTTCTCGGACACGCCGTGAAGATGCTCGGAGATGGTGATGAACTTCTTGTAGCCCTCGCCGGTGCCGGGGGCGAAGCGCTCCATGTCGCCGGCCATCCGCTCGACGTCCTGCATCAGGTCGATATGCGTGCCGTCGTCGAAGAAGCAGCGCCACTGCGGGTCCAGGCGGCGCAGGTCCATGTAGTCGTGGACCGAGCGGCCGGACTCCGCGAAGATCCGCTCCAGCACCCGGGGCACGGTCAGGATCGTCGGCCCCATGTCGAAGCGGAAGCCGCCCTTGTGGAGCACCGCCGCCTTTCCGCCGAGCCAGCCGTTCTTGTCGTAGACCGTCACGCGGTGGCCCCGCGCGGCCGCTACGCACGCGGCGGCGAGTCCGCCGAGCCCGCTGCCGATGACGGCGACCGTGGAATCCTGGCTCATCCTGCTGGCTGGCTCCCCGGGCCGAGGAAGGCGTGGCCCGCAGAGCGAAGCTAGACCTGGGGCCGGGCGGGTCAACGCGCCACCCGGTCGCGGTCGCCTAGTGGCGGCGCTCGCCTGTGGACAGGCGCGCCAGGAAGTTTCCGATCTCCCGCCGGCGGAGCCCGGCCTCCAGCACCTCGGGCCCGACGCCGTGACGCCAGGCCAGGCGGCGCGCGGTCTCCGGGTCGTGGCCCTGGAGCGTCGCGACTTCGTCGGCATAGGCGGCCACGGCCCGCGAGTTCTCGGCGAGGCCCGCCTCGACGATGGCGGTGTCGCAGAGGCGCAGCATCGCGGCCAGCTCGTCGAGGTCGAGCTCGGGATGATACTGCGTCCCCCAGAACCAGCCGCGATCCCGGCGGATCTCGAGGGCCTGGATGCCGAGAACGCGGTTGCCGGCGAGCACGCGGGCGCCCGGGGGCGGCTCTAGGACGGCGTCGGAGTGGATCGCCGGGGCGTCCCAGGTCGCCGGCCGTCCGGCGAGCAGAGGGTGAGTCCGGCCCTCCTCGGTCGGGGTGATCGCCCGGGCGAAGCCGTATTCCGGCCCGCGGGGATTCTCGGCGGCGCGCCCGCCCGCCACCGTGGCGGCGACCTGCACGCCCCAGCACGAGCCGAAGACGGCGCGCCCGGCCTCGAAGGCCGCGCGCATCAGGTCGAGCTGCCGGTTCACGGCCGGCGTGCCCTCCGAGACCTTGAGGGTCGAGCCGGTGAAGATCAGGCCATCGAACTCCGCGAGACCCGCCGGCAGGGCCGCGTCGGCGTCGGCGGCGTTGACGTGCCGGCAGACGGAGCCCGGCGCCAGGTCCCGCACCACCGCCGCGTAGGATGCCGCCGAGGTTCGTCCGGTGGCCGCGACGTGGCGGTCGCGGGCGGCGCGATCGTTGCCGTCGGCGATGAGCAGGCGGAGCATGCGGGATACCGGGGAGCGCGGCCGTAGCGGAGGCGCCTCTATGTCGGTGCGCACCGCGTCGCAGGAACGGCGCGGATCGTCGCGGGAGGCGGGCGCTGAAATCGGGCCCGTCTCCTTCAAACGGGTGATGCGCCCCGCGAGGCCGGGTTTACCCCTGCCGTCTCGGACTCCGAGGAACGATCAGCGCGGAGGACAGGATGCCAGATCTCGCCGAGGTGGAGCTCTACTGCGCGGAAGCCCGGGATATCCTCGCTCACGCGGAGAACATCGTTGCCGACCTGGACCGGAGAGGTGCCTGCGAGGGGCACTGCCTGATGGCGAACCAGGGCCTCGCGGCGCTGCGGAACCTCGACCGCATCATCGAGCGGCACCGCAGGCGGCTGGCGTTCCTGGCCCTGCCCAACGCGGTCGGCCCGTCCCCACCTCCGTCCCCTCCGCGGAAGCGGAACTGGCTGCTCTTCCTCCGGCGGCGCGGCGGGTACGCGGGCCATGGCATCGAGGCGCATTCCTAAGGCTTCCCCGGAGGATCGGGCGAGCCACGCGAGGCGCGCAGATCCCCGCCCGCCGGTGACGCGGCGGTGCGACGGCCTGTCGAGAACCCTGCTGGTCGGGGTCGTGCTGCTCGTCCTGGCGTCGGCCATCCCGGTCACCGCCCGGCGAGCACCCCCGCCGTTGCACCAGGCGGCCGAGATCGAGGCCCTGGTCAACAGGGCGGCCGACATGCTGGAGGCCGAGGGCGCGCGGGCGTTCGACGCGTTCCGGCGCAAGGGGAGCACCTGGCGATACGGGGACGTCTATCTGTTCGTCGTCGACCTGCGGGGGATCGTCCTCTTCAACGCCGCCCATCCGAACCGCGAGGGCCACGACCTGCTCCACGAGCGCGACGCCGACGGGAAGCAGTTCCACCACGATCTCATCGACGCCGTCACGCGGTTCGGGTCCGGATGGGTCGACTACATGTTCCCGAAGCCCGGCCAGTCGGCGCCGAGCGTGAAATGGAGCTACGTCTGCGCGACGCGCGTGGCCGGCGTGGAGGCGCTGGTCGGTGCCGGCGTCTACGTGGAGTAGCGCCGTCCGGGTCGGGACGGCGGGCCCTAGGCCGTCCGCCGCGCCGCCAGCGCGAGGGCGAACGCGAGACCGGCCAGGGTCAGCGCCGCCAGGACGCCCAGGGCCGGGGCCGCGGCGGAGAAGCCCTCGCCCAGGGCGCTCTGGTAGGCCTCGATCGCCCAGGCGTTCGGGGTGAGCCATCCGGCCTGCTGCAGCCAGGGCGGCATCAGGAACCGCGGGACCATCGAGCCTCCGACCGCCGAGAGCAGCAGTACCCCGAAGGTCGAGGCGAGATGCGCCTGCTGGCGCGAGGCCGCGAGCGCGCAGGCCGCGAGCGCCAGACCGGCCGCCATCGCGGAGACCAACAGGCAGGCGGCCAGGAAGGCCGGCCAGTGCGGACCGATCTCGACGCCGTAGAGAAGCGCGGCGGCCAGGAAGATCAGTCCGGCCTGGACGAGCCCCTGCAGCGTCAGGAAGGCGAACTTTCCGAGCACCACGACGGGCAATCCACCCGGCCCGGCCATCAGCCGCTCGGTGAGGCCCGTCTCGCGCTCCTCGACCAGGGACATGGCGCCCTGCATGGCGGCGAAGAGCAGGAACACCGCGGTGATCGCGCCGGCGTAGTAGCTCACCCGGGCATTGGCGGTCCCGGACGCGGTGCTGCGGCGCTCCACCAGGGAGGCGAAGCTGAACGGTTCCTTCTTGGCACGCTGCTCGGCGAAGGCCTCGTCGAGGAACCGGCGCTCGTCTGGACCGATCTTGCCCGTGCGCTCGACGTCGGCGACGACCCGCGACAGGACCACGTCGGGCAGCGCCTCGTTCAGGACCCGCTGGAGCTGGCCGAGGGCGATCGGTGTCGCCAGCGCCTTGGCGGGGTTCTCGACCAGCACCACCGGCTGGTCCGCGGAACCGGGCGCGGCCTCAGCAGGGGCGGCGATCAGGTCTCCACGCAGGACCAGCGCCACGTCGACCTCGCCGGCCCGCACCGCCTGCGCCACGGAGTCGATGTCGGTCGCGGGCAGCCGCGTCACCCGGAGCGAGGGATCGGCCGCGAGCGCGTCGGCGAGGCGCTGTGTCGCCGCGGTGTGGACGAGGTCGGCCAAGCCGAGATGGATGCGGATCCGGTCGCCGATCGCCCCGGAGAAGATCGCCGCGAAGATCGAGAAGATCACGGTCGGCAGCACGAAGGCCATCACCAGCGCGGCCCGGTCGCGCAGGAGGGTCAGGAGCATCACCCGGAAGGCGGCAGCGATCATCCGGCGGCCCCGACCCGGAGCGAAGTGGCTTCGGGATCCGTCAGTTCCCGCGGGCGGAGGGCGTCGAGATAGAGCGTCTCCAGCCGCGGCGCCCGCACCCGGATCTCGGCCACCGGAACGTTCTGGGCGCGCAGGGCGCCGAGCAGTGCCGCGCCGTCGAGGCCGGCCCGTTCGACCGACCGCCAGACGAGGCCGCCAGCCTCGGCGGGCACGAAGCCGGCCCGGCGCAGCACGCCCTCTGCCTGTCCCGTCACCGGGCCGGTGAGGCTCAGCTCCCGCTCGGGCGCGCCCGTGCGCAACTGCGCGAGCAGGTCGGCGAGACGGCCGGCACGCACGACCCGGCCCTGGGCCAGGAACGCGACCCGGGAGGCGAGGCGTTCCGCCTCGGCGAAATCGTGGGTGGCAATCAGGATCGCGGTGCCGGCGGCCTTCAGGCGGTCGAGCACCGCGTGGATCGCGGCCCGCGCGGCGAAGTCGACGCCGCTGGTCGGCTCGTCGAGGAGCACCAGCCGGGGCCGGTTCATCAGGCTCGCGGCGATGTTCACCCGGCGCCGGTACCCGCCCGACAGGACGCCGACCGGACGTCGCGCCACGTCGCCGATGTCGGCCATGGCCAGGGCGGCCTCCACGGCCGCCTTCCGGTCGCGGCGGGAAACCCCCGCCAGCTGCCCGAACACGCCGAGATTTTCCGACACCGTCAGCCGCGGGTAGAGGGCGATCTCCTGCGGCACCCATCCGATGGCGCGTCGGGCCTGTCCCGCGCGGTACGGGTCCGCTCCGGCCACGCGCACCGATCCCGCACTCGGGGCGAGGCGCCCCGCCACGAGGCGCATCAGCGAGGACTTGCCGGCCCCGTTCGGTCCGAGCAGCGCCAAGGTGTCGCCAGTGCCGAGGTCGAGATCGACCTGATCCAGCACCCGTCGGCCGCGGAGGTCGAGGCCGACGCCCGCGAGCCGGACGAGGGGGGCGTCCATCGGTTCACCGACCCGGCAGGGCACGGCCGAGGCGCACCCGTACGGCGGCGCCGGGCTCCCGGAGGGCGAAGGCCGCCTCGGCGAAGTCGGGTCGCGCCCGCCGCCCGACGGCCCCCGAGAAGCCGTAGGGCTCGAGCGGCAGGCCGAGGCCGGTGCGGTCGAGGCGCCCGTTGCCGTTGGCGTCCTGGTAGGCCGCCACCGCGTAGGTGGCCGGCGGGACATCCCGGAAGGTGAACCGCGCCCGGTCGGCGGTGGCCGGCGCGTCGTCCCCCCGGAGACACGACGTCTCCGAGAGACCGCCCTGACAGAGCGCGACGCGCACCTGGCCGCCCCCGGGCTCGATGCCGTCGACCTCGACCTGCACCGCGGCGGCCCAGGCGGGCAGGGTCGCGGCGCAGAACCAGGCCGCCGTGGCAACCGTCACGCGTCCTCTCGGCCTCCGGAGAAGGCTCCGGTCGGTCGCCGCGCTCACGAGGCCTCGCTGGAGGTGGCCAGCGGGGCGGTGTCGGGGATGCCGGCCGCGGCGGCGGCGCGGGCACCGGCAAGCTCCTCGATCAGCAGCCGGGCCGAGATGCGGGCTCCCTCGTAGATCACCGGCAGGCCGGAGCCCGGATGGGTGCCGCCACCGACGATGTAGAGCCCCGGTCCGAAACGATTGTGCGGCCGGAAATACAGCATCTGCATCAGGTCGTGGGCGAGGTTGAAGGTGGCGCCTTCGTGGACGGCGAAATCCTCCTCCCACTGGGTCGGGTCGATGATCCGCTCGTAACGGATGCGGGACTCGAGATCGTCGATTCCGAGGAGCTTCAGCCGTTCCAGGATCAGGGCGCGGTAGGTCTCCCGCATCGCCGCCCAGTCGATCCCCGCCTTCAGGTTGGGCACCGGCACCAGCACGTAGAGAGCCGTGTGTCCGGGCGGCGCCATCCCGCCATCCGTGTAGCCCGCGTGCTGCACGTACAGGGACGGCTGCATCGGCAGCGTGCCCTCCGTGATCTCGCGGATGTTCTTCTCATAGCCGTCGGCCAGGAGGATCGTGTGGTGCCCGAGGCTGTCGGGCATTTTCCCCTCGAGGCCGAGATACAGCATGAAGGTCGAGCAGGAGAGCCGAGCCTTCCGGATCTTGGCGTCGCGCCAGCGCGGCCGGTGCCGCTCCGGGACGAGGGCGCGCACGACCTTCGCGAAGTCACCGTTGATCAGCACCGCGTCGGCGTTGAAAGTCTCGCCGTCCGCTACCAAGCCGGTGGCGCGCTTGCCGTCGAACAGCACCTCCTCGACGTTGCTGTTGAGCCGGAGGTCCACGCCCATGCGGCCGGCCAAGCCCGCCATCGCCTCGGAGACGGCGCCGCAGCCGCCCACCGGGTGATAGACCCCGTGCTCGTATTCGAGGAACGACAGGATGGTGAACAGGCTCGGGCACCGGAACGGCGACATGCCGAGGTACTTGGTCTGAAACGAGAAGGCGAGGCGCACCCGCGGGTCGGCGAAGTGGCGCTTGAGGTCTCGGTCCACGCTCCGGCCCGGATGCAGGTAGGGCAGTGCGGCCAGCATGGCCGGGCTCGCCATGCTGCGCAGGGTGTGGAAGGCCTGTTCGAGGACCGGCTTGAAGTAGTTCAGCTTGGACCGGTTCTCGGAGAAGAAGGCCTTGACGTTCTTGGCGTCGTCCGGCGCGAGGCGGGCGATCTCGCGCTCCAGGCGCTCGACGTCGCCGGTCGCGCGGATCGTTCCCGAGATCCCCTCCGCGCCCTCGAACACGAGGTGGTACTGCGGGTCAAGCCGCTCGAGCTTGACGTGGTCTTCCAGCCGCTCGCCGCAGCTCGCGAAAATATCCGCAAGAATCTGTGGATAGAGGAAGAACGTCGGGCCGATATCGAACCGGTAGCCGCCGGGAGCCTCGACGGTCTTCGTCCGACCCCCGACCTGCGGGTCCTTCTCGAAGATGCTGACGTGGATCCCGGCCCGCGCGAGCAGCAGGGCGGCGGCCAGTCCGCCCGGTCCGGCCCCGACCACGGCCACCCGGCGTCCGGTCAGCGCCCGCAACCCATCCCCAGACTGAAGCAACGTCCCCGACTCCTCACAGAATCCCGATACCCCGTGCAGCCAAGCTAGCTTCGCATCATCGCGCGGCAATTGCAGCCGTTTGTCGCGCGCACAACGCTGTATACGATCATACCGTCGATACACATCCGCAAGGTTTCTCGAGGCGAGCCGCGTCGCGGACCGCCCGTGGCCTCACCGGCGGCCTCGCCAGCGCCGGATCGCGTGTCGGGCCGTCCTCGGTGGAGCGGGCGCGTCAGCGCTGGCCCAGACGCTCGTACCAGGCGTGGGCCTGGGCGGGCGTCCGCTCGAACGTCCGGGTGCCGTGGGGCCTTCGCGTCTGGCGCCATTCCCGCGGCGTCACCCCGAATCGAGCGCGGAAGGCGCGGCTCAGGTGTGCGGGATCCTTGAAGCCGTGCTCGCTCGCCAGGCGCGCGAGCGCCCGCGTCTCAAGCGGATCCTGCAGGGCGATCCGGATCGCCTCCAACCGCTTCTCCCAGACGCGGTGCATGACGCCGCCGACGTTCTGGAAGGCGCGGTACAGCACGGTCCGCGAGACGCCCGCCCCGTCGGCGAGGCGGTCCGGCGATAGGTCGGGCGAGGCCAGGTGGAGATCCATCAGGCGCTCGACGAGGGCGACGAAGCCGGCATCCAATTCCGGGCCCTGCAGCACGTCCGAGGCCGCGGACGGATCGAACAGGCGGCGGACGAAACCGGTCAACTCACCCGCAATCGCCGGCTCGTCGTCGGCGGTGGCCGTCGGCAGCCGGCGGTACAGGGCGTGCAGCCGGGCGACGAGCAGACGGTTCCGCTCCCTGTCGAGGAAGATTGGGATCCGCTCGACCGCGCAGTCGGCCAGCAGGCGCCGCGGGATGGTCAGCCCGATCGCGCTGGAGCTCACCCCGCGGGCATCGAGTTCCCGGCCCATATTGGCGGCCATGATCCGGTTGCGCTGCTGCACCACCGGGCTGCCCGCGACGTCCCCGGACAGGCCACCCGACACGTAGAGCATGAACGTGAAGTGATCCGGCGTCGCCGCGGCGTGGCGGCGATCGCGGACCATGTGCTGGGCCGAGAAGACCATCCGGCTGGCGAGGATGTCCCCCAGGACCGTGCAGGACAGGTTCCCGCGCGGCACCGGAGCCCCTTTGATCTGCTCGATCCGAACGATGGGTGCCATCAGATCGCGCCAGGCCGCGAAGGCCTGCGCGGGTTCGAGGTGATCGGTGTTGAAGTGAAGCGTCGGGAGACTCGACATGCGATCCGGCGCGGCGTCGTGACGGTCTTGAGATCTCAGCTTGCGCACACCCGCGCGCGGCGTCGAGATGTCCATGTGTTGCAGGCGGACGATTGTGTGCCGGCCTTATTCGGCGGCGTCCGCGCGGAGAATACTGAGTTCAGGAAACGGCCGGCCCGGGCGAAGGGAGCTGTCGTCGCGGCGCGTTCACGGCCTGCCGAGGCGCCCCTGGCCGCGCGCGATGGTGTAGAGGGCGACGCCCGCCGCGGTGGCGACGTTGAGCGAGTCGAAGCCGGCGGCCATCGGGATCCGGATCGGACGCGCCCGGGCCAGCGTCGCCGCATCGAGGCCGGGTCCCTCGGTGCCGAGGATCAGGAGCGCGCGCGCCGGGACGTCGAGCGTGTCCAGAGTCTCGGTCGCCCCCGGGCTGAAGGCCAGCGGCTGGAGATCGAGGGTTTCGGCGAGCCGCAGCCAGTCCTGCCCTTCCGGCAGCCGCGCGAAAGGCTGGATCAGGGCGGCCCCTGCGGAGACGCGGATGCTCTTGCGGTAGAGCGGGTCGCAGCTCGCCCCGTCGAGGAGCACGGCGTCGGCCCCGAAGGCCGCCGCGTTGCGGAAGGCGGCGCCGACATTGTCGTGATTGGTCAGGCCCGCGAGGCCGACCACGAGGGCGGGGGCGGGCGGCGGCGGTACGAGGTCGGCCGCGCCGGGCTCCGGCCCGCGCAGACCGACCGCGAGGACCCCGCGGTGGATCGGGAAGCCCGTCACGGCGCTCATCACCGCCTTCGAGGCGCCGAACACGGGCGGCGGCTCCGCGGCGGCGGCGATTTCGGCGGCGAGTCCGGGCCAGCGCTCAGGCGCGAGGAGGATCGATTCGGCGCGGAAGCGGCTGCGGCGGCTGAGGAGGAGCCGCAGGGTCACCTCGCCCTCGACGATGAAGCGCCCGGCGCGGCCCACGAGGTCACGCTCGCGCATCCGGGTATAGGGCTCGAGGCGGGGATCGTCCGGGTCGGCGAGGAGCTCCGGGACCGGAGTCACCTCAGCCCTGGGACCGGTCGGAGCGGTTCGCCAGCGGGTCGGCCTCGGCCTTGGTCGGCACCTTCACTAGGGCCTCGCCGTCGAGGACCGTCTCACCGCCCACCGAGCACTTGCAGGCGAGGCGCGCGCGCCGCCGCTCGGGCATGAGTTCGGCCACCGTCACGGTGACGTCGACGACGTCGCCGATCCGCACCGGGGCGCGGAAGTTCAGGGTCTGGGAGATGTAGACGGCGCCGGGCCCCGGTAGGCGGGTGCCGAGCACCGCCGAGATCAGCCCGGCCGTGTAGAGGCCGTGGGCGATGCGTGTGCCGAACGGCGTGCGCGCGGCGAAGTGCTCGGACAGGTGGATCGGGTTGCGGTCGCCGGTGATCTCGGCGAAGCCCACCACGTCCGAGGAGGCGATGGTCTTCGAGAGGGTCTCCGACAGGCCGACCTCGAGATCCTCGAAATAGAGCACGCGCAGTTCGGGCAGCATGACGCGGCAGACCTCCGGTTCCGGCCGGTCATTCGTCTCGTGCAGCCGGCTCCGGCAACGGCGTCGCACGATCCCGGCGGCGAATCCACCCGGACAAAGGCGTAACGGCCTCGAACTTTCTTGAGCCGGGGACAGGCTTTTCTCAACAGCGGCTCGACAGCGCCGTGCGCGTCGGCGAAGAGGCGTCCCGTGATCGCCGATGATGCGCCCCGGCCCGCGCCGCCCGCCCTCCGCCCGGTCGTCGCCCGCGTGGCGGCGCTCAACCTCGGCTATTTCGGCATCGAGATCGCGGTGGCGCTCGCCATCGGCTCGGTGGCGCTGATCGCCGACAGCCTCGATTTTCTCGAGGACGCGGCGATCAACCTGCTGATCTTCGCGGGTCTCGGCTGGAGCGCGCGCAACCGCGCCCGCCTCGGGACCGCCATGGCGGGGATCCTGCTCCTGCCGGCGCTGGCGGGGGCCTGGGCGGCCTACGGCAAGATCGCCGATTTCACCGCCCCAGCGGCACTGCCCCTGACCCTCGCGGGGCTCGGCGCGCTCGCCGTGAACCTCACCTGCGCGCTCATGCTCGCCCGGCACCGCTCCGGCTCGGGCAGTCTGACCCGGGCAGCCTACCTCTCGGCGCGCAACGACGCCGTCGCCAACCTGGCGATCATCGCCGCCGGTCTGGTGACGGCCCTCCACCCGTCCCCCTGGCCGGACCTCGTCGTGGCGGCCGGGATCGCGATCCTCAACGCCGACTCGGCCGCCGACATCCTCAAGGCAGCCGCGGCCGAGCGCAGAGCCGCGCGGTAGCGGTCCTCGGGCGGCCCCCAAACGGCGACACGGCAGCGACCATCATGCGCATCTTCCCCATCTCGGACCTGCACCTGGAGCGGCGCCGCCTCGGCCGGATCGCGCCGCCCGCGGAGCCGTTCGACCTGCTCGCCTGCCCAGGCGACCTCCACGAGGGACATCCCGAGCGGGGGCTCGCGGCGCTGCTGCACCTCGCGCAGGGACGGCCGATCGTGCTGGTGCCGGGCAACCACGAGCGCTACGCGCCGACCGGGGACCGGCGGACCGCGCCGGAGCTGATCGCCGCCCTCGAGGCCGAGGTCGGTCGCCTCAACGGGCTCGGCGCGCAGATCCATCTGCTCCAGCACGCGCGGAGCTGCGTCATCGACGGTGTCCGCTTCGTCGGCACCACCCTGTGGAGCGACTGGACCCTCGCGGGGCGCTGGCTCGCACCGGACGCGCCGAACCGGCCCGACGATCCGGTGGCCTACGCGGCGTCGCGCATGACCGACCCGGTGACGGGCTCGCGGGAATATCTCGGCTCGATCCGCAAGGCCGACGGCAGCCCCTGGCAGCCGGCGGACGCGATGGCGGAACACCGGATCGAGCGGGCGGCCCTGCACGCGGCGCTCCGGACCCCGCACGACGGACCGACCGTGGTGGTGACCCATCACCCGGCGAGCCCGCTCGCGGCCGACCGGTTCCGGGATGCGCCCGGCGTCCCCTGGTGGGTGCCGGCCTTCTACGCCAGCACGGCCCTCGACGACCTCGCGGAGGCCGAGCGGCCTGAGCTGTGGATCTCCGGGCATTTCCACGCCGGCCACGACCTGCGGGTCGGCCGTTGCCGCTGGATCTCGAACCCGGTGGAGGGCACGACCTACCGCGGCGACTTCGTCGTCGAAGTCGAGGGGCGGTGATTTAGTCCCCTCGCCAAGAGAACGGTCTGTCGACGCCGTGCGATCGCGCACGGCTTGGCCGTAACGGCGGGATGCTGTCGGAGTGAACGCTCGTCAAACCCTGATCGGCCCCGAATGACGGGGCTCAGGTTCGGGGTTTTCATGGCCGGATTTAGCCTGACGTCACGTTGGGTCGCGGCGGCGGCTCTTGCCGTCTCGGCCCCGATCGCCGCCGCGTCGACGGCCACGACCGCGCGGGCGGCGTCCGCGGCGCAGCCGGGACAGACGGTCGGCCTGCCGGTGGGCGACCAGCTGCCGGTCGGCCTGTATTTCGTGAACCTGTCGAGCTTCGGCGTGCGCGGCACGCTCCCGCGCGACTCGTCGACCAACGTCAACCTGCCGACCTTCGCGTGGGCGACGCCCTGGGATGTCGCGGGTGCGCGCCTGCAGTTCTTCTTCACCCAGCCGGTCGCGGCGGCGAGCAGCCAGGGGGCACCCTATCAGAGCGGCGTCGGGCAGCAGCTGCTGGCGGCCCAGCTCGCCTGGGACCTCGGCGGCGACATCGGCTTCAGCTACCTGTTCGGCGGCTACCTGCCGATCCAGACGCGGTTCCTGACGCAGTCGGCCTCGCTGACCCACCGCTTCGCGCTGAGCTACACCGGCCAGGGCTGGAACCTCACGGCGAACCTGCTCTACGGCGTCTTCCTCGACACGCGCTCGCCCAGCGGCACCCTCTACCCGGACTACATGAACCTCGACCTGACCATGACGAAGAAATTCGGCTCCTGGCAGATCGGCGCGGTGGCCTTCGGGTCGACGGACCTTCCCACCGGCGTGGCGAGCTACCGTCCGCAGGGCCAGATCGCGGTGGGCGGTCTCGTCGGCTACAATTTCGGGCCCGTGAACCTGCAGGCCTACCTCACGCACGACGTGGTCGAGCGCAATTACGGCGGCCGCGAGGTTCGCGGCTGGCTGCGCGCGATCGTGCCGCTGTATCAGGATAAGAACGAGGTCGAGCCGGGCCGCACCCTCGTGACGCGGCGGCAGGCCGAGTAGCCGAGCCGGCTGAAACTGTCCGGGCCGGCGTCATCCCGGGCATAGGCCGCGGGGCCGGGCGGGGGCCTTACGAAAGGGGCCTCCGAGATCGTCGCATCTCGGAGGCCCCTTTCGTGCGTTCAGGACGGCGCCGCCGATCCGGCGCGGATCCGCGCCCCGCCTGACGGGGCGCGGCGGAAGCCTCAGCCGTGCACCAGCACGTTGCGGAACTGCCAGGGATCGCTGGTGTCGATGTCCTCCGGGAACAGGCCCGGGCGGTCGGTGAGCGGCGTCCAGTCCGTGTACACGCCCACGACCGGGCCGAGATACGGGGTCTGGACCTCCAGGCAGCGGCGGAAGTCCATCTCGTCGGCCTCGACGATGCCGGCCTCCGGGTTCTCCAGGGCCCAGACCATGCCGGCGAGCACCGCCGAGGTCACCTGCAGGCCGGTGGCGTTCTGGTAAGGGGCGACCCGGCGGGTCTCCTCGATGGAGAGCTGCGAGCCGTACCAGTAGGCGTTCTTCGCGTGGCCGTAGACGAGCACGCCGAGCTCGTCGATGCCGTCGACGATCTCGGTCTCGTCGAGGATGTGGTGCTGCTCCTGCACCTGCGCCGCCTTGCCGAACATCTCGTGGAGCGACAGCACGGCGTCGTCGGCCGGGTGGTAGGCGTAGTGGCAGGTCGGCCGGAAGACCGGCTTATCGCCCTCGCGCACCGTGTAGTAGTCGGAGATGGAGATCGCCTCGTTGTGGGTGACGAGGAAGCCGAACTGCGACCCGGCGGTCGGCACCCAGGTGCGCACCCGCGTGTCGGCGCCCGGCTGCAGCAGGTAGATCGCGCAGCGCGACCCCTTCTCCTGCTCGCGGGCGTTGGCGGGCTTCCAGGTCTCGTGCGTCCCCCAGCCCAGCTCGGCCGGCTGGTTGCCCTCGGAGACGAAGCCCTCGACCGACCACGTGTTCACGAAGACGCCCCGCGGCTTCGGATTCTTGGCGCGCTGCGTGTCCCGCTCGGCGATGTGGACGCCCTTCACGCCCAGATCCTTCATCAGGGCGGCCCACTCGGCCTTGGTCTTCGGCTCGGGCCGCTGCAGGCCGGTATCCTGGGCGATGTTCAGGAGCGCCTGCTTGACGAACCACGAGACCATGCCGGGATTGGCGCCGCAGCACGACACGGCCGTGGTGCCGCCGGGCTTCTGCGCGCGGGCGTCGAGGATGTTCTCGCGGAGCGCGTAGTTGGTGCGGTCGCCCTGGCTCTTGGTCTTGTCGAAGTAGAAGCCCGGCCAGGGCTCGGCCACGGTGTCGATGTAGAGGGCGCCGAGTTCGCGGCAGAGCTCCATGATGGCGCGCGAGGAGGTGTCGACCGACAGGTTGACGCAGAAGCCCTGGCCGCCGCCCTCGGTGAGGAGCGGGGTGAGCACGTCGCGGTAGTTCTCCGGCGTCAGGGCCACCTTCTCGAAGCGCAGTCCGTGCTTCTCGGCGAGGGACCGATGCGTGTCGACCGGGTCGATCACGGTGAAGCGGGCGCGGTCGTACTCGAAGTGGCGCTCGATGAGCGGCAGGGTGCCGCGGCCGATCGAGCCGAAGCCGATCATCACGATGGGGCCGGTGATCCGGCCATGGATCGGGTGATGGGTCGGCTGGTCGGTCATGCGGGATATCCTCGTCTGGCGGACGCCGGGCGCGTCCGCTCATCTGCTCGCGGGCGGGTTATGGCGCGCGTGTGACAGTGCGGCGACAGGCCCGCGCCGCCGGAGCGGTGCCGGTGCGGTCCAGGGCCCGAGTCGCCGGAAACGCGCTCAATGGCGGCTTGCCCGTCGCCGGTCAACCGCGCCCCCATTACCCTTCGTTAACGCGCCCTCACCGAAACGTCGCGCGAAGTATGAATCCAGCGCATGCGTCCCCTATCATCTGCTCAGTGGCAGTCTCTTGGCGCGGGCCTCATATTGCAATGCAGCAAGGCCGCGCAGAGGGCCGCAGAGTTGGGGAGCGACGAAACGCCCGGGACCTCGCACCTGGAGTCCGTCATGCTCGCGCTCATCACCGCCCGGATCCCCGGCCCTGCCGTCGAGACCGCCGATCGCGATCCCGGCTTCCTGACCCTCGTCTTCGCGGTCGCCCGCACGCTGCGCGTCGGCGCGGAGAGTGCCTTCGCCCGCCGCTGCGCGCTCGCGCGCTCGATCGGTGGACCGAATCCTCTCTGAGACGCGCGCAACCCACCGGCGCCGTCTCCGGCGATTGCGTCGCCCCGGCTTGGGCATTAGGCGGCACTGCCGCCCAATGGCTCTCCGGGGGATCGTGATTCCATGTCGACATTTCGTGCGCTTCTGCGTCTCAGCCTGATCGCGACGTCGCTTGCGGCGGTCCCGAACCTGGCGGCGCGCGCGCAGGATGCCGAACCCGACGCCGCTCCGGCCGCCGAGGCGCCCGCGAAGCCGAAGCCCAAGCCGCGGCCGAAGCCGGCTCCCCACAAGGCGGCCAAGCCTACCGAGGCGGCGAAACCCGAGGAGGCCGCGACGCCGGCGGCCGCTGCGGCGCACGCCGTGTGGCCCGCCGGCGCCAGCACCGTCAGCGAGAGCTACGGCGACTGGACGATGACCTGCACGCGCCCGAGCGACAAGGTCACCTGCATCGTGGCCCAGTCCCAGGGCGATTCGCGGACCGGCCGGCGCAAGTTCGGCTTCGAACTGCAGACGCCCGCGAACGGCCGGGCCGAGGGGATCGTGCTGATGCCCTTCGGGCTCGCCATCGAGCCAGGCGTGACCTTCAAGCTCGACGAGCAGACCCTCGGCAAGGGCGCCCCCTACACGACCTGCAGCGCCGAGGGCTGCATCGTGGCGATCAGCTTCCCGACGCTCGCCCTCGACGGCATGCGCACCGCCAAGGCCCTCACCGTGACCGGCGAGAAGGCGGGCGGCACCGAGCCGGCCACCGTCACGGTGCCGCTGACGGGCTTCTCGCAGGCCTTCGACCGCGCCGTCGCACTCGGCGGCTGAGCCGCGCGGCGGCCCGCGGCCTTTTCCGGTTACGGTTAAGCCAGCGTTAGCCGCGGTCGAGCAGGATCCCGCCGAGAAGTGGCGCCGCGCGCCGCGGTCCCTCGGGTGCCGCGCGCCGGGTTCGGATCGGCGAGGCGATGGGATCGGTGGGCGGGCGACCCCGGAACGGTCGAGGACGCGGCGCGCGGGTGCTGACCGCGGCGCTGGCGCTGCTCGCCCTTCTGGCAGGGATCGCGCCCGCGCTGGCCGCGCGGCTCGTCAGCACCAAGGGCAGCGAGGTCGGCACCGGGGCCGGCGGCTACGGCCGGATCGTGCTCACTTTCGACAAGCCGGTCGCGGTCAAGGCGAAGCTCGCCGGCGGCGTCCTGCTCCTGAGCTACGGCGAGCGGGTGGCGCCCGGGCCCGAGCACCTCACGGACGAGATGCCGGCCTTCATCGCCAGCGTCCGCCGCGATCCCGACGGCACGGGGCTCCGCCTCGCCCTGCAGCGCCCTTATCGGGCCAACGTCCAGTCGGCCGGCGAGCGCGTGTTCGTGGACCTGCTTCCGGAGGGTTGGTCCGGCCTCATGCCGCCGCTGCCGGCCGAGGTGATTGCCGACCTCGCCCGCCGGGCCCGGGCGGCCGAGGAGGCGCTCAGGGCGCGCACGCCGGAGCCGGTGCGCCGGGCGCTGTCGCTCGAGCTCGCGCTGCTTCCAACCCTGACGCGGCTGTCGCTGCGCCTCCCCGCGGAGGCCGTCTCCACGGTGACCGCCGAGGGACCCGTGACGCGCGTGCGGGTGATCGGCGCCTGGACGATCGATCCGAGCGGCACCCGCGGCCGTCCGCGCCCCGGAATCGCCAAGCTGGCGACGGAGACCGACGCGAACTCGGCGAGTCTGCTGATCACGCCCGAGGACGGGTTCAGGATCGGCACCGAGCGCGAGGACGGCGCCATGTACGTGGACGTGGTCCGCCCCAAGCCTCTGGAGCCGGCCGCGACCGCCGTCGACGTGCCGGGTCCCGCCGCCGCGAAGCAGGCGCCGCCGCTGCCGGTCGCGCCGCGCCCGGCCCAGGCCAGTGCGCCAGTCACTGTGCCAGTCACGGCGCCCGTCGCTGCGCCAGTCACTGCGCCGGCGGCCGCGCCGCGCCCCCCCGAGCCGCCGCCGACGCGCCGGGCCGGCGGCGGCTTGCTCTTCCCGTTTCAGACCCTCCCGCCGGCGGTCCTGTTCGAGCGCGGCGGGATCGCGACGCTGGCCTTCGAGACCGCCGAGCCGGTGGTCGTCCCGCCGGCGAGCCAGGGCCTCGCGCCGATGGGCGCACCCGCCCGGACGGGGCCGCTCACGGTCGTGCGGTTCCCGGTTCCGCCGGGTCGGCTCGTCGATCTCAACGCCGTCACCACCGGGACCGGCGTGGCCTGGGAACTCTCGGCAGGCAGTGCGCTCAGTCCGAGCGACACGATCGATCCCGTCCGCAAGCCCGATCCGTCCGGCCGCATCGCCGTCACCCTGACGCTGCCGCATCCCGGATCGGCAACGTGGCTCGCCCTCGACGATGAGCGGATCGCGGTGGTCGCGTCGGCCGCGCAGCGCCCCGTCGGCAATCCGAAGAACCGTCGCTTCGTCGATTTCGAGATCCTGCCGAGCCGGCACGGCCTCGCGGTGCTCGCCGGCGCCGACGATCTGGCGGTGCGGCCCGAACTCGACGGCGTCTCGATCGGCCGCGAGGGCGGACTCGCCGCGTCCATGGCGGCGCGCAAGCCGGACGTGGCGCTCGTCGACGCGGGGGCCCTCGCGATCGCGAAGGAGCCCTGGGAGCGCGCCAGGATGGGCAATGTCCGCGCGACCCTGCGCGGCCTCTTCGACGCGGCCGTCGCGGCGACGCCGACCGAGCGCGGGCCGGCCCGCCTGGCGCTGGCCCGCGCGGATCTCGCCAACGGCCTCGATTACGAGGGCCTCACCGCGCTGGAGATCGCGGCCGCCGACGATCCGCTGCTGGCGATCCAGCGCGACACCGCCGTCCTGCGGGGCATCGCCCTGGTGCGGATCGGCCGGAGCGCGGAGGCGCTGAAGGCCCTCAGCGTCCCGCTCCTGAGCGACGATCGCGAGGCCGCGCTGTGGCGCGCGATGGCCTCGGCCGGGGCCGGCGACTGGAAGACGGCGGAAACGGGCTTCCTCAAGGTGCTGCCGCTGGCCGACGGCTATCCCGCGGACGTCGCGCAGACGATCCGGGCCCGGGCCGCCGAATCGGCGATCGAGAACGGCGATGCCGAGACCGCTGCCGCGCGCGCCGAGGCCGAGCGCGACCTGCCGCCCTGGATCCGTGACCGGCTGGCGATGGTCCGCGCCCGCGTGGCCGAGGCGACCGGCCAGACCGAGGCGGCCCTGGACGCCTACGCGCGCCTCGACAACTCGGCCGTCCGCCCGGTCTCGGTCGAGGCCGCGCTGAGAGGGGCACTCCTGGCGCAGGCCTCCGGCAAGCTCGCGCCCGACGCCGCCATCGAGCGGCTGGAGCGGCTCGCCCTGACCTGGCACGGGGGCCCGGTCGAGGACGGTATCACCGCCGGTCTCGCCCGCCTCTATCTCGCCGCCGGCCGGTGGCGCGACGCCTTCACGGTGGTGCGCCGGGCCAACGTCTTCGCGCCGAACGCCCCAGCGACCGCGGCGCTGGCGCGGGACGCGCAGACGGCCTTCGAGAACCTCTACCTCACCGACAAGGGCGACAAGCTCTCCGGGATCGAGGCCGTGTCGCTCTTCTTCGATTTCCGTGAGCTGAGCCCGATCGGGCGGCGCGGTGACGAGGTGGTGCGCCGTCTGGCCGACCGCCTCGTGACCCTCGACCTCCTCGATTCGGCCGCCGACCTGCTGCAGTACCAGATCGACAACCGCCTCACCGGCCCGGCGCGATCCGCGGTGGCGGCGCGCCTCGCGACGGTCCGGCTGATGGACGACAAGCCGATGGAGGCCCTGAAGGTCCTCGACGCCACCGAGCTGCCCGAGCTTCCGGGCGAACTCAAGCGCGCCCGCGGGCTGGTCCGCGCCAGGGCCCTGTCGGACCTGACCCGCACCGACCTCGCGCTGGAAACGATCGAGGACGAGAGCGGTCCGGATATCGAGCGTCTTCGCGCCGACATTTACTGGGGCGCGCGCCGCTGGCGCGAGGCCGGGGAGGCCCACGAGGCCCTGCTGGGCGATACGTGGCAGTCCGGCCAGCCGCTGGACGATCAGGCGCGCGCCGACATCGTGCGCGCCGCGATCGCCTACGATCTCGCGCACGAGGCCGTGGGCCTGGAGCGGCTGAAGGCGAAATTCTCTGAGGGGATGGCGGCGAGCCCGGACGCCCGCACCTTCGCGCTCCTGACCGGCACCGACCCGACCCGGGCACCGGGTTTCCGGGACATCGCGGCGCGCGCCACGAAGGTCCAGACGCTGTCGGCTTTCCTCGCCGAGTATCGCAAGCGCTATCCGGATGCCGCCGCGCCCGCGCGCGGTCGACCCGAGGCGCCGGGTGCGGGCGGCGAGGCGCCCGCCGCCGGTGCCCAGGGCGGACAGCAGCAGAGCAGCGCCGGGACACCCGGCGCGCCGCCCGGGTGAGCGCGGCGGTCGTCATCGACCCGGACGCCTTCCTCGATACCGAGCGCGGCCGCGTCTGGACGCCCGAACGGAACGCCGAGGCGTGGCGGCTGGCCCTCGCGGCGCTGCGCGCGGCGCTCGCCGCGGACTCGGTCGAGCGGCTCGTGGTCGTGTGCGGGCTGCAGGGGGCCGGCAAATCGACCTGGATCGCCCGGCAGCGGCCCCAGCTCGGCCGCGTCTACTTCGACGCCGCCTTGCCCGGCCGGCGGCACCGTACGCCGATCCTCGCCATCGCGCGAGCCTGCGGCGTTGCCGCGGAGGCGGTTTGGATCCGCGCGCCGCTCGCGGTCGCCCTCGAGGGGAACCGGCGGCGCGCCGCCGACCGACAGGTTCCCGAAGAGAGCATCCGCTCCGTCGACCGTCTGTTCGAGCCGCCGTCGCGCGCGGAGGGCTTCGCGGCGGTCCGGATCGTCGACGCGACGTCCCGCGCCGGCTGACGGCCCGGCACGGCCGCCGTCAGCCGCCGTAGCTCTGGACCAGGGAGCCGGCCACCAGGGTCCAGCCGTCGACCAGCACGAAGAAGATCAGCTTGAACGGCAGCGCGACCGTGGCCGGCGGGACCATCATCATGCCGACCGCCATCAGCACCGAGGCGACCACGAGGTCGATGATCAGGAACGGGATGAACAGCAGGAAGCCGATCTCGAAGGCGCGGCGCAGCTCCGAGATCATGAAGGCCGGCGTGACGATCTCCAGGCCGACATCCTCGGGGCCCTTCGGCGTCGGCACCTTGGCGAGGTCGAGGAACAGCTTCAGGTCCTTCTCGCGGACGTTGCGCAGCATGAAGGTCTTGAACGGCGCCGAGGCGCGCTCGAATGCCTGCGCCTGCGTGATCCGGCCGGCGATCAGCGGCTCGATACCGGCGCTGTAGGCGGCGCGGCCGGTCGGGGCCATCACGAAGGCGGTCAGGAACAGCGCGAGGCTGACGAGCACCGCTGTCGGCGGCGCCGTCTGGGTGCCCAGCGCCGACCGCAGGATCGACAGCACGACGACGATGCGGGTGAAGGCCGTGGCCATCACCAGCACCGAGGGGGCTACCGCCAGGACGGTGATCAGCGCCACGAGCTGGAGGGCGCGCTCGGTGGTGCCGCCGGCACCGAGATCGAGGGTGACGCTCTGCGCGAGGGCCGGACCGGCGGCGAGCACTCCGCCGGCCAGCGCGACCAGTGCGGCGAGCGCGACCGGCGGCAGGCGCAGCTTCGGGACCTGGCGCATCGGGCGTGTCGGCACGGGAAGGTCTCGAGTCACGGACGGTCGCAGGTGGGTGTGGCCGGGCGAACGCCGGCGCGGCGGGCCTCGAGATTCTGCCAGACGAGGAGGGCCGGCAGGCCGAGCACCACGTCGGGCACGCGGCGCGCGAGCGACAGGGCGAGGGCAGTCCCCGGGTCTATGCCGAACAGGCCGCAGACCAGCACCAGTCCGCCCTCCTGGACGCCGAGGCCGCTCGGGACCACGAAGGCGGCGGCCTTGATCGCCTGGCTCAGCGCCTCGATCACCAGAATGTCGGCCCAGCCGACATGGTCCACGCCGATGCAGGCGAGGACGACCGCGACCTCGACCGTGCCGAGCAGCCAGGCCAGGGCGTGGAGCGCGAACGATTGAGCGAGGTGTCCCCGGCGGCCCGGAGCCCAGACCGTGTCGAGGGCGCCCTGGATCCGGCGGTTCGGCTCGGGGCGCGCCTCGGCGTCGCGCACGAAGCGCCGGCCGAGGGCGGCGAGGCGATCCTCGAGCACTCGCACGATGCCGGTCCGCTGGAAGGCGAAGAAGGCCGCCACCGCCAACCCGGCCACGACGAGCGTCCGCAGCGTCCAGCTGGCGAGGGCGGCCGCCTCGGCGCCCTCGACCCGGCTCAGGAGGCCGGCGCCGAGGCCCGCGAACAGGGCGAGCGTTCCCACCTGAAACAGCATGTCGGCCAGCACGGAGGCGGCCGCCAGGGAGCCGGCGACGCCCCAGAAGGTGAGGAGGCGGGCGCCCAGCACGTCGCCGCCCACCGAGGCCACGGGCAGCAGCACGTTGATGCCTTCGCGGACGAAGCGCAGGATCATGCAGGCCGAAGCCGTCGCGGGCGCCAGCCCGTCGAGAATGCGCGCCCAGGCGAGTCCGCAGAGCAGGATCACCACGATCCGCACCAGCGTGACGCCGGCGAAGCCCGCCACGCCGATCCGTCCGAAGGCCGCGGCCACCGCGGCGAGATCGTTGGTCGCCACGAGCCAGACGGCGAGGCCGAGGCCGATCAGGGTGCCGAACAGCGGCAGGCGACGCAGCACGGCGTGGGCCGCCCGCCGCTTCCGGGAAACAGGGTCGCCGGTCACGGTGTGCGGGCCTCGCGTCGAGAGGCGGGCAAGAGCGCGCTCCAAGTTGTGCCGGTCAGCGGACCGGCGGCGATTCGTCGGGTGGTATCGCCGCTAGAGCGGTATTGGGGCCGAATTCGGGGACCCTGCGACGTGGCAGGACGGGATTGAGCACCGCGGCGAGCGCCTCGGCGGGCCCGGCGGCGGGATCGAGCAGGACGACCCGGCCCTCGGCCAGGCTCGCGCCGGTCGCGACCGCCACGGCGCGCTTCGGACAGGGGCCGAGGCAGCCCGATTCCACGATGCACAACTTCCGCCGGCGTCCGCCGCCGTCGCGGGCGGCCCGCTTCCCGGCCTTCTTCAGCGCCGCGCGGAGGTCCCGCCCGCGCAGGCCCTGCCGCTTCGCGCATTTCGAGCAGACGACGACGATCTCGGAGAGTTTGGTCTTGGCCGTGCGGCCGGTCGGGCAGCCATCAGGGGAGCCATCCGGGGCCGCGGCACGCAGTTCTGTCATCATTCAGAGACTGTAGGACGCGATACCGGCCCCGGGCTACGGCGCCCGTCGCCGCGGTGCAGCAGCCGGGCGGCGGGCGGGCTGGGCGCCATAAAAAGGGCCTAAAAGAACGGGATTCCGGTAACCGCGCACGGGCCGCCCCTCGGCCGGCGCCGCGGCAGCGGAACCGGCGCAGACCCAGGAACAAAGAGCGGATGAGCTTCGACGACGTCAAGGAAGACACGCGCGAAGGCGAAATCGTGACGTTCGCCGCTCCGACCATGACGGAGCTGCGGCGCAGCGCGGAGACGATCCGGCCGGTGCCGGAGAAGCGGACCGCCCGGGCCCTCGTGGCGAACGTGCGGCAGCGCCTCGACTGGAGCCGTCTGCCGGGCCTGCGTCCCCGCGAGGAGGACACCTCGACCTACGGCGCGCGGATCATCCGCCGCGTCGGCCTGTTCGTGCTCCTGCCGACCCTGGTGGTCGGCCTGTACCTGTTCGCGTTCGCGTCCAATCAGTACGTTGCGGAAGCCCAGTTCGCGGTCCGCGGCAACGTCGAGCCGATGGAGAACATCTCGCTCGGCCAGTACACGAACCTCATCCAGAAGCACAACAGCCAGGACAGCTTCATCGTCCGCGACTACATCAACAGCCAGACGCTGGTCGAGGCGCTCGAGAAGAGTATCGGCATCTCCAAGATGTTCTCGCGGTCCGAGGCGGATTTCTGGGCCCGCTTCGACCCCAGTGATCCGATCGAGGATCTGACTAAATACTGGCGCAAGCACGTCGAGGCGCATATCGACTCGATCTCGGGCGTGATCCGCCTGTCCGTGCGCGCCTTCACGCCGGAGGACGCCCTGACCATCGCCCAGGCGGTGGTGTCGCGCTCCGAGGCGCTGATCAACGACATCTCCAAGCGCGCCCAGGCCGACATGGTCGCCCAGGCCGAGGCCGACGCGAAGGTCGCCCAGGACCGGCTGCGCAAGGCGCACGTGGCGCTGCAGGCATTCCGCAATCAGTGGGGTGTGATCGATCCGATCAAGACCGCCGAGGGCACGCTGACCACGCTGACCCTGCTGCGGAAGGACAAGCTCAAGGCCGAGAACGACCTGCAGGTCCTGCGCGGCTCCAGCCTCGACGAGCGCTCGCGCTCGATCCAGACGCTGGTGGCCAACATCGCGGCCATCGACCAGCAGATGAAGTCGCTCCAGGACGAGCTGACGAGCGCCAACGCCGCCGCCGGCGGCCAGAACATGACCGAGGCGCTGCTCCAGTACGAGGGCCTGCTGGTCGAGCGGACCATCGCCGAGAAGCTGGAGGAATCGGCCCACAGCCTGCTCGACCGGGCGCGCATCTCGGCGAGCAAGCAGCACATCTTCCTGGCCACGTTCGTGCCGCCGGTCCTGCCGACCGACAGCCTCTATCCCGAGCGGGGCCACTCCCTCCTGGTGTCGTTCTTCTGCTTCCTGGTGATCTGGAGCTCGTCCGCGCTGCTGATCGCCGGCATCCGCGACCAGAGGATGTAGCGGCATCCGCGGCTCCCGGGATCTGGATCCCGGGCCGCGCGATCTGTAGAGGGAGGCGGCCCGGACAACCGGGCGCACCTGGATGAGCGAAGTCTAACGGTCCATGTCGGATTTCTCCGATCTCGTCGCGAAGGCGATCCAGCCGTCGATGACCCGTGAGGAGCGCGAGGCGGTCTACACGGTCGTGCGGCAGGCCGTGCTCCGGCTGCAGGAGCGGGAGGCGTTCCCGCCGGACGACCCGCGGGTCGCCCTCCAGCGCCACCTCGTCGAGGAGACGATCCGTGACGTCGAGGGCGACGTCGCCCGCTACGAATCCCTGCGCAAGCTCGACGCGGCTTTCGCGGCCCAGGCCGAAGCCCACAAGGCGGCCCAGAGCGGGCGGCGCTAGGGCGTCACCGCCGGTCCGCCCCCGTTACGGCACTAGTACGCCCGGCCCTTCACATCCGTGACGTTCGCCGTCGTCCGGCGCGTCCGCGCCGGGGCCGCTCCGTGGATGCGCGTCAGCCGCAGGCGACGCTCGCCCGGACGCTGCCGGGCTCGGCCACGTCCAGGCCCGCCGACACGTACTCGTTGAGCTTGTTGCGCAGGGTCCGGATCGAGATGCCGAGGATCTTGGCCGCGTGGGTCCGGTTACCGAGGCAGTGGTCCAGCGTGTCGAGGATCAGGTCGCACTCGACCTGCGCCACGGTCCGGCCCACCAGCCCGCGGGTGGCGGCCTCGGCGACCTGGGCGGCGCGCGCGGCCGGCCCCTCGACCGCGAAGGTCTCGCCCTCGGGCGACAGGATCGCCTCCGGGCCGATCGCGTCGCCCGAGGCGAGCAGCACCGCCCGGTGCAGGGTGTTCTCCAACTCGCGCACGTTGCCGCGCCACGGGTTCCGCAGCACGAGCGCCCGGGCCTCCGCGGAGAGCGGGCGGACCGGCATTCCGTTCACCGCGGCGTATTTCCGGGCGAAGTGGGTGGCGAGTTCGAGGATGTCGGCCGGGCGCTCGCGCAGCGGCGGGAGCCGCAGGCCGACGACGTTGAGCCGGTAGAGCAGGTCCTCCCGGAACGTGCCCTTGCGGACCTCCTCGGCGAGGTTGCGGTTCGAGGTGGCCAGCACGCGGATGTCGACCCGCACCGGGGCGGTGCCGCCGACCCGGTCGATCACCCGCTCCTGAAGCGCCCGCAGCAGCTTGGCCTGCAGGCGCACGTCCATCTCGGAGATCTCGTCGAGGAGCAGCGTGCCGCCGTTGGCCTCCTCGAACCGGCCGATGCGCCGGGCGACCGCGCCGGTGAACGCGCCCTTCTCGTGGCCGAACAGCTCGGATTCGAGCAGGGCCTCGGGGATCGCCGCGCAGTTCACCGAGACGAAGGGCTTGCCCGCCCGGTTGGACTTCTGGTGGACGTGCCGGGCCAGCACCTCCTTGCCGGTGCCGCTCTCGCCGGTGATCAGCACCGAGGCCTCGGAGCGGGCGACCTGCTCGGCGAGCTTGACCACCCGCTCCATGGACGGGTCGCGCCAGACGAAGGCGGCGCGGTCGGTGGCGACCGCTTCCAGCACCGCCGCGATCATCTCGGGATCGGGCGGGAGCGGGATGTACTCCTTGGCGCCCGCCCGGATCGCCGCCACGGCGGCCGAGGCGTCCGCCGAGACGCCGCAGGCGACCACCGGCGTGCGGATCCGCTCTCCCTCCAGCGCGGTGACGAGGTCGCGGATCGGCAGACCCACGTCGATCATGATGAGATCGGCGCCCCGCGCGCGCAGGACGGTGAGGCCCTGCGGCACGGCGTCGGCCTGCGTGACGGCGGCGCCGCGCTGCATCGCGATCTTCGAGGCGGTGATCAACTCGCCGTTGAGCCGCCCGATCATCAGGAGCCGCATGGTTCGTCCCTCTCAAAACCCGCGCGCGGACAGCACACCGGCGTCCGCGGCTGAAAATCACTCACCCTTGACGATCTCGGTCATCGTCACGCCGAGCCGGTCCTCGACGAGGACGACCTCGCCGCGGGCCACCAGCCGGTTGTTGACGAACACGTCGATCGCCTCGCCGACCTTCCGGTCGAGTTCGAGCACCGCGCCGGGCGCGAGTCGGAGCAGGTCGCCGATCGGCATCCGGGCGGAGCCCAGCACCGCCGAGACCATCACGGGCACGTCGAAGAGCTGCTCCAGGTCGGCCGCGGTCTTCGGGGTGGTGGGCGCGTCGCGGATCGAGCCCGCGGCGTAGTCGGTGTCGTGCTCGCCGAGCTGGGGCAGGCTGAAATCGTCGGACATCAGGATCTCCTCACAGGCCCGTCGGCAGGCCGAGGGCGTCGAGCACCGTCGCCTCGATGCGGGCGCGCTCCCGAACGATGCCGCCGTCCGCCCACTCGATGCGGGCGTCGCCCGCCGCCATGTCGGGGTCGCCCAGCACCACGAGCCGGCCCTCGTAGCCGCGCTCGCGCGCGAGGCGCTTCACCAGGGTCTCGGCCTCCTCGACCAGGCCGTCGTGCACCCGCACCACCAAGTGCGGCACGCCGCGCAGGTGCTGGAGCGCCGTCCGGGCCGCCTCGCCGATGCCGGCGAGCGGGGCGGCGTCGAGGGCGTCGCCCGCGACCTTGCGGGCGATCAGCATCGCCACCTCGACCGCCTGCGCCTCGCGCTCGGCGTCGCGCGCGTCGGCCTGTGCGATCAGGCCCGCGGCGGCGAGCGCCAGGCGGGTCATGGCGTCGGCGAGCCGGCCCTGGACCTGCGCCTCGGCCTGGACCCGGCCCTCCTGCATGCCGCGGGCATGGGCCTCGGCCTCGGAGCGGGCCGCGGTCTCGGCGGCGCGCAGGGCCTCGGCGCTGGGGCGGCCGCTGCGGAAGTCGGTCTCGAACAGGAACGGCTTCGCGCTCCGGGCGGATTGGGCGCTCAATAGACCAGCTCCTCCTCGGCGCTATTCTTGGCGATCATGATCTCGCCCTTCTCGGCGAGGTCCTTGGCGATCTCGGTCATCTTGGCCTGCGCCTCATCCACCTCCTTGAGGCGGACCGGCCCGAGCGAGGCCATCTCGTCCGTGAGGTTCTTGGCCGCGCGGGTCGACATCTGCCTCAGGAAGAAGCCGCGGGTCGGCTCGTTGGCGCCCTTGAGCGCGCGGCACAGGGTCTCGTTGTCGATGCTGCGCAGCAGAGTCTGGACGCTGCCCGGATCGAGCTTCAGCAGGTCCTCGAAGGTGAACATCAGCTCGCGGATCCGCTTGGCCGAGCCGCGGTTCGCCTGGTCGAGGGCGGCGAGGAAGCGGCCCTCCGTCTGCCGGTCGAAGGCGTTGAACACGTCGGCCATCATCTCGTGGGCGTCGCGGCGCTGGGTCTGGGCGATGGTCGACACGAACTCGACCCGCAGCGTCTCCTCGATGTGGCGCAGCGCCTCCTTCTGCACCGTCTCCATGCGCAGCATCCGGTTGAGGACGTCGATGGCGAAGTCCTCCGGCAGGATGGTGAGCACCTTGGCCGCGTAGTCGGCGCGCACCCGCGACAGCACCACCGCCACCGTCTGCGGGTACTCGTTGCGCAGGAACGACGCGAGGATCTCCGGGTCGACCTGGGCGATCGAGGCCCAGACGCGCTTGCCCGACGCGCCCTTGATCTCCGCCATGATCAGCGAGACCTGATCGCTGGGGAAGATCTTGAGGAGCAGCGCCTCGGTCCGCTCGAAGTTCGACGAGATGCCGCCGCTGTTGCCGAGCTTGGTCACGAACTCGATGATGAGCTTCTCGACGGTCTGCGCCTCCAGCGTGCCGAGCTGGACCATGGCGGCGCTGACCTTCTTGATCTCCTCCTCCTCGAGCATCTGCCAGATCGGGGCGCCTTCCTCCTCCCCGAGCATCAGCAGGAGCGCGGCGGCGCGCTGCGGACCGGGCATCGACGCGAACGAATCGCCGCCCGCCGTCGCCAGCGTGTTCGCCAGACCCAGTGCCGCACCTGCCGCCATCGTGTTGCCCTCGACGCCCTACGCTTCACTCTTCCTGGATCCAGGTGCGCAGCACCTCGACGGTCTCGGACGGGCTCGCCCGGACCATGTCGACCACGCGCTGGACCGTCTCGGCCTGGACCTGGCCGTTGATCTTGGCGAACTCCATCAGCCGCGCGGTCGGGTTGTCGCGGTCGATGACCGTCACGGTCTGGCCCGGACCCGCGACCGCGGCGGCGTCGCCGGGGAGCGCGATTCCGGACGCCGTCAGGACCGGGGCATCCGGGACCGGCGCGAGCACTTGGCGCACCAGGGGGCGGACCACCGTGAGCAGGACGATGAGCGTCAGCAGCGCCAGGACGGCGAGCTCGGCCATGCGCAGCACGTCCTCCTTGGTGGGGGCGAGCAGCGACTGGATCAGCGTGGGCTCGGTGAATTGCGGCACGCTCGGCGCCTCCGCGAAGCGCAGGTTCACCACCTCGATCTGGTCGCCGCGGGCCTTGTCGAAGCCGACGGCGCCGCGCACCAGCGCGGTGATCCTCTCGATCTCGGCGGGCGTGCGCGGGCTGTAGGTCTGCTTGCCGTCTGGGGCGGTGGCGTAGACGCCGTCGAGCACCACGGCGACCGACAGGCGCTTGATCCGGCCGCTCTCGGCGATCTCGGTCTTGGTGACCCGAGAGATCTCGTAGTTGGTGGTTTCCTCGTTCTTGTTGGTCGCGTCCTTGGGCGTCGGCGTCTTGTCGCCGCCATTGGCGCCGGGCAACTCGTTGCCGACGCTGACCTGTCCCTCGGCATTGCCGGTGACCGCCGATTCGGTGCGGGTCTGGGCGGAGCGCACGACCCGGCTCTCGGGATCGAAGGTCTCGGAGCGGCTCTCGACCCGGTTGAGGTCGAGTTCCGCGTTGACCTGGACGCGGGCCCGGCCCGGGCCGACGATGCCGGCGACGACGTCCTCGATCTGGCCGCGCAGGCGCCGTTCGAGGCCGACCTGCCGGTCCTCGAACCCGCCGGCGACGTCGGCCGCGGCGTCCCGGGCGCCGTCGGCCAGAAGCCGGCCGCGCTCATCGACGATCGAGATCCGTTCGGGCTTGAGGCCCTCCACCGCGGAGGCCACGAGATGGCGGATCGCCCGGACCTGCCCGGAATCGAGATCGCCCATCAGCTTCAGCACGATCGCCGCGCTCGGGCTCTCCCGGTCCCGCTCGAACAGGCGGCGCTCCGGCAGCACGAGATGGACGCGGGCCGCCTGGACCCGCCCGATCGCCCGAATGGAGCGCGCCAGTTCGCCCTCCAGGGCGCGCAGGTGGTTCACGTTCTGAACGAAGTTGGTGGACGAGAACGCGTCGCCCTTGTCGAAGATCTCGTAGCCGACGCCGCCCTGGGTCGGCAGGCCCTTGCCGGCGAGGTCCATGCGCAGCTTGGCGAGGTCCGGGCGGGGGGCCAGGATCGTCTGCCCGGCATCGCCCCGCGTCTCGTAGCGGATGCCGCGGCTGTCCAGCTCCCGGACCACGGAGGCCGAGTCCTGCATCGACAGGTCGGAGAACAGCACGCCCATGTCGGGGCGCGAGACCCGCAGGATGATGAAGGCGAAGAAGCCGATGAGCGTCAGCGTCACCGCCGCCATGGCGGCGATTCGGGCCGGTCCGAACTTCGTGACGAGATCGAGAACCGGCTTCACGGGAGGATTCGCTGCACTCTAACGCTGGCGGACCCCGGCGGCCCGCTCGGCAGAAATTGCCCAGGTCGTGGTTAGCGGGTCGTTAATGCGGGGGCGTCCCGCGGGCTCGGATGCGGGCGCCGGAACGACCGAAGCCGCGCCCGGGGTCCGGACGCGGCTTCGTGAGTCCTCGGATTCGACCGGGCCAGCCCCTCGGCGCCGTCTGAGGTCGTCGCTGCGGGCGGGTGGCCTTCGCGTCGGTCCGGGGCCGCGAAGCGGGTCCCTCGACCAGAGTCGCCGACGCGCCGGGTCCGGCACCCGCGGCCTCGATGAGACCCGGAAGCGCCGGCGGCGTCCCGGGATAGGGGCGCCCGGCACGGGCGCCGCGGATCAGTGACGGTAGTGCTGGATCCGGGTCGTCCGCAGGCCGGCGAGGCCGTGCTGGTCGATGGAGAACTGCCAGCTGAGGAATTCCTCTGTGGTCAGCGTGTAGCGCTTGCACGCCTCCTCCAGGCTGAGGAGACCGCCGCGCACCGCGGCCACGACCTCGGCCTTGCGCCGGATCACCCAGCGACGGGTGCTCGGGGGCGGAAGGTCCGCGATCGTCAGGGGGCTGCCGTCGGGCCCGATCACGTACTTCACTCTCGGGCGGCTCGGTTCGGTCATGATACGCTCTACACTCGACTGACCTGTCGAGCATTGAAGGTACTTGTGCCCGCTTAAGAGATGTTGAAGCGAGTCACTCGGATGTGATTCGTTAAGTGCCACTTGTGGACAACCCGATGGTCTGGACGCTGGACAGCGGCACGCGCTGCGAACCGATCACCAGCACCGGCGACGTTCCGCTGAGATCGACCTCGTCGACCGTGCCCGTCAGGCTCGTATCGACCGAAACGCTCGAGCCGGTGGCATCCGTGGCCGCCACCTTGATCGAGTAGTTCCCGTCGGGCGCGGTCAGGCCGGCCGAGGTCTTGCCGTTCCACGTGTAGGTCTGGCTGCCGGCATTGAGCGCGGTGGTCTGCGTGGCCACGACGTTGCTCTTCGAATCCAGGACCGTGATCACCGCCTTCGAGGCGGCCCGGGCCGGGTTCAGCGTCCAGGAGGCGGAGCCGCCGGACAGCTGCGAGGCGCTGCCGTCGGCCGACACGGTCTTCCCGATGTAGCTCGTGGCCGAGGCCGAGCTCGCCGATTGCGAGGCGCTCAGGATGCTGTCGAGGCGGTCGTTGGTCTTGAGCTGCTGCTCGACGCCGGCGAACTGCACCAGCTGCTGCGTGAACTGGTTGGTGTCCATCGGGTCGAGGGGGTTCTGGTTCTTGAGCTGCGTGGTCAGCAGCGTCAGGAACTGCGTGAAGTTGCTGGCGATCTCGGTGGCGTTGCCGCTGCTGCTCGTGGACGAGCCCGTCGTGTTCGTCGTGCTCGTCAGGCTCGATATACCGCTCGTCATGCTGATCTCTCCTGTGCCGCGTCCTGGCGCAGGGGCCGGATGCGCGTCGTGTCTGTGTGGGTCCGCGATGCGGGCGCCGCGCGCACCGCCTAGATCCTCATGTCGAGGCCGCCGTAGCCGCGCAGGACGCGGATCGGGGCGACCTCGTGCGGGGCTTCCGCCTGATCGCGCGACCAGCCCGTGCCGCCCCCGCGCGGGGAATCGCCCGGCTGACCGCCGCTGCCGCCGCTCTGGGCGCTTCCGTCGCCCCGCAGCGACAGGTTGATCCCGCCGGCCGAGGGATCGAAGCCGGCCTGGGTCAGCGCCTGCTGCAGCTGGCCGGCGTCGCGCTGGAGCAGCGCGAGGGTCTCGGGCCGATCGACCACCAAGTGGGTCATGACGCGGCCGTGCGCCTTGTCGATCTCCAGCTTGACGTCGATGCGCCCGAGCTCGGCCGGGTCGAGCCGGATCTGGAACTCGTTGGATCCGCGCAGCGACCTCAGGCCGATGGTCATCGGCACTTGGCCGATCGGGATGGGTGGGTCGGTCTGGAGCGACGCGGTCTGCGTCGGCGCGGCGGTCTCCTGGGCGGCGCGCGTCGTGTCCACGGCCTGGCCGGATGTCGCGGGCGGCGCCGGAGCACCCTGCGCCGCCGCGGGCAGCGTCTGAAGCGGACCTGCGCCCTGGCCAACGTCGGTCAGGGCGGTGAGGAAATCCTGGGCCGCCGCATCGGACGTCGCGGCCGCCGCGCCGCCGGCCGTCAGGCCGTCGATCGGGACGCTGCCCGGTCCGACTTTGCCGGGTTCGTGACCGGCGCCCGCCGATGCCGGAGCAGTACCGGCGATGCTGGGGACGGCCCCGGCCGCGCGGTCGCCGCCCTGAGCGTTCGTGCCGGAAGGGCCCGCGGCTGCGCCGGTTCCGGAGAGAGCCGCCGAGCCGTCCTGCGCTGGTGCCGTGCCGGTACCCGCATCCGTCTCAGCCTCGGCCTCGGTCTTGACCGTCCCGGTCGCGCCGCCCCCCTCGGACAGCGCGGCGATGAGGGCCAGCAGGGAGGCGGACGGCCCCGAGGCCGCGGGCTGCGCGGCGGGCTCGGCCTTCTGCGGCGGCACCGCCGCGTCGGCCTTGGGGCCTGTGGTGCCTGCCGCCTCGGCGGCCGGATCCTGCCCGGCCGCGACGGCCTCGGAATCCTGCTGCCCGGCGGCTCCCGTCCGGCCGGTCTCGGCGGTGCGCGCCGCGACCGCCTTCGGAGCCTCGGCGCGCGCGCCCGCGGCGGAGGGCGGTCCCTCGGCCCGCGCGGCCGAGGCCGGCGCATCCGCCGGCTTGGCGAGGCTGACCCTCTTGTCCGCGACCCGGGCCTCGGTCTGAAGCGCCGCATCCCGGGCGCGGTCGCCGGCCAGCCGCGCGGCGTCGGCCTGATCGCGCAGGTCGGCCTGACGGGCGCGGGCCGAGGCGGCGACGTCGCGCTGATCGGCGGCGCGGGCCCGCGCCGTCGCGGCGTCGTCGCGGGCCTGGGCCGCGCTCAGGGCGGCGCCGAAGCGGTCCTGCGCGGAATTGCCGGCGCGGGCCGCCACGCCCGCGGCCTCCCAGCCCGAACGCTGCGCCTGCGCGTTCCGCGCGGATGGAATCCACGTGGTGACATCCAAACGATCCGCCGCGCCGCTCGCCATTCCGGACTCCTCTGGGCCGCACAGCAGCAAGGCGCGCGCCACCGTGCCGGCCGGATAAGTCTCTGAAAAATCTCGTTCTCTGCTTGCAGCACGTGGGTCGGACCTGATCGAAGCTGCCGCCCGCCCGGCAGGATCTGCCGAGTGTCCGATCTCGCTGCCCTGGAAAGCCGGGCGAAGTCCCGCTATAGACGGCCCGTGCAGCCAGGGAGCTTCCGGGCCGGCGGCTGCGGACCCTCGCGATGAACGCCCTCGATCTTCCCAAAGCCCCCCACGAGACGCGCGTCGTCGTCGCCATGTCGGGCGGCGTCGATTCCTCCGTGGTCGCGGGCCTGCTGAAGCGGCAGGGCTTCGACGTGGTCGGCGTCACGCTCCAGCTCTACGACCACGGCGCGGCGAGTCACCGCAAGGGAGCGTGCTGCGCCGGCCAGGACATCCACGACGCCCGGGCGGCGGCGGAGCATCTCGGCATCCCGCACTACGTCCTCGACTACGAGGATCGCTTCCGCGACGAAGTCATCGAGAAGTTCGCCGAGAGCTACCTCGCGGGCGAGACGCCGATCCCCTGTGTCGAGTGCAACCGCACGGTGAAGTTCCGCGACCTGCTGGGCCTCGCCCGCGACCTCGACGCCGACGCGCTCGCCACCGGCCACTACGTGGCCAGCCGGGCGCTCCCGGGCGGCGGCCGCGCGCTCCACCGCGCCCTCGATCCCGCCCGTGACCAGAGCTACTTCCTCTACGCGACCACGGCGGAGCAGCTGGACTTCCTGCGCTTTCCCCTGGGCGAGCTGGAGAAGACCGAGACCCGCGCGCTCGCGAAGGATCTCGGCCTGTCCCTCGCCGAGAAGCCGGACAGCCAGGACATCTGCTTCGTGCCGCAGGGCCGCTACAGCGACGTGATCGCGCGTCTGCGCCCCGACGCGGCGCGGCCCGGCGAGATCGTCGACCTCGCCGGCCACGTCCTCGGCCGGCACGACGGGATCGTGCATTACACGGTGGGCCAGCGGAAGGGCCTCGGCCTGTCCGGGCCCGAGCCGCTCTACGTCGTGCGGCTGGAGCCGGACTCGGCCCGCGTTGTGGTCGGGCCGCGCACGGCGCTGGCCACGACCCGGATCCGCCTCTCGGACCTCAACTGGCTCGGCGAGGGGCCGGTGGCGGCCGTGCGCGACCTGCCGGTGGCGGTCCGCGTGCGCTCGACCCGTCCGCCGCGCCCGGCGACGCTGACGGTCGGGCCGGACGGCGCGGCCGAGGTCGTGCTCGCCGAGCCCGAGGACGGCGTGTCGCCGGGCCAGGCCTGCGCGATCTACGCGGATGACGGCCCCCGGGCCCGGGTCCTGGGCGGCGGCACCATCCGGCGTGTCGACGCGTTGTCGGCCCGGCCCCGCGAGGCCGCCTGATCTCAACCTCTGGAACCTTCGAACGATGCTGAGCGAGCCGCAGATGGCCGGGCCGAGCACGGCCCTGATGCGCAAGGCCTATGCCCGCTGGGCCCCCGTCTACGACGTGGTCTACGACAAGCTCACCGAGCCCGCGGCCCGCGCCGCCGTCGAGGCGGCGGCCGAGCATGGGCCGCGGATCCTGGAGGCCGGCGTCGGCACCGGGCTGGCGCTGGGCTACTATCCGAAGGCCAGCTTCGTCTGCGGCGTCGACCTCTCCGAGGACATGCTCAAGCGCGCCCGCGCCAAGGTCCGGCGCCGGAACCTGGCCCACGTGAAGGGCCTCCAAGTGATGGACGTCTGCCACCTCGGCTACGCCGACGCGAGCTTCGACGCCGTCGTGGCCCAGTTCCTGATCACCCTGGTGCCCGATCCCGAGGCCGCGATGTCGGAGTTCCTGCGGGTGGTGCGCCCGGGCGGCGGCATCGTCCTCGCCAACCATTTCGGCCAGAGCGACGGCCCTCTGGCCCGGGTCGAGGAGGTCGTGGCGCCGCTCTGCACGAAGATCGGTTGGTCGTCGGACTTCAAGGCGACGCGGATCGAGGCCTGGGCGCGGCGCAACGGCGTCGAGGTCCTGGGGTTGAAGCCGACCTTCCCGGGCGGGTTCTTCAAGATCCTGCGGATGCGCAAGCCCGGGTGAGCGAGACCGGCAACGCCCCCGTCGCCGAAGGCCGCGTCGAGAACCGCGAGGGGCGCTGGAAGCGCCTGCGGCGCTGGCTCCCGCTGGCGCTGCTCCTGACGGTGTCGGCGGTGGTCCTGGTCTCGGGAGCCGCGCAACTCCTCAGCCTCGACCGCCTGCTCGCGTCCCGCCTCTGGCTGCGCGGCTTCGTCGAGGCCGGGTATCTCCGCGCGCTGGTCGCGGCCTACTGCCTCTATGTCGGGGCCGTCGTCGTGTCGGTACCGGCCACGCTGATCCTCACGATCGTCTGCGGCTTCCTGTTCGGCATCGTGCCGGGGGCGCTCACCGCGGTCTGTGCGGCCACGACCGGGGCGGCCATCGTGTTCGCGATCGGCCGCGGGCCCGGCGCCGATCTGCTGCGGCGCATGGGCGGCACGCGCCTGGCCGGGCTGGCCGAGGGCTTCCGGCGCGACGCCTTCGGCTACATCGCGGTGCTCCGCCTCCTGCCGCTGTTCCCGTTCTGGGTGACCAACCTCGCGCCCGCCGCCTTCGGGGTGAAGATGCGGGTCTTCGTGCTCGCGACGTTCCTGGGGCTGCTGCCGGGCGCGGTCGTGTACGCCACCACGGGCGCGGGCATCGAGGACGTCGTCGCCGCCCACGAGGCCGCCAGGGCCGCCTGCCTCGCGACGGGGGCGGGCGGCTGCGACCAGGCCCTGACCTTGCGCGCCCTGGTCACGCCCAAGATGGTTGCAGGTCTCGCGATGCTGGCCGTCTTCGCCCTGGTCAGCATGCTGCTGAGCCGCCGCGCCCGACGCGGCTGAGATGCGCAGCCGAGACGCGCGATCCGCCGCCGGCTGTGTTTTTCGGTGTCTGAGGGCGCGTGCCACCGCTTGGAGGGGGATATCGTATAGTGCTCGCCGCCGGGAGCCTGTATTCCCGCCTGCGAATCTGTGGCTTGCGAACATGTATCCCGCGAAGGCCGAACCCGGCTCGAGCTTTCTCAATCCTCTCTCCGCCGATCCTCATCCGCGATGCCGGCGCGGAGCGTGACCGGCGTGTCCCTAGAGTCCCATCAGGCCGAGGCACCGGCGACGCCGGCGCCCGCACCGGCCCGCGACGTCCCCGAGCGGCGCACCGCGCGCCTCGGCCTGTCCGGGCGCCTGTTCCTCGTCACCGTCGCGTTCGTGGTGGTGGCCGAGGTGCTGACCTACGTGCCGGCGGTGGCCAATTACCGGATCGAATGGATGTCCGACCGCCTGGCGGCCGCGCAGGTCGCCGCTCTGGTGCTCGACGGGCGGACCGGCGAGCCGGTCTCCGAGCCGCTCGAGAGCCGGCTCCTGGCCGGCGTGAACGCCCGCGCCATCGCCGTCCGCGGGGGCGGCGCCCAGCGGCTGCTCGCCATCGAGCCCATGCCCGAGCAGGTCGCCGACACCGTCGACCTGCGCGACGTCACGGCCCTGTCGGCGATCCGGGGCGCGTGGCGCACCCTCGTGGCGCCGGTCCACGAGCCGATCCGCGTGGTCGGGGAGGGCGGCATCGGCTTCGACCGCGTCGAGATCCTGCTCGACGAGGCGCCGCTGCGCACCGCCATGATCGACTACGCGCTGCGCCTGCTGGTCTCGTCGCTGATCATCGCGGCCGCCGCGGCCGGCCTCGTCTTCGTTGTGCTGCAGGTGCTGATCGTGCGGCCGGTGCGGCGGCTCGCCACCAGCATCACGGCCTTCGCGGACGATCCGGAGGATGCCGGGCGAATCATCGCGCCGTCCCGCCGCAGCGACGAGATCGGCCAGGCCGAGCGGGCGCTCGGGCGGATGCAGCGCAGTCTCGCCGACCAGCTCCGGCAGAAGCGGCGGCTCGCCGAACTCGGTCTCGCGGTCAGCAAGATCAGCCACGAGCTGCGTAACCTGCTCACCGGCGCGCAGCTCCTGGGTGACCGCCTGGAGGGCACCGAGGATCCGACCGTGCAGCGCGTGGCCCCCCGCCTCGTCGGGACGCTGGCCCGCGCGATCCGCTTCTGCGAGGCGACCCTCGCCTACGGGCGCGTCTCCGAGCGCGCGCCGCTCCTCACCAGCACGCCGCTGGCACCGGTCTTCGCGGAACTTCCGGATCTCGCCGCGCTGGCGGCGCATCCGGTCAGCGTCCAGGTCGCGGCGGGCGATCTCTCCGTGCAGGCCGATCCGGAGCAGCTCGGGCGGGCGCTGGCCAACCTCGTGCGCAATGCCGTGCAGGCGCTGGACGGGGCGGCCGTGCCGGAGGCCGCCGTGAGCGTGGTCGCTGCCCGCGCGGCACCGGGCCGGGTCACGATCCTGGTCGCCGATAACGGTCCCGGTCTCCCGGCGCGCGCGCGGGAGAACCTGTTCGCGCCGTTCCAGGGATCCATGCGGTCCGGTGGCACGGGCCTCGGGCTGCCGATCGCCGCCGAGCTGATCGGGATCAACGGCGGCACCCTCACCCTCGACGATTGCGAGGCCGAGGGGCTGAGCGGCGCGCGCTTCCGGATCGTGCTGCCGGAGGGCTGACGGGACCGGACCCGCGAGATGGTGCCCCGCTGCCGCTACTCGGCCGCGGCCCGGACGGGCTCCCCGACCCGGATGCCGAGATCGGCCAGCAGCGCCGCGTCGTCGTCCTGCCCGTTATTGGCGGTGGTGAGCAGCCGCTCGCCGTAGAAGATCGAGTTGGCGCCGGCGAGGAAGCACAGCACTTGGGCCTCGCGAGTGAGGCTCTTGCGGCCGGCGCTGAGCCGCACGCGGGAGCGCGGCATCACGATCCGCGCCGTGGCGCACATGCGCACGAGATCGAACGGATCGACCGCCGGCTGGTCCTCCAGCGGGGTGCCGGGCACCGCCACGAGGGCGTTGATCGGCACGCTCTCCGGGTGGGGAGCGTGGTTGGACAGAACCTGAAGCATCGCGGCGCGGTCGGTGACACCTTCGCCCATCCCGACGATACCGCCGCAGCACACGCCGATCCCGGCCTCGCGGACGTTCGCGAGGGTCTGCAGGCGCTCGTCGTAGGTGCGGGTGGAGATGATGTCCTCGTAGAAATCCGGCCCGGTATCGAGGTTGTGGTTGTAGGAGGTCAGCCCCGCCTCGGCGAGGCGTCCGGCCTGCGAGGGCGTGAGCATGCCGAGCGTCACGCAGGCCTCCATGCCGAGGCCGCGCACGCCGCGCACCATGGCGAGCACCGCGTCGAATTCCGGGCCGTCCTTCGGCTGGCGCCACGCGGCGCCCATGCAGAAGCGCTGGGCGCCGGCGGCCTTGGCGGCGGCCGCCTCGGCCAGCACCGTCTCCACGGGCATCAGCCGCTCGCGCGCGACGCCCGCGCCCTTGTGATGGGCCGATTGCGGGCAGTAGGCGCAATCCTCCGGGCAGCCGCCGGTCTTGATCGACAGGAGCGAGGCCCGCTGGATGTCGGCGGGGTCGTTGTGCCGGCGGTGCACCTGCGCGGCCCGGAACACGAGGTCCATCAGCGGCAGGTCGTGGATCGCGCGGATCTCCGCCACGCTCCAGTCGTGGCGGATGTCGCCGAGGTCGGGCTGCTGGGAACCGGGGAGGGAAGTCGCGCTCATGCGGTGTTTGAGCCGGATCGGCGGACAGAAATCAAGCGGGCCTCGCGCCCGATCCTCCGACCGAGGGGTCGGTCTGGACGATCATGCCGTACCAGCCCAGCCCGCGATAGGTCTCGTATCCCGGTGTCCGATGGTACGCCGTGACCGTGCCCGACCGCGGATCCCGCACGACTCCGCTCGTCTCGCCGTCCATCCGGCAGGAGACCCGCTCGGTCAGGAGACCGACCTGATCCGAGGCGGCCAGCACCCGGCCGCCGGCATCGACCAGCAGGGCGCGGGTGCGCCCTCGATCTTCCGGCGCGACCCGGATCCCCGAAACGATGGCGTGGGCCTGCGGTGCCCAGTCGAAGTGGATCGCCAGGACGCCGAGAGGTGCGCCGGTCGCCTGACCGCCCGCCCGCACGCTCGCCGCGTAGGTGGCGACCTGCGCGCCGCCCAGCGCATCCTCCTGCCGCACGTCGACGCAGACGAAGGCGTCGCCGCTCTCCAGGGCGAGCGCCTCCCGGAACCACGCTTCCCCCGCGACGCTCCGGCCCTGCAGTCCGGGGTAGCGGTCGGCGCGGCCGGTCGCGAGGATGCGGCCGTCCAGGCCGCAGATCCAGAGATCGAGATAGACCGTGTAGGCCGAGAGGATGATGCCGAGGCGGTCGCCCGCGAAGGCCGCCGCGGCCGGGCCGGGATCGGCCGCGCAGGCGACGACGGCGGCGTCGGTCGCCCACCAGCGCACGTCGCAGGTCCGCTCGTAGAGGTTGCGATCGATCAGCTCGACCGCGTTGAGCGCGAGATCGACCAGGCGTTCTCCCTGGACGCGGCCCGCCATCGTCTCGACGGTGCGCTGCAGCTCGACGATGCGGCCGGACAGGTGAAGCTCCAGCTCGCCGGCGATGACGTCCACGGATTCGCCGAGGGCGCGCACTTCCTGGGCGACGACCGCGAAGCCGCGTCCCTCATCTCCGGCCCGCGCGGCCTCGATGAGCGCGTTGAGGGCGAGGATCTTGGTCTGCGCCGTGATCCGCCGGATCCGGCCGGTCTTCTCCTGCGCCGCCTGCTTGACGGCATCGGCCAGGATCTCGATCGACCTGAGCGTCGGCGGCTCGGACTCCGATCCGGAGGTCCGGCCATTGGGGAAATCAGTTTTCGCACTCATGCCGGGCCCGATCGACGAGGCGGGCATTTTACAGCTATAATATAATACAGTCTTAACCGATCAAGGCCGGCGATATAACTTACAATACTAAAATCAATCCATAATTCAATCGAGAGTATATAGGTCCCGTCGGTCGCGGGTGCCGGGCGCTCGCCATTATCGGTGACGTTGCCCGGGCGCGGGGCCGCCGCCCGGGCTCGGGCGGCGGCCCCGTCTGTCAGTGCGTCGGCTCGCCGGCCGAGACCTTGGCGGTCCAGTCGTCGAAGGCGATGACCTTCTGCCGCTGCTCGCCGAGCCGGTCGATGCGCAGGACCATCTCGTCCCCGGCCTTGAGGTAGCGCGGCGGCTTCATGCCGAGGCCGACGCCAGGCGGCGTGCCGGTGGTGATCACGTCGCCCGGCTCCAGCAGCATGAAGTGCGACGCGTAGGCGACGAGTTGGGGAACGTCGAAGATCATCGTTGCGGTCGAGCCGGTCTGACGGCGCTCGCCGTTCACGTCGAGGCTCATGGCGAGGTTCTTCAGGTCGGGAATCTCGTCGAGGGTCACCAGCCATGGGCCGAGGGGGCCGAAGGTCGGCGCGCTCTTGCCCTTGGTCCAGGTCGGACCGCGGTTCATCTGCCACTCGCGCTCGGAGACGTCGTTGCAGATGCAGGCGCCCGCAACGTAGCTCAGCGCCTCGTTGGCGTGGACGTAGCTGGCGCGCCGCCCGATCACCACGGCGAGCTCCACCTCCCAGTCGGTGCTGTGCGACCCCTTGGGAATGATGACCGTGTCGTTCGGCCCGCACAGGCTGGACGGGGCCTTGTTGAAGATGATCGGCTCCGCGGGGATCGGCGAGCCGGTCTCTTCGGCGTGGTCGGCGAAGTTCAGGCCGATGGCGACGACGTTCCGGGTGCCGCCGACGCAGGGGCCGAGCCGCACGTCCGGGGACAGCTTCGGCAGGGTCTCGGGATCCAAGGCGCGCAGCCGCGCCAGCGAGTCGGGCGCGAGGGCCGGCCCGGCGATGTCGCGCACGATGCCCGACAGGTCGCGCAGCCCCCCGCTGGCATCCACGAGGCCGGGCTTCTCGTCGCCGCTCGGGCCGTGCCGGAAGAGCTTCATGGCCGCACTCCTCATCCTTCCCTGAACCGGTCTGCGCCGGACGCCGGGACCATGGCCGGGCCTCGACCTGGGTGCAAGGCCGGCCGCGTCGGCGTGCCGGTCCGCCGGGTGTCGCCGCAGGGCAACAGGACGGCGGAAAAGTGCAGGGTCGGCGACGTTCGGATATATTGTTCCTGTCACCATCTCGGTGGGACAGCTCGGATCAAGACTGAAAAATCTCGATCATCACGGGCTTTCGCTCGTGAAGGTGCCGTTTACCGCTCCTTATCTACTACTATTCCTCTCGGTGCCGAAAATGGTCGGGGTCATTGCGGTTCCGCACCCGAAACCGGCACCATGCATGGAAGGTCGCCGCATAACGGGTCTCGAACAATCGACGGCGCCCAGCAGAACGAAGGCTTGGGGGAAGAGATGGGCGGGACGGTTCGCGCTGCGATGCTGGCGGCGACGGCGGTGGTCCTCGGCGCCGGGCAGGTGCAGGCGGGGGCGTTCGGGATCCGGGAGCAGAGCACCGAGGCCCAGGGGCTGGCCTTCGCGGGCGCGGCGTCGGGATCGGGCGGCGTCTCGTCGATGTTCTGGAACCCCGCGACGATCACGATGAACCCGGGCTTCGTCGCGGAGCAGAACTTCACCTATATCGGCCTCTCCTCGACGATCCGTCCGGATGCCGGCACCAATCCGGGCTTCGCGCGGCTGGGCGGCTCCGGCGATATCGGCCAGGGCGCCGTCGTGCCGGCGGGCGCGACCTCGTACCAGCTGAACGACCGCCTGTGGCTCGGCCTCTCGACCGGCGCCCCCTTCGGTCTCGTCACCAAGCCGCGGGACGTGTGGGCCGGCGAGGTCTACGGACGCTCGTCGCGGATCTTCTCGCTGGCGATCAACCCGGTCATCGGCTTCAAGGTCAACGAGTGGCTCTCGATCGCGGCCGGCCCGAACATCGAGTATTTCCGCCTGACCCTGCGACAGGCGCTGCCGATCCCCGGCATCCTGCCGACCTCGTATCCGAGCTCCTTCCTCAAGGGTGAGTCCTGGGGCGCGGGCTTCACCGCCGGCGCCACGCTCACGCCCCGCGACGGGACCGTGCTGGGCATCGGCTACCGCTCGTCGGTGCACCACGACATCGACGGCTCGATCGGCGTCCCGCTCGTCGCCCTGGCGCCGCTGGCCGGACAGGTCCGCGCCAAGCTGAACACGCCCGAGAAGCTGAGCGTCGGCCTGACCCAGGCGGTCTCGCCGGTGGCGCGGGTGAATCTCGGCTTCGAGTGGGACAACTGGTCGAGGCTCGGCACCATCGGCATCGTGTCGAAGACGATCGGCCTGCCGGTGAACAACCTGCCGCTCAACTACAAGGACGGGTTCACCTACGCGGTCGGCGCCGAGTACGACGCGTCGCCGAACCTGACGCTGCGGACCGGCTTCGCCTACGAGACCTCGCCCATCGACTTCCGGAACCGCTCGGTGCGCCTGCCGGACGGCGACCGGTACAACGTCTCGGTCGGCGCCAGCTACCGCTGGAGCCAGCAGCTGACGCTGAACCTCGCCTACTCGCACTTCTTCCTGGACCGCTCGCGGATCCTCGCGGGCATCGGCCGCGACTACAACATCAGCAACATCGCCTTCGCGGGCGTGGTGGATTCCAGCGCCGACATCGTCTCGGTGGGCTTCCGCTACGTCTTCGGCGCGCCGCCGGCCCCGGTCCCGGCGCCGCTCGTGCGGAAGTATTGACGGGCAGCTCCGGTCGTGTCCGTCGCTGCCGCCGTCTTCGCGAGCGGAATGAAGCGATCCAGGGCAGCGCCACGCCGACAGGTGTCGCGCTGCCCCGGGTCACGTCGCTCCGCTCGTGATGTCGGGGCGGCTCCGTGACCATCGGGGCCGATCACCCAATCGATCCGCGTGCGTCGCGCGCCTCAGGCGCGCATCCGCACGTATGTGCCGGGCGCCGGCCCTAAGGATTGCAGCGCGTCGCCGCCCGGCTGCCGGGCCGGCACCCGCTCCGGGGCCTGCGCCTCGATCCACTGGAACCAGTAGGGCCACCACGAGCCCTTGGTCTCGACCGCGGCCCTGATCCAATCCTCGAGCGTCCCCTTCACGGGGCCGCCGGTCCAGTAGCCGTATTTCGGCTTGGACGGCGGGTTGATCACGCCGGCGATGTGGCCGGAGCCGGCGAGGATGAAATCGACCTTCCCGCCGAAGACCTTCGAACCCTCGAAGACCGACAGCGCCGGCGCGATGTGGTCCTCGCGGGTCGCGAGGTTGAAGATCGGCACCTGGACCTTCCTGAGGTCGAGGCGGACGTTGCCGAGCACCATCCGCCCCTGCGCCAGCGTGTTGTCGAGGTAGCAGTTGCGCAGGTAGAATGAGTGGTTGGCCGCTGGCATCCGGGTGGCGTCGGAGTTCCAGTACAGCAGGTCGAAGGCCGAGGGTGCCTTGCCCTTGATGTAGTTGTTCACGACGTAGGGCCAGATCAGGTCGTTCGGCCGGAGCATGTTGAAGGCGTTCGCCATGCGGGCGCCCTCCAGGTAGCCCTGCTCGGCCATGCGCGCCTCGACCTGGCGGATCTGCTCCTCGTCGGCGAAGACCTTCAGGTCGCCCGCGTGGGTGAAGTCGACCTGCGTGGTGAGCAGCGTCGCGCTCTTGATCCGCCGGTTGCCGGTGGCCGCCTGCATGGCGAGCGTCACCGCGAGCAGCGTGCCGCCGACGCAGTAGCCCGCCGCCGTGACCTCGCTCTCACCGGTGGCGACGCCGATCGCGTCGATGGCCGCCTCGATCCCCTCGCGCATGTAGGACTCGAAGTCCTTGTCGGCGTGGCGGGAATCGGGATTGACCCAGGAGATGCAGAAGACCGTCAGGCCCTGGTCGACCATCCACTTCAGGAAGCTCTTCTGCGGATTGAGGTCGAGGATGTAGAACTTGTTGATCCAGGGCGGGACCATCAGGAACGGGCGCCGCAGCACGGTCTCGGTGGTGGGCGCGTACTGGATCAGCTCGATCAGGTCGTTGCGGAACACCACCTCGCCGGGGGTGACCGCCATGTTGCGCCCGACCTCGAACCCGCTCGGGTCGGTCTGGCGCACGCGCAGCTGCCCGCCGCCGGCCGCCAGATCCTCCTCGTACATCTTGAGGCCGCGGACGAGGTTGGCGCCGTTCTCCTGCAGGGTGTGGCGGATCAGCTCCGGGTTGGTCGGCAGGAAGTTCGAGGGCGACAGCATGCTGGTCACTTGGCGCAGGTAGAACTGTGCCTTGTGACGCGTGTGCGCGTCGAGCCCCTCGGCCTCGTCGACGAGGCTCTCCGCCCAGCGGGTGGCGAGCAGGTAGGCCTGCTTGAGGAAGTCGAAATACGGGTTGGTCGTCCACTCGGCGTGGGCGAAGCGCGCGTCCCGGGGCTCGGGCAGCGCCACCGGATCGGCGGGCTGGCCCTGCAGGCGCAGGTAGGTCGAGCCCCAGAGCGACAGGAAGGCCTGCGACAGGCGCGCCTGCGCCTCGGCGCTGCGGTTCGGATCGGCGAGCCAGGCCTCGGCCACCTGGCCGAGCACCTTGGCCGCCTCGTTCATCTCGCTGCCGGGTGCGCCCGCCTGGCCCTCGGGCCCGAGGAGGCGGGCGACGTTGCGCCCCATCGCCTCGACGAACTGACCGGCATTGCGGGAAATCGCCTCGAAATCCGGCATCGGGGCGACCGTGCCGTCCGGCATCGCGCCGTTCGAGACCGACTTCGGAGGGGCGGTCCGATCCGGCGCCTGCGGGCTCGTCAAACGTGCCTCCCTGTGCTTCATCTGTTGACCCGATGGCGCGGGCCTCGTTTCCGACAAAATAAGGAGCGAGCCAGAGTTTTCGCCAGCCCGGCTCAGGACGTCGCCGAAACATCCGGCCGATCTTTTCATACGCATGTGACGATGGATCGTGCCATTTTGAACCCCGCCATCCGCCCGCATCGCGCCGGTCCGCTGCGCCGCCTGACGCGCGCGGCCGGCCTGGGCGTGCTGGTCGGCGCGCTCGGGGCTTGCTCGGGCGACGTCGTCCGCTCGCTGGCCTCCGATGCAGGCTACGGGCCGCGGGTCGTCGCGGCCCCGGATTTCGTCACGGACACCCGCAGCAAGGCGCAGCCCGACTTCATGCCGGTGGGCGTCGACGCGCCGAAGCGGCCGGTCCGGGCCAAGTCGGTCACGGGCCAGAAGGCCCTGGAGGCGGAGCTGGAGGGTGCCCGCGGCCGCAACGAGGCCCGGGGGCGGGCCGCCGAGAGCGCCGGGCGGGGCGCGGCCGCCACCGTCAAGCCGGCTCCGGCGGCGTCGCAGTAGCGGCCCTTTTTCAGGGTCGGCGGCGGCCCGCAACTCTGCTAGAGCACGTGGTTCGCCCGACCGGCCCAGACGAGAGACGCCGGATCCGGGACGCGCCGATGGACACGCCCATGACCGACTTCCACCGCATCAAGCGACTGCCGCCCTACGTCTTCGAGCAGGTCAACCGGATCAAGGCTGCCGCCCGCGCGCAGGGCGCCGACATCATCGATCTCGGCATGGGCAACCCGGATCTGGACGCGCCGAAGCACGTCATCGCCAAGCTGTGCGAGACGGCCGGGCGGCCGCGCACGGATCGCTACTCGGCCTCCAAGGGCATCGCGGGCCTGCGCAAGGCCCAGGCGGGCTATTACCAGCGGCGCTTCGGCGTGACCCTGAACCCCGACACCCAGGTGGTGGCGACTCTCGGGTCCAAGGAAGGGTTCGCCAACATGGCCCAGGCGATCACCGCGCCGGGCGACGTCGTGCTGGTGCCGAACCCGAGCTACCCGATCCACGCCTTCGGCTTCCTGATGGCCGGCGGCGTCATCCGCTCCGTGCCGGCCGAGCCGACGCCGGCGATGTTCCCCGCCCTGGAGCGGGCCATGCGCCACTCGATCCCGAAGCCGGTGGCGCTGGTCGTCTGCTACCCGTCGAACCCGACCGCCTACGTGGCGAGCCTCGACTTCTACCGCGACCTCGTGGCCTTCGCGAAGCAGCACGAGCTGATCCTGCTGTCGGACCTCGCCTACGCGGAAGTCTATTTCGACAACAACCCGCCGCCGTCGGTGCTGCAGGTGCCCGGCGCTATCGACTGCACGGTGGAGTTCACCTCGCTGTCGAAGACCTACTCGATGGCCGGCTGGCGGATGGGCTTCGCGGTGGGCAACGAGCGCCTGCTCGCGGCGCTCACCCGGGTGAAATCCTACCTCGATTACGGCGCCTTCACGCCGATCCAGGTCGCCGCGACGGCCGCCCTCAACGGCCCGGACGACTGCATCCACGAGATGCGCAGCATCTACAGGAAGCGTCGCGACGCGCTGGTGGAGTCCTTCGGCAAGGCCGGCTGGACCATCCCGTCGCCCGCCTCGTCGATGTTCGCCTGGGTGCCGATCCCCGAGCGGTACCGGGAACTGGGCAGCCTCGAATTCTCCAAGCTGCTCCTGGAGAAGTCCGACGTGGCGGTCGCGCCCGGCATCGGCTTCGGCGAGTTCGGTGACGAGTACGTCCGCATCGCGCTCGTGGAGAACGAGCAGCGCATCCGGCAGGCGGCGCGCAATATCCGCCGGTTCTTCGACGGCACCGACAAGACGCTGCACAACGTCCTGCCGATGGCCCGGACCGGCTAGACCGGCCCGCGCAAATTGTTGCCGCGGGGCGACAGACGCCGTCAAAGGTGTCGGCGCCCCGCGCCGGCGCTTGTCAGCGCGGGGCGCGATGGCCAGGGTCAGGTGCGGGGGTCTTCCCGCGTCCCGAGTCTCGCATGCGCCGCCTGAACCTCATCGCCGCCCTGCTGCTCGCCGCCGCGGCCTCGGCCTGCGCGCCGAACCCGATCATCGCCCGGGACCCGATCCCTGCGCCAGGGCCGGCGGACGTGTACGCGTGCGACTCGAAGCCGTTACCGGTCAACGCCTTCACGACCGATTGCCGCCCCGTCCCGGCGAGCCCGCAGGTCGTGCTGCGCGCGCGGGGCTGAACCCGCCCGGAATTTCGGTAACCGGTCGATTCGGACGGGCCGGACAAGCCGCCCGCGATCAGCTAGACTGTAGGCCAGATGCCGGCCCGCCCGGCCCCCTGACGGAGCATCGCGTGAGCACCAAGACCCTGATCGCCGCCGGATTGCTCGCCCTCCTGGCGGGGCAGGGCGCCTCGGCCTCCGACGCCGCATACCCGCCGGCGCCCTACCAGCCCCGAGCCTTCGTGTTCACCGCCCCGAACGGCCCGACGGTCCTGCAGACCGAGGGCTGCTGCCAGGTGGTGGTGCCGCCGGGCCGGCCCGATCTCGCCCAGCCCGCCGTGCCGGTGGCCGAGGTGATGAACGGCGGCGGCTTCGGCTACACCGGGTTCGACTACTACAACGACCAGATCACCGAGGGGCGGTTCGGCGCGCGCAAGCGGCCGCGGGAGTACGTGATCGCTCCGTCCTACATCGTGCCGCCGCGCTACTGAGCCGCCGGGCGTTCCGGGGCCTCAATCCTTCTGCGGATCGTGGCCCCAGTTCATCAGCGACATCCGCCATGGGGAGTCGGGGTCCTTCCGGGCCTCGCCGCCCTGCTTGAGATGGCGGTGGACGTAGCCCACGACCTTGCGCATGGCGGCGTAGTCGTCGTCCGTCAGGTCGGCCTTCTTGGTGTCCTTGATGGCCAGGATGCGCCGGCCCATCGCGTGGCCGGTCGACTCGCCGCCGTCCTTCTTCTGGCCGACCTCCCGGCTCGCCGCGCTGTCGAGGTGCTTCCTCAGCGCCGCCGGCGTCATGTTGACGGCCTCGTTGAAGTCCTTCCACGTCGCCGCGTGATCGTCCGCCATCCGCCTGCCTCCCGGGCCGTGTCGCTCGTCCCCGACAACGCGCCCGAGGCTCGCCGGCTCGCCGCCATCCCTGCGGTTGGGCGCCGCACGGGCGACGGGCGACGCGGCGGGCGACGTGGCGGGCGACGTGGCGGGGAAGCGTTTACAGGCCGGGTCACGGGGGGTATCACCCCGACCCGACGAGCTTCCATTCTCTCCCCACACCCCATTCCCGAAAAGCCAGATGCGCGCCGAGATCGAGCAAGCCTCGGATGCCGCCAAGCAGTCTATAGGGCTGCTGAGGAGGCATCTTTGACTGGGATACAGTCGATAAACGCCTCGCGGAGCTGAACGCGGCTTCCGAGGACCCCAACCTCTGGAACGACGCCGAGGCCGCCCAGAAGGTCATGCGCGAGCGTCAGCAGCTCGACGAGGCCGTCACGGCGATCAAGAAGCTCGAGCGCGACCTCGAGGACGGCGCCACGCTGATCGAGCTCGGCGAGATGGAGGGTGACGAATCCTCGATCCGCGAGGGCGAGGCGGCGATCCTAGCCGTCGAGAAGGAGGCCGCGAGCCGGCAGGTCGAGACGCTTCTGTCGGGCGAGGCCGACGGCTTCGACACCTATCTCGAGGTCCATGCCGGGGCCGGCGGCACCGAGAGCCAGGACTGGGCCAACATGCTCCAGCGCATGTATGCCCGCTGGGCCGAGCGCCGGAAGTACAAGGTCGAGGTCGTCGAGATGACCGACGGCGAGGAGGCCGGGATCAAGGGCGCCACGCTCCTAATCAAGGGCCACAACGCCTACGGCTGGCTCAAGACCGAGTCCGGCGTGCACCGTCTGGTCCGGATCTCGCCCTACGATTCCAGCGCCCGGCGGCACACCAGCTTCGCCAGCGTCTGGGTCTATCCGGTGATCGACGACCGGATCGAGATCGAGATCAAGGAATCCGACTGCCGGATCGACACCTACCGGTCGTCCGGCGCCGGCGGCCAGCACGTCAACACCACCGACTCGGCGGTGCGCATCACCCACAACCCCACCGGGATCGTGGTGGCGTGCCAGCAGGAGCGCTCCCAGCACAAGAACCGGGCGACCGCCTGGAACATGCTGCGCGCCCGCCTGTACGAGCTGGAGCTGAAGAAGCGCGAGGAGAAGGCCAACGCCGAGGCCGCCGCCAAGACGGATATCGGCTGGGGCCACCAGATCCGGTCCTACGTGCTGCAGCCGTACCAGCTGGTGAAGGACCTGCGCACCGGCACCCAGTCCACCGATCCGGACGAGGTGCTCGACGGCGACCTCGACCCGTTCATGGAGGCCTCGCTGGCGCAGCGGGTCTACGGCGGCGGTGAGGCGGTCGAGGATATCGACTGAGGCGGCGTGAGCTGCCTCCCCGTCATCACGAGCGCAGCGAAGTGACCCAGGGCGGCGCGCGATCGATCAGCGTGGCGCGACCCTGGATCGCTTCGCTCCGCTCGCAATGACGGCGGTGCTGACAGAGAGCGCCGTTGAGGCCGAAGGATGAGCGCCGGCGGCGCCCATCCTCCCACGCCTCTCAATACCCCAGCGCCGCCCCGTCCTTGCGCGGGTCCGAGCCGGCCGCCAGCGTGCCGGCCTTGCGGTCGATCCAGATGACCTGCCCCCCGCCGAGCGGCAGCGGCGCGCGGATCGCCGGGTGGCCGCGCTCGACCAGCCCCGCCATCACGGCGTCGGAGATCCCGCCCTCGACCTCCAGGCTGCCGCCGTAGGCGAAGCTGCGCGGGGCATCGAGGGCCTCCTGCACGTCGAGGCCCCGGTCGAGGAGGCCCGACAGCAGCTCGACATGGCCCATGGCTTGGTAATGGCCGCCCATGACGCCGAACGGCGCGACGGCCTGCCCGTCCTTCATCAGCATGCCGGGGATGATCGTGTGCATCGGCCGCTTGCCCGGCCCGACGCTGTTCGGGTGGCCGCCCTCCGCGCGGAACGACAGGCCGCGATTGTGCAGCAGCACGCCGCTCTCGGGCGCCAGGATACCGGAGCCGAAGCCCTGGAAGATCGAGTTGATCAGCGACAGCGCGTTGCCGTCCCGGTCGACCACGCAGAGGTAGACCGTGTCCTTGTGGGCGCGGCCCTCGGCCATCTCGCGGGCGATCTCGGGATAGATCTCCGGCTCGCGGGCCCGGCCCATGTCGATCGCGCCGTGGGCGGCGGCCTTCCAGGCGTCGGAGAGCAGGTGCTCGACCGGCACGTTGGCGAGGGCCGCGTCGCCGAACAGCACGTCGCGGTGATGGTAGCCCTGCTTGCAGACCTCGGCGAAGAGGTGGAGCCGGTCGAGCTCCGAGAGCGCGCCGACGTCGTAGTGCGACAGCACGTTCAGCATCATCAGCGCCGCCAGACCCTGGCCGGCGGGCGGGCACTCGTAGACGTCGTAGCCGCGGTAGCGGGTCGAGACCGGCGCGACCACGTCGGGCCGCGCGGCGGCGAAGTCGTCCAGCGTGTGCAGGCCGCCGAGGGCGTTCAGCCGGCGCACCATGTCCTCGGCGACGGGGCCCTCGTAGAAGGCGCGCGCCCCCGCCTCGGCGATCGCCCGGAGCGTCGCCGCGAGCTTCGGCAGGCGGACGACGCTGCCGATCGCCGGCGCCTGCCCGCCGGGCAGGTAGGTCTCGGCGGCGTGCGGATCCGCGGCGACGCGCTCGGCGCCGCGCAGCCAGTCCCAGCCGACCCGCTGCTGGACGACGAACCCGTCCTCCGCGTAGCGGATCGCCGGCTGGAGCAGCTCGCCCAGCGACCGGGTGCCGTGCTCGCGCACCAGCAGATCCCAGGCCGCGACCGCGCCCGGCACCGTCACGGCGTGGGGGGAGGTGGGCGTGATCGCGACGCCGTGCTCGGCGTACCAGTCGGGCGTCGCGGCGGCGGGCGCGCGGCCCGAGCCATCGAGGGCGATGGGCTTGGTGGCGCCCGCGGGGGCGTAGAGCGCGAAGCAGTCGCCGCCGATCCCGGTCATCAGCGGGTCGACCACGCACTGCACGGCCACCGCCGCGATACCGGCATCGACGGCATTGCCGCCCGCGCGCAACACCTCGATGGCGGCGAGCGTCGAGAGCGGGTGCGAGGTCGCGACCGCGGCGCTGGCGGCGTAGACCGGGGATCGGCCGGGGGCGGAGAAGTCTCTCACGGGATGTCCTGCTCTGCTGGGCGACTTAAAGAATCACCGCTTGATGCATATCGCCACCTCGGGATGAGGCGGTGACGGCGATGACGGCGCGGCCTCGTCCATGACGGATGGCTTCGCCGCCTCGTCTCTGCGAGCGCAGCGAAGCAACCCAGTCGCCGCAACGCTGGGCAACCTCGCGCTGCCCTGGGTCACTTCGCTGCGCTCGTGATGACGGCGGAGGCCGGGCTGACCGGTTGTTCCGATCGAGGATCGCCTGGACGATCACGCGTGCTGCCCTCTCGGCAGCGCCACCCAGTGCCCCGGCGCCACCTCGGTGAGCGGCCCGTCGGGCGGCTGATCGTGGCCGGCGAGATCCCGCGCGGCGAGGCGGGCGCGCTCGTCGGCCGGGTGCGGCACCGGCACCGCGGCGAGCAGGCGGCGCGTGTAGGGGTGGCGCGGATCCTCGTAGAGCGCGTCGGCCTCGGCGAGCTCGACGATCCGCCCGCGCCAGAGCACCGCGACCCGGTGGCAGAGGTAGCGCACCATCCGCAGGTCGTGCGAGATGAACAGGTAGGACAGGCCCATCTCGTCCTGCAGGTCCTGCAGCAGGTTCACCACCTGCGCCTGGATCGAGACGTCGAGCGCCGCGATCGGCTCGTCGGCGACGATGAAGCTGGGCTTGAGGGCGATCGCCCGGGCGATGCAGATGCGCTGGCGCTGGCCGCCCGAGAACTGGTGCGGGTAGCGCCCCATGAACCGCGGATCGAGCCCGACCCGCTGGAACAGGGCGGCAACCGCCTCCCGCCGCTCCGGGCCGCGCATGTCCCGCCGATGCAGCTTGAACGCCTCCGCGACATACTCGCCGGCGCTCATCCGCGGGTTGAGGGCCGCGTAGGGATCCTGGAACACGGTCTGGATCCGCGCGCGCATCTTGCGCATGGCGCCCGCTGAGAGCTTGGCGAGGTCGGTGCCCTCGAAGGCGATCGTGCCCGAGGTCGGCGGGTTGAGCATGGTCACGGCCCGGCCGATGGTCGATTTGCCGGAGCCGGACTCGCCCACGAGGCCCAGGGTCTCGCCGGGGCGGATGTCGAAGCTCACGCCCTCGACGGCGCGGAACACCGCGCCCTTGCCGCCCCACCAGGAGCGGAGGGGATAATGCTTGGACAGGTCGCGCACCGAGACGACCGGCTGCTGCGACGCGTTCATCGCGCGGCCTCCTCACCCAGGAGCTTTGGCAAATCGTACCAGGCGGCGACGAGGTGGCCCGGAGCGGCGCCGGGCGCCTGCGCCAGGGGCGGCATCTCGGCCCGGCAGCGCGGCGTCGCGTAGGCGTTGCGCGGCGCGAACGGGTCGCCCGGCGGGAGATGGCGCATGTCCGGCGGCGCGCCCTCGATCTGGTGGAGGCGCCGCCGCCCGGCGCGGCCGCCGGAGAGATCCGGCAGGGACCGCAGCAGGCCGAGCGTGTAGGCGTTGCGGGGATCGGCGAAGATGTCGTCGACCGGGCCGCGCTCCAGGATCCGGCCGGCATACATCACCTGCACGGTGTCGCTGATGCCCGCCACCACACCGAGATCGTGGGTGATCCAGATGATCGCCATGCCGAGCTCACGCTTCAGCTCCTGCACCAGGGCGACGATCTCGGCCTGGACGGTGACGTCGAGCGCCGTGGTCGCCTCGTCGGCGATCAGAAGCTTCGGCCGGCAGCTCAGGCCGATCGCGATCATCACGCGCTGGCGCTGGCCGCCGGAGAACTCGTGCGGGTACTGGTCGAGGCGCGCGGCCGCGTTCGGGATGCGCACGAGGTCGAGCAGCTCCCGGGCCCGGGCGCGGGCCGCGCGGGCGTCGAGGCCGAGATGGATGCGCAGCGGCTCGACGATCTGCGCCGCCACGGTCATGCCGGGGTTGAGCGAGCTCATCGGGTCCTGGAACACGAAGCCGATTGCGCCGCCGCGGATCTTGCGCAGGTCCCGCTCCTTCAGGGCGAGGAGGTCGCGTCCCTCGAACAGCACCTGCCCGCCGGTGATGCGGCCAGGCGGGCGCGGGATCAGGCCCAGCATGGCCAGCACGTGCACGCTCTTGCCGGAGCCGGACTCGCCGACGATCCCCAGCGTCTCGCCCTCGTGCAGGGTGTAGGACACGCCGTTGACCGCGTGGACCGCGCCGCCGTCGGTGTCGAAGGCGACCGCGAGGTCGCGGACGTCGAGGAGGGGCTTCGTCATCGCGGCCGTCATGTGCGCTGCCTCGGATCGAGGGCGTCCCGCAGGCCGTCGCCGAACAGGTTGAAGGCGAGTACCGCGAGGAAGATCGACAGGCCGGGCCAGATCGCCATCCAGGGCGCCTCGTCCATGAAGTTCTTGGCGGTGTTGAGCATCGCCCCCCAGGACGGCTCGGGCGGCTGCTGACCGAGGCCGAGGAACGACAGGCTCGCCTCCGCGATGATCGCGGCCGCGATGGTCAGCGTCGCCTGCACGAGGATCGCCGGGACGATGTTGGGCAAGATGTGGACCCGGGCGATCCGCCAGGGTGGGTTGCCCATGGCGCGCGCGGCCTCGACGAACTCCTCCGCCGCCACGGCGCGCACCTGCGCCCGGGTCAGCCGGATGAAGGTCGAGGTCGCCGAGAGGCCGATCGCGATCATCGCGTTGACGAGGCTCGGGCCCAGGAAGGCGGCGAGCGCGATCGCCAGGATCAGGAACGGGATCGCCAGCAGCGCGTCGGTGAGCCGGGAGATCGCGCCGTCGATCCAGCCACCCGCGTAGCCGGCGAGCAATCCCAGGGGCAGGCCGAGGGACACCGCCAGCGCCACCGAGACGAGGCCGGCGCCGAGCGAGGCCCGGGTGCCGAAGATGATCCGTGAGAGCACGTCGCGCCCGACCTCGTCGCCGCCGAACGGGTGCGCGAGGCTCGGGGGGCCGCGGACGTTGCCCCAGTCGGTGGCTGTCGGGTCGTAGGGAGCGATCCAGGGCGCGAACACCGCCATCAGCACCAGCAGGCCGACGATGACGAGGCCCACGACCGCGCTCCGGCGCGCGCGCAGGCGTCGCCAGAAGGCCGCGAGGGTGCCGGGCTCCTGGATGAGCCCGTTGGCGGGGGCGCCGGACGGGGCGGCCTCCAGGCCGACCGCCTCGGCGCGGGCGATCTCGCTGCCGGTGCTCATGCCCGCCTCAGCTTCGGGTTCACGGCCGCCGCGAGCAGGTCGGCGGCGAGGTTCAGGGCGATGTAGGTGGCGGCCGTGCAGATCACGACGCCCTGCACGGTGGCGAAGTCCCGGTTGAACACCGCATCGACCATCAGCTTGCCGAAGCCCGGCACGGAGAAGACCTGCTCGGTGAGCACCGCTCCGGAGAGGAGCTGGCCGAATTCCAGCGCCCCCAGGGTGATGATCGGGATCGCGGCGTTGGGCAGGGCGTGCCGCAGAGTGACCCGCAGCGGCGAGACGCCCTTGGCGCGCGCGGTGCGGACGTAGTCGGAGCCCAGCACGCCGAGCATCGCCGCGCGGGTGTGGCGCATCATCACCGCCGCGATGGCGTTGCCGAGCACGAAAGCCGGCATCGCCATGGCGGCGAGGTTCTCCGACAGGCTCTCGAAGGGCGAGACGTAGCCCGAGGCCGGCAGCCAGCCGAGCTCCACCGAGAACAGCAGGATCAGCAGGATCCCGAGCCAGAAATTCGGCACCGACAGGCCCCAGAGGGCCACGCCGTTCGCGATCGTGTCGGCGGCCTGCCCGCGCTTGACCGCCGAGAGCACGCCCATCGGCACGCCGATGGCCAGCGCCACCAGCATGGCGAGGCAGGCGAGTTCGAGCGTCACCGGCAGCTTCTCGACGATCAGCTCGGAGACCGGCTTCTGCAGCCGGATCGACTCGCCGAGATCCCCCCGCAGCACGCCGCCGGCCCAGTAGGCGTAGCGCACCGGCAGGGGCTCATCGAGGTGGTATTTTTCCCGGATGAACGCGATCACCTGCGGGTCGCGCTCCTCGCCGGTGAGCGCCGTGGCGACGTCGCCCGGCAGCAATTGCTGCAGGGCGAAGATGATCATCGAGGCGAGGATCAGGGTCGGGACCGCCAGGGCAAGGCGCCGTGCCAGAAACCGCAGCATCAGTTCAGCTTCAGCCCGGTGAAGCGCACGAGCCCGTCCGGGTAGGGCACGAAACCCGTGATCTTCTGGCTGTAGGCCCAGAGCAGCTTGCGGTGCAGGATGTAGATGCCCGGCCGGTCCTTCAGGACCTGATCGGCCAGGGCCTTCCAGGCGGCCTTGCGCTTGGCCGGATCCACCGTCCCGCGCTCCGCCTGGAGGGCCGCGTCGGCTTCCGGGCTGCAGTACTTGGGATAGTTCAGCGCCGCCTTGCAGGCCAGGAAGCTGAACGTGTTGCCGTCCGGGTCCGAGCGGCCGCTCCACGAATAGAGCTGCGCCTCGTAGTTGCCCTTGTCGGCGGCATCGAGCGCGGTCGTGAAGTCCACGGCCTGGATCTTCACGTCGAAGCCGGCCTCCTTGGTCATCGCTTGGATCACCTGGCCGACCTGTGGCGACTCGCTGTTGGCGTAGACGGTCAGCGTGATCTGCGGGTTCGGCTTCCCGGCCTCGGCCAGCAGCGCCTTGGCCTTGGCGACGTCCCGCTTCGGGATCGGGTACTCGGCGACGTAGTTCGGGTTCTTCGGGTTGACCCACTGGTTCCCGGCCAGGAACTCGCCGTTGTAGACCACCTGATTGATGGCGTTGCGGTCGATGGCCGCCTCGAACGCGGCGCGCACCTTCGGGTCGGAGACCGGCGAACCGGCCTTGTGGGGGTTGAACAGGATCTCTTGGAAGCCGAGCTCGTAGGTTGAGTCGAGCTTCAGCTTGGCGTCACGCTTCACCTGTGCCACGTCGGTGGGGGCGAGGCGCTCCAAGAGGTCGAGCTGACCCGCGCGGAGGTTGGTGAGCCGCACGGTGGCGTCGGGGATCGGCCGGAACTCGATCCGCTGGATGTGGATCGCGTCCTTGTTCCAGTAGTCGGGGAAGCGCTCGACCACGATCCGGTCCTGCGGCACCCGCTCGACGAACTTGTACGGACCGGCGCAGACCGGCGCGGAGGCGAACTTGTCGCCGAGCCGCTCGGCGGCCTTGGGCGAGACCATCATGCCGGCCCGGTCGGTGAACTGCGCCAGCAGCGGCGCGAACGGCTGCTTCAGGTTGATGCGGAAGGTCAGGTCGTCGACCACGTCCACGGAGTCGATCGGCGCGATCTCCGAGCGGCGCTGCGAGCCCGGCATCTTCATGTGCCGCTCGATCGAGAACTTGGCGGCGGCGGCGTCGAGCTTCTCGCCGTCGTGGAACAGCACGCCCGGACGCAGGTGCATGGTCAGCGCCTTCTCGTCGGGCGACAGCTCCCAGGAGGTGGCGAGCTGCGGCACCGGTTTCAGGTCCGGGCCGATATCCACGAGCTTGTCGCAGAGCGCGGCGAACACCATCCGGCTCGCGAAGGTCCGGGCGAGCGTCGGGTCGAGGGCGTCCGGATCCTCCATCATGCCGTAGCGCAGGGTCTGCGCGGCGGCGGGCCCGGTGAGGGCGAGCCCGGCGAGGAGACAGGCGGCGTAACGCAACATGAGACCGATCCGGGTGGAGGCGGGAGAAGCGGAGCGGACCGGCCGGTCCGTTCCGGAGGCGGCCGGCAGTGTTGCGCGGCCGTTTGGCATGCACAATCCCAGGCAGCATCCATGCCATACAATCAGGATGCATCTTTTATTCAATCCGCGCCGCCAGCCTCTGAGGCCACCGTTTCGAGCCGGCCGGCGGCGTTCGATGACGGCGCGACCGCGCCAAGGTCGAGATCGGCCTGCGAACAGCTTCGTGAGCGCCGGATCTGCGGTGCGACTTAGATCGGGATAAGTCAAATTTTACGCATTGCTTGAACAGGCCAGAAGAAAATTCGGCCCCAGAAGGTCACCGATGTATTCTTTATGATGATGCGGGTGTGATGGTCCGGCGGCACATCGTCATGTTGCCCGCGTTGTGCTGGAACCAGCGGCGTCGCGATTTCTACGCCGTGACCGCCGACGTCTCGACCGAGGGCATCCGGTTCCGCTCCTCGTCGCTCCTGGTGCCGGGTGAGCATCTCACCTGCAGCATCCGCCATATCGGCACGCTCGAGGCCCGCATCGCCCGCGTGGCCGGTCAGGAGTTCGTTGTCTGTGTCCGCGGTGGACGCGCGACTCTCACTGACGTTGCCCGTCAGTTCGTGACGCTGGCAAAGGCCCAGGACCTGCAACCCGAACCGATCCGCGCGCACCGTCGGATCGTGCCGAAGCAGAAGATCGTCCAGATCACCACTTCATCGGGCGAGGCCCTCCAGGGACACGTCCTCAACGTTTCGGCCTCCGGCGTCGCCCTGCTCGTCGATCACGCGCTGGAGATCGGGGCGATGATCCGGGTCGGGCGAAAGACCGCCACCGTGATGCGCCACTTCACCCACGGTGTCGGAGCCGCCTTCTCGGAGCCGTTCGCGCCGTCCGCGGTCCACGAGGCGATGTCGCTCTGAGGGCCGCCCGCGGATCCGGGCGCCGCCGCGGAGCGGCGATCGTCGGCCACCGGCCCCTCGCAGAGGCGGCGGAAGGGCGCTACAACTTCGCGGGTCCAGCGAAGGATCACCGATGAAGCGACCGCTCTCCGCCCGTTCCGCCACATCCCTGGCGCTCCTGCCGGCCGCACTCGTCCTGCTGCCCCAGGCGGCCTTCGCCCATCCGGGGCACGGCACCGCGACGGGCGCGGAGGCGGGGTTCCTCCATCCGCTCCTGGGCGCCGACCATGTTCTCGCGATGGTCGCGGTCGGCCTCCTCGCCAGCCTGCGCGGCGGACGGGCGCTCTGGGCGCTGCCCCTGTCGTTCCTGGCGTTGATGAGCGTGGGGGCGGGGCTGGGCATGGCCGGCGCGGTGCTGCCGCATGTCGAGCTCGGGATCGCGCTGTCCATCGTCGTGTTCGGCCTCGCCGCCATCGTCGGCCTGCGCGCGCCGGTGGCCCTGCTGGCTGCCCTGGTCGGGGTCTTCGCGGTGTTCCACGGCTACGCCCACGGCGCCGAGATGCCCGAGACCGCCTCCGGCCTGTCCTTCGGCCTCGGGTTCCTCGCGGCCACCGCGCTCCTGCACGCCGCGGGGATCGGCCTCGGCGCCGCGGCGTCGCGGATCGGAGCGACGCGGGCCGCCCCGGCCCTCGGTGCCGGCCTCGCCGCGGCCGGTCTCGCGCTGCTGGCGCTCCCCGCCTGAGCGCCGTACCCGACCCGCTCCGGAGCCCCGGCCGGGCCGCGGGCGCGGCGCCCCGGCTGAGCATCCGCATCGATCTCGGGCCGGGGCACCGCCTCGGCCCCGGCAAGGTGCGGCTCCTGGAGATGATCGCCGAGCACGGTTCCATCGCGGGCGCCGGCCGCGCGCTGGGCATGTCGTACCGCCGGGCCTGGCTGCTGGTCGAGGCGATGAACACCGGCTTCGGCCGCCCCGTGGTCGAGGCGCAGACCGGTGGCCGGGCCGGCGGGGGCGCGCGCCTCTCGGCCTTCGGCGCCGACGTGGTGCGGCGCTACCGGGCCGTCGAGGCGGCCGCGGAGGCTGCGGCCGCGCCGTTCCTGATCTGCCTGGGACAGGCCGGGGACGCGTAACCGGGCCGGGCACGGGCGCGAACCCGGATGCGATGTCACAGGCCCTCGTGGGCTGACGTCCCATCATCCCGCCCCACGTCCAGCCGGTCGCGACAATCCCGGCATCAGGAAGAGAACACCCATGGCAAAAATCACGACGCTCGCCCTCATGAGCCTGCTGGCCGTCACCACCGGTGCGCAGGCGGCGCCGAAGGTCGAGCGCCTGCGCGGGACCGTCGAGGCGGTCGCGGGCGGCGGCTTCACGCTGAAGACACGGGACGGCGCGTCGGAGACCGTGGCGCTCGCCCCCGACGCCAAGGTTTCCTGGGTGGTCCCGTCGAGTCTCGACGCGATCAGGGACGGGGTCTTCATCGGCACGGCCACGAAGGGCGAGCCGCCGGTGGCCCTGGAGGTGGTGCTGTTCCCCGAGGCGATGCGCGGCACCGGCGAGGGACACTACGACTGGGACATGATCCCCGACCACACCGCGGGCGGGGCGCCGGTGCGGAGCGCCATGACCAACGGAACCGTGAAGGCGGACGTGCGCTCGACCGCTCCCGACGCGCCCCGCGTGAAGAGCGCGATGACCAACGGGACCGTCAAGGCGAGCCGCGGCGGGGCGGAGCGGACCCTCACGGTCGATTACGGTCAGGGCCAGTCGCTGCAGATCTTGGTGCCGCCGCAGGCGCCGGTCGTCAGCTTCGAGCCCGCCAGCGCCGCGGCCGTGGCGCCCGGCGCCAAGGTCTTCGTGATCGCCGCGCGCGGGGACGACGGCCGCATCACGGCGCGGCGCGTCGCCGTCGGAAAGGACGGGCTGACGCCGCCCATGTAAGGCGCCCGTCCGGCGCCGGCGAATCGGCTGGGACGGCGTGAGCCGCCCGGTCCCGGGTCGGGGCCGGGCGAAAGGCTGCCCGTCGGCGCGGCAGCTCAGCCGCTCAGGACAGCATTCGTGCACATTCGGCGGACCGTTGCCGACTAAAGCGCCCCGAGAATGTTGCCAGGCCGCAACATCGCGCTGGAACTGCCAAGGCAGCCGCGAATCCTCGTTGCTCGCGGAAACCCGTTCGCACATGGTGATCGTGCACGGGGGCATCGCCAAGCGAGAGCCCGCAGGAGCCTGCCACCTAAGACGCAGGCCAAACCTACAGAACGTGCGGCTAGACCCGGATAACCGGGCAGGTCCGCATCATTGGGTCTCGAAGCTTTGGAGATGTCTATGAAGCTCTTGAAGAGCTCATTGCTCGGGTCTGCTGCTGCGTTCGCGGCGGTAGGCGCAGCCCACGCCGCCGACCTCCCGGTCAAGAAGGCGGTCCCGATCGAGTACGTCCGCGTCTGCGGCGCCTACGGCGCCGGCTTCTTCTACATCCCCGGCACCGACACCTGCCTGCGTCTCTCCGGCCGCGCCCGGTTCGAGGGCGGCTACATGACCAGCTACTCGCGTCAGGGTAGCAACGGCGACACGTCGGGCTACCAGGGCCGGATGCGCATCAACCTCGATGCCCGCACCCAGACCGCCTACGGCACCCTGCGCGCCTTCGTTCGCCTCGATGCCGGCTCCCGCACCGGCTACTCCGGCGTCGGCACCTCCGGCACCCAGCAGCGCATCGGCCAGGCCTTCCCGGGCCTCGGCATCGACCAGTTCGGCCGCGCCCAGCAGTTCGTCAACGTCGACAAGGCCTTCATCCAGTTCGCCGGCATGACCGCCGGTCGCGCCTCGTCGTTCTTCGACTTCTACGCCCACGACTTCGAGTTCGCCGGCGCCACGCTCGGCTCCGACATCGCCTCGACCAACCTGCTCGCCTACACGGCCACGCTCGGCAACGGCCTGTCCGCCACGATCTCGGCCGAAGACCCGGTCTTCCGCCGCAGCCCGATCTTCTCGCAGACCAACAACCCGGGCGGCGTGACGAACAACTCCAACATCGTCAATTTCGCTCAGACGAACGCTCCGGCCGAGGTGTTCATCGGCTACACCGGCGGCGTGCCGACCCGGTACAGCTTCGTCGACGTGATCCAGCGCTCGCGCATGCCCGACGTCGTCGGCGCCCTGCGCCTCGACCAGGCCTGGGGCTCGGCGCAGCTCTCGGCCGCCGTCCACGAGCTGAACGTCGGCAACGTGGCCAACGGCGCCGGCACCGGCACCGGCTCGAACATCAGCATCCCCCACACCAGCAACTCGTACGGCTGGGCGGTGCAGGGCGGCCTGAAGATCAACACGCCGTTCATCGCGCCGGGCGACGCCCTCTACCTGCAGGGCGCCTACGGCTCCGGCGCCCAGATGTACACCGGCTACTGCGCCTTCAGCGGCTGCTACTCGCAGAACCCGGCCACCATCCAGGGCCAGAAGTTCGCGCAGTACATCAACGACGCCACGCTCAACCCGTTCACGGGCCAGATGGAGCAGTCGACGAGCTTCACCGCGACGGCCTCGTACCTCCACTACTGGTCGCCGGAGTGGCGCTCGGCCTTCTTCGGGTCGTACGGTGAGATGAGCTACGGCAGCGGCGCTCGTCTGGCCCAGGGCGCGGCCTTCGCGCTGGCCAACAACACCGGTGCCAACTCCTTCGGCGTGAACGCCGTCGGCGTGCCGGGCACCCGGTTCTACCAGCTCAGCGAGGCGCTGCGCGACACCTACCAGTTCGTGGCGGGCGGCAGCATCATCTGGTCGCCGGTCAAGGACCTCGATATCGGCGTCGAGGGCTTCTACACCCAGATCGGCGTCAAGAACGGCCGCGTGATCGACCGCGACAAGAGCCCGACGGCCTACGCGAACGTCGCCGGCATCAACAACGGCACCTTCGTGCCGCGGACCACGACGGCGGACAGCGTCTCCACCTTCCGCTTCCGCGTCCAGCGCGACTTCTAAGCCACTCCACCGGCGCCGGGGCCTCGGCCTCCGCGCCGGTCCCCGTGCTTCAGGAACCTCAAGGCTCGGCTTCGGCCGGGCCTTTTTCGTTGTGCCGGGCCGCCCTGGATCCGTAACGCCTCCGGCCGCCAGCGCGCGGTCGGCCACGCGACCCGGTGCGTTCCGCGCCGCGATCCCGCCCGCTCCCGGCCGGTCCGTTGACCGACCCATGATAGGGGCCGGCGATGCGCCGCCCCGCGCGCAGGGCGCCGCCGGTGCGCGCCATCGTTCGTTCGGACCCGCTTTCCGGGCGCGCGCCGCGTCCATCGAGCCGGGCAAACGCCGCCGCGCCGTGCGACACGTGCCGTCCCGCAAATGAGCCGAGCCTCCGGCCGACGCGTCGGGCGGGCAGGACCCGCGCGTCGAATCGCTCGCCGGCGACCGCGTGCCGTTCGCGGGGCACCCAGGCGGTTCTGACTGCATCCGCCACGCCTGTCCGGTCAGAGACGGCCCGCACGACAGCTCCGAGTTGACTTCCGGGCCATCGCTTCTCGATTGGTGCTGGTCGTTCGAACGAGCCGGTTTTATCAATATTTAATCCGTTCGGCTAACCTGATAATATATAGATATACTGAGTAATTATCTCCGATTTTGCATTATTGGATAACATTTTGTTGCGTGCGCGCAACGTTCATCTGCAAGATTGAAGATAAATCCGAATCTTTGTTGCGCGCGGTGGGGCCGCTGCACATCGTCGCCGGGCAAATGGGCCTCAAAACCGCCGTGGCGAGCGAGAACATGCCGATGATCTGCGAATAAATCGTGGATTATATTTGGTGTGTCCGGTCTTGCTCATCCGTTTGCGAGAATTGAGCTTCAAATTCCGGAGACATCGATGACATTACTGAGATCATCGCTGCTGGCGACTGCCGCCGCGTTCGCGACAATGGGCGCTGCGCACGCCGCCGACCTGCCGGTCAAGAATGCTGTCCCGGTCGAGTACGTCCGCGTCTGCGGCGGGTACGGCGCCGGCTTCTTCTACATCCCCGGCACCGACACCTGCCTGCGCATCTCGGGCCGCGCCCGGTACGAGGGCGGGTACATGACGGCGTCGACGCGGCAGGCCGGCATCAACGCCGGCGACAGCGCGGGCTATCAGGCGCGTCTGCGCATCAACCTCGATGCCCGCACCCAGACCGCTTACGGCACCCTGCGCGCCTTCGTGCGCCTCGATGCGGGGTCCCGCACCGGCTACGCACGCTCGGGGACGCAGGCGCGCATCGGGCAGGCCTACGACGCCACCGGCGTCGACCAGGCCGGGCATGCGCAGCAGTTCATGAATGTCGACAAGGCGTTCATCCAGTTCGCCGGCCTGACCGCTGGTCGCGCGGCGTCGTTCTTCGACTTCTACGCCCACGACTTCGAGATCTACGGCGCGACCGCGGGCTCGGACGTCTCCTCCACCAACCTCCTCGCCTACACGGTGACGGCCGGCGCCGGACTGTCGGCCACGCTGTCGGTCGAGGACCCGGTCTTCCGGCGCAGCCCGATCTACGCGCCGGCCGGCACTGCGTCGCCGGTCAGCCCGGTCTTCGTCGGCTACTTCAGAGGCGCACCGATCGGGGTCAGCGGCGTCGACAGCATCCAGCGCGAGCGGCTGCCCGATGTCGTCGGCGTCCTGCGCGTCGATCAGGGCTGGGGCTCGGCGCAGCTCTCCGCCGCGGTTCACGAGCTGAACGTCGGCAACATCGCGGCGACGCCCGCGGCGGGCGCCAATGTCAGCGTCGCGCACACCAGGAGCGTCGAGGGCTGGGCGGTGCAGGGCGGCCTGAAGATCAACGCACCCTTCGTCGCGCCGGGGGACGCCCTCTATCTCCAGAGCGCCTATGCCGACGGCGCGCAGATGTATACGGGATACTGCGCCTTCACCGGCTGCTACACGCAGCTCAACAACGGCTTCCAAGGCCAGAAGATCTACCAGAGCTTCTCGGACGCGACGGTCAACCCCTTCACCGGACGGCTGCAGACGTCGCAATCCTTCTCGGCGGTCGCGTCGTTCCTGCATTACTGGACGCCGGAATGGCGCTCGGCGGTCTTCGGCGCCTACGGAGAGCAGGACTTCTCCCGCAACGCGCGCCTCGCACAGGGCGCGCTCTACAACGTCCTGAGCTTCAACGGCGCCGCCAATCTCGGCTCCAACGCGGTCGGCGCGCCCGGAACCCGCTTCTACCAGTTGAGCCAAGCGCTGCGCGACACCTATCAGTTCGTCGCGGGCGGCAGCATCATCTGGTCGCCCGTGCGCGACCTCGATATCGGCGTCGAGGCCTTCTACACCCAGATCGGCGTGAAGCACGGCCGCGCGATCGACTCCGACAAGAGTCCCACCGCCTACGCCAACGTCGCCGGCATCAACAGCGGCACGTTCGTCCCGCGCACCGTGACGCAGGACTCGGTCTCGCAGGTCCGCTTCCGCGTCCAGCGCGACTTCTGATCGACGATCCCGGCGGCGGGGCCTCGGTCCCGTCGCCTGTCCCCGTCCGATGCCGTCATGGCCCGGTCGGCCGCTTGGCCAATTCTGTGAGCTGTGATCACGACGGAGACGGGATCTTAATCCCGGCCGACGGGACAGGTCGCGTCCTTTGTTCCCTGGATCGCGTTGCCGCCCTTCATCCGCGCTGATACGCCGGATGTCACTTTATCGCCGCCGATCGTGCGCGTTCCGATGGATCGCGGCCCGGCGCGCGGTCGCGAGGGCGCGGCGAAGCGGCCCGCGAGCGGTCAGAGATCCGGGGGGACGCCATGACCAGCACCGTTTCACCGAGCCCGATCCCGTCGCCGGCGGAGGGCCGGGCCGAGGACGGGCGCGCGGCCCGGTTCTGGCCGGACGTCTGGTGGCGGCTGATCGACTTCAAGATCGGCATCATACCGCTCCCGATCTTCGTCGTGCTGGCGATCCTCCTCACCGTCCTGGTCCAGGAGGGCGAGATCAAGCCCGACGGGCCGACCATGATCGCCGTGCTGGTGATGGGCGGCTTCACCTGCGCGGAGATCGGCAAGCGGATCCCGATCCTGAAGAACATCGGCGCCGGGGCCATCTTCGCGACCTTCATCCCCTCGGCGCTGGTCTACTACGCCCTGGTGCCGCCGCAGATGGTCAAGGCGATCACCGATTTCACCAAGTTCACCAACTTCCTCTACATCTACATCGCCACGATCATCGTCGGCTCGATCCTCGGGATGGACCGCGAGGTCCTGATCAAGGGCTTCCTCAAGATCTTCGCGCCGCTCGCCCTCGGCTCGGTGGCGGCGGCCCTGGTCGGCACGCTGGTCGGCACGCTCCTCGGCCTCGGCCCCTACAAGACCTTCTTCTTCATCGTCGTGCCGATCATGGCGGGCGGCGTCGGCGAGGGGGCGATCCCGCTCTCCATCGGCTACGCGGCGATCCTGGGGATGCAGCAGGGCGTGGTCTTCGCCCAGGTGCTGCCGCCGGTGATGCTGGGCTCCCTGACCGCGATCATCCTGTCGGGCACGCTCAACTCCGTCGGCAAGCGCTACCCGCACCTCACCGGCGAGGGCCGCCTCCAGCCCGACTCGGACGGCATCAAGTCGAGCGACGCCCAGGCCAAGGCCGAGGCGGCGAAGGGCCAGATCGACCCCGCCACGATCGGTGCGGCCGGGCTCACGGCGATCACCCTCTACCTGCTCGGCGTCATGGCCCACCACCTCGTCGGCCTGCCGGCGCCGGTGGCGATGCTGTTCCTCGCGGTCCTGGCGAAGCTCGCCAGCGCGGTGTCGCCCCATCTCCAGGCCGGCGGCTTCGTGGTCTACAAGTTCGTCCAGGTCTCGATGACCTACCCGCTGCTCTTCGCCATCGGCGTCGCGCTGACGCCCTGGCACGAGCTGATGGCGGCCTTCACTCTGGTGAACCTGATCACGATCGTGTCGACCGTCGTGACGCTGATGACGGTCGGCTTCTTCGTCGGCCGCTGGCTCGGCATGTACCCGATCGAGACCGCCATCGTGAACGCCTGCCACAGCGGCCAGGGCGGCACCGGCGACGTGGCGATCCTCACGGCGGCGAACCGCATGGCCCTGATGCCCTTCGCGCAGATCGCCACCCGCATCGGCGGCGCGCTGACGGTGACCGGCACGATCGTCGCCATGAAGTGGATCGGTGCCTGACGGGCACCCGGAAAGGACGTCGTCATGGCCGGTGATCCCGGGGCCGTCGGGGCCACGCTCAAGTCGCGGATCGGCGCGATCCTCCGCTCGACGAGCGGCAACTTCCTGGAGATGTTCGACTTCTTCCTGTTCGGGTTCTACGCCACCTACATCGCGCGGGCGTTCTTCCCCTCGGGCAACGAGACCACCGAGCTGCTCCTGACCTTCGGCACCTTCTGGCTCGGGGCGCTGATGCGGCCGCTCGGGGCGATCGTGCTCGGCGCCTATATCGACCGGATCGGCCGCCGGAAGGGCCTGATCATCACCCTCGCCATCATGGCGAGCGGCACGGTGCTCATCGCCTTCTGCCCGAGCTACGACACGATCGGGGTTGCGGCCCCGCTGATCGTGCTGGCCGGGCGCCTGCTGCAGGGCTTCTCGGCGGGCGTCGAGATCGGCGGCGTCTCGATCTACCTGTTCGAGATCGCCACGCCGGGCCGGCGCGGCTTCTACACGTCGTTCCAGTCGGCGAGTCAGCAGGTGGCGATCATGTTCGCCGCCCTGATCGGCTACGGGCTGAACGCGTTCCTGACCAAGCAGCAGCTCGGCGATTTCGGCTGGCGCATCCCGTTCTTCATCGGCTGCCTGATCGTGCCGTTCATCTTCTTCATCAGGCGGTCGCTCCAGGAGACGCAGGAATTCGCCAAGCGGACCCGCCACCCGACCACCCGCGAGATCCTGACCACGGTGGCCGCCAACTGGCGGATCGTGCTGCTCGGCATGATGCTGACCACGATGACGACGGTGACGTTCTACATGATCACCGTCTACACCCCGACTTTCGGCAAGAACGTCCTCAAGCTCACCGAGACCGACAGCCTGATCGTGACGCTGTTCGTGGCGATCACCAACTTCGTCTGGCTGCCCGTGGGCGGAGCCCTGTCGGACGCCATCGGCCGCAAGCCGGTGCTGCTGACGATCTCGACCCTGTCGCTGCTGACGACCTACCCGGCGCTGCACTGGCTCGTGGCCGACCCGACCTTCGGCAAGATGCTCGCCGTCGAGCTGTGGTTCTCGTTCTTCTTCGGCGTCTACAACGGCGCGATGGTGGTCTCGCTCTCGGAAGTCGTGCCGGCCCATGTCCGCGCCAGCGGCTTCTCGCTGGCCTACAGCCTCGCCACCGCGCTGTTCGGCACGGCGACGCCCATGGTCTCGACCTTCCTGATCGAGAAGACCGGCGACCGGGCGGCGCCGAGCTACTGGCTGATGGCGGCGGCCGCCTGCGGCATCGTCGCGACGCTCGCCCTGTTCCGCGGCCGGCCCGGTCTGGAGCGCGTGCCGGCTCACGCCTGAGGGTCGGGGGCTCTCAGCTCTCCTGCCAGATCCGGATCCGCGCCTTGAAGGCGGCGCGGATATGGGCCCGGGCCGCGGCCTCGGCGGCATTCCCGTCGTGGGCCCGGATCGCCGCCACGATCGCCGCGTGTTCGGCGAGCGATTCCGCGGCGCGGTCGGGTGCCGCCAGCGTGGTGGCGCCCGGGAGCAGCACCAGGGACAGGCGCATCGTCTCCAGCGTGCCCTGCAGGAAGCGGTTGCGCGCCGCCCCGTGGATCTGGCGGTGGAACAGCCGGTTGGTCCGTGCCAGCGCGGGCGCGTCGCCGAGCAGCGTCCGGTCCCGGGCGACCATCTCCTCCAGGATCTCGGTCTCGACCGTGCTGGCGTGGATCGCCGCGAGGCGCGCGGCCGTCCCCTCCAGCACTTCGCGCAGGTCGTAGAGCTCGCTCACCTGCCCGTAGTCGAGCTGCGCCACGCTGGCGCCCCGGTGCGGCTCGTGGGCGACGAGTCCCTGCGCCTCCAGCCGGCCGAGCGCCTCGCGGACTGGCGTGCGGCTGATCTGGAACCGTTCGGCGAGCTCCGCCTCGCGCAGACGGCTGCCGGGCGCGAGCTCGCCCTCCTCGATCGCCCGCAGCAGCCGCTCGTAGGCGCCGGCGCCGCTGGAGCGCTCCGCTTCGCTGGCCTTCATGTCCGGCTCTCCTCGGCTCGGCCATAGCGCGAAAGCGTGACGCCTGAAACGCTTGCGAAGAATTGCATGCAAACGTATACAATGCTTCGAGAGCAGCTGTTGGAGAGGAGGCAGGCATGCAGCGTCCGGACGATGCGCCGTGGGATGTGGTGGTGGTCGGCTCTGGCAACGCCGCCATGAGCGCCGGTCTCGCCGCCCTGGAGCGCGGCGCCTCGGTGCTGATGATCGAGAAGGCCGAGCGGGACCTCGCCGGTGGCAACACCGCCTACACGGCCGGGGCCATGCGCTTCGTCTACGCGGGCAACGACGACCTGATTCCGCTGCTGGTCGATCCCGAGGACCCGCGCCTGCCGCGGACCGATTTCGGTACCTACACGGCACAGAAATTCGAGGCGGACCTGCTCGGCTTCAACGACGGGCGGCCGCTCTCGCGCGAGCAGCGCATCCTGATCGACGAGAGCGGCGCGGCCCTGCGCTGGCTGGCGACGCAGGGGGTGAAGTTCGAGCCGATCTACTCCCGTCAGGCGTTCGAGAAGGACGGGCGCTTCGTGTTCTGGGGTGGCCTGACGCTCGCCACCCACGACGAGGGGTTCGGCCTCGCCCGGGCCGAGCTGGAGGCCTTCACCCGGGCCGGCGGCGAGATCCGCTACGGCTGCCCGGCCCGGGGCCTGATCGTGGAGGACGGGCGCGTCGTCGGCGTGGAGACGCCGCAGGGTCCGGTCCGGGCGACGTCCGTGGTGCTGGCCTGCGGCGGCTTCGAGTCGAACGCCGCCCTCCGGACACGCTTCATCGGCGAGGGCTGGGACAAGGCCCGGGTACGCGGCACGCCCCACAACCAGGGCGACGGGCTACAGATGGCGCTCGACCTCGGCGCGAAGGCCCACGGCTTTTACGGTGGCTGCCACGCCACGCCGATGGACCTGCACACCCCCGATTACGGCAACCTCGAGCTGCCGCACGGCGAGCGCAAGCACTACCGGAAGATCTGCTACTTCCTGGGCCTCATGCTGAACGCGGACGGCGAGCGGTTCGTCGACGAGGGCAAGAATTTCCGCAACTACACCTACGCCCAGTTCGGCCGCTCGATCATGGAGCAGCCCGGGCACGTGGCGTGGCAGATCTTCGACGCCAAGGTCGATCACCTGCTCTACAGCGAGTACCGGTTCCACGACGCGCACTTCGTCGAGGCCGACACCCTGGACGGGCTCCTCGACAAGCTCGAGGGCATCGACCGCGCGGCGGCGCGGCGGACCATCGCGGCGTTCAACGCCGCCGTGGACGAGAGCGTGCCCTTCGACCCGACCGTGAAGGACGGGCGCGGCACGAAGGGGCTCGCCCTGCCGAAGTCGAACTGGGCGCAGAGGATCGAGACCGGGCCGTTCAAGGCCTACCCGGTCACGGGCGGCATCACCTTCACCTACGGCGGCGTCGAGGTCGGCGACGACGGCGGCGTGAAGCGCGCGGACGGCGGCGCGATTCCCGGCCTCTACGCCTGCGGCGAGATGGTCGGTGGCGTGTTCTTCAACGGCTATCCCGGCGGCTCGGGGCTGACCTCCGGCGTCGTGTTCGGCCGCCGCGCCGGCTACGGCGCCGCCGCGAGGGCGAAGGGCTGAGGTCAGCGGCGGAGCGCGACCGAACTCCTCCGATGCGGGGAGGGAAGCCGCGCGATCGTTCCCCAGCGGCCCATCGTCCCCTGTCCGCCGCCCCGGCGCGGGCGTAGAAGCCCAGCCATGCCCGCCCGACAGGCCGTTTTCACCATCTCCCGCGGCGTCCCGTTCCTGCCGACGCTCGCCGAGGCGCTGCTCTCCGGCCGCCTGGTCGGGCCGGTGGCGGACGATCCGCTGGCGCTCGCCTCCGTCACGATCTACCTGCCGACCCGCCGCGCGGCCCGGGCGCTCGGCGCGATCCTGGCCGAGAGGCTCGGCCGGGACGCGCCCGGCCAGGCGACGCTGCTGCCGCGGATGGTGCCGCTCGGTGAGGCCGACGAGGCCGAGCTCGACCTCGCCGCCGAGCCGCTGCTGGAGGAGAACGCCGACCCCCTGAGCATCCCGATGCCGCCGCTGGAGCGCCGGCTGATCCTGGCCCGCCTCGTCCAGGCCTGGGCCAGGACCGTCGACCGGACGCTGCTGCCGCTGGACGCCGAGGTGCCGTTCCTCGTGCCGTCCTCCCCCGCCGACGCGGTCGGGCTCGCCGGCGATCTCGAGCGCCTGATGGACGCGCTCACCGTCGAGGGCCTGCCCTGGTCGGAGATCGGCGCGGCCGTCGATGCCGAGTATTCCCGCTACTTCGGCCTGACCCTCGACTTCGTGAAGATCGCCGCCGAGAACTGGCCGAAGCTCCTGGCCGAGCGGGGCCTCGCCGATCCCGTCGCCCGCGCCCGCGGGCTCGTGCTCGCCGAGGAGAGGCGCCTGTCGCGCGGCGCGACGCCGGACCCGGTGATCGTCGCCGGCTCGCTGGGCTCCGTCCCCGCCACGGCCCGGCTCATCGCCACAGTGGCCAAGCTGCCCCACGGCGCCGTGGTCCTGCCCGGGCTCGATCTCGACCTCGACGCGGCCGGCTGGGACGGCATCGACACCGGCGAGGGTTTTTCCCGCGTGATCGCGCACGGCCATCCGCAGGCGGTGCTGCACCGGTTGCTCGGACCGGAGAACCTCAACCTCGACCGCGCCGAGGTCGTCGCCCTCGGCGAGCCCGACCCCGGCCAGGCGGCGCGAGCCGCGCTCCTGTCGCAGGCCCTGCGGCCCGCCGACACCACCGACGCGTGGGCCGCCCTCGACCCGGCCGCGCGCGACGCCGTCGCCCGCCTCGGCCTCGCGGGGCTCGCGCTCGCCGAAGCGGCCGACGAGCGCGAGGAGGCGCTGGTCGCGGCGCTGGCGCTGCGCGAGACCCTGCAGACCCCCGGTGCGACTGCGGCGCTCATCACGCCCGACCGCGGGCTCGCCGGCCGGGTCGCCGTCGAGCTGCTGCGCTGGGGCATCGTGGCCGAGGATTCCGCCGGGCTGTCCCTGGCCGTGAGCCCGGCCGGGCGTCTCGCCCGGCTCGCGGCGGAGCTCGCCGCCGACCTCGCCCGCGATCAGGCCGACGCGATCCCGGCCCGGCTGATCGCGCTGCTCTCCCATCCGATGGTCCATCTCGGCCTGCCGCGTCCCGACGTGGTCCGGGGCGCGGCCGCCCTGGAGATCGGATTGCTGCGCGGCCCCGTCCCGGCCCCGGGCTTCGACGGCCTGCGCAAGGCCCTCGCCGCCGAGCGCGTCGGGCCGCCCGAGCACCGGCCCCGGGCCAAGCGCCGCCTGAAGGACGTCGACTGGGAGCTGGCCGCGAACCTGCTGGACCGGCTCGATCTGGTGTTCCGGGATTTCCCGGGACCGGACGGGGCGGGGGAATGCGACCTCGTCACCACCGCCGCGGGTCACCGTGAGGCGTGCGACCGGCTGATCGCCGGGCCGGAGGACGGTCCCCCGGTCGAGACGGACGGATCCCTGTCCTGCCTCGACGCCCTGTTCGACGACCTGGAGATGGCGGAGCCCGGCCTGATGCCGGGGCGGTTCGACGACTACGCCACCTTCTTCACGTCGCTCGCCCGGGAGCGCAAAGTCGCCTGCTCGGGCGACGCGCCGCATCCGCGCCTGCGCATCCTCGGGTTGCTGGAGGCGCGCCTCCTGTCGGTGGATCGCGTGGTGCTCGGCGGGCTGGACGAGGGCGTCTGGCCGGTGCGCACGCTGACCGACTCGTTCCTCAACCGGCCGATGCGCGAGCGGGTCGGCCTCAACCCGCCCGAGCGGCGGATCGGGCAGATGGCCCACGACTTCGTGCAGGCGCTCGGCTGCCGCGACGCGGTGATCACCCGCGCGCTGAAGCGGGAGGGCGCCCCGACCGTGCCGTCGCGCCTGATCCAGCGCCTGCGCGCGCTCTCGGGCGACGCCCGCTGGGACGCCGTCCTGCACGCGGGGCGCCGGCTCGCGGGCCTCGCCGCGCGGCTCGACGCGGCGCCGCCGGAGCCGCGGCTGAAGCGCCCCGCGCCGAAGCCGGACCCGGCGCTGTTCCCGCGCTCGCTCAGCGTCACCGAGATCGAGACGCTGGTGCGCGATCCCTACAGCATCTTCGCCCGCCACGTGCTCGGACTGGACCCGCTCGATCCGCTGGCGGCGGCGCCGGGCGTCGCCACCCGCGGCTCCCTGGTGCACGACGTCTTCGCGGAATTCGCCAGTCGCCATCCCAAGGACCTGCCGCCGGACTTCGCGGAGCGGCTGCTGAACTTCGCGGTGAACGCCTTCGGCGACATCGAGGCGGAGTACCCGAACCTCTACGCCGAGTGGTGGCCGCGCTACGAGCGCATGGCTTCGGCCTATCTGGACTGGGAGACCCAGCGCCGGCCCGGCCTGACCCGGGTCTACCCGGAGGTCTCCGGCCGCTGGGCGATCCCGATGGGGCGCGAGACCTTCACGCTGCGCGCCCGGGCCGACCGGATCGAGCTGCGGCCGGACGGCACCGCCTGCATCGTCGATTACAAGACCGGGACGCCGCCCTCGGGCAAGATGATCTTCTCCGGGTTCTCGCCTCAGCTCACCCTGGAGGCGGCGATGCTGATGCACGGCGCCTTCGCGGACCTGCCGGCCGTGACGACGACGCCGGACCTGCTCTACGTCCACGCCTCGGGCGGCCGGAAGCCCTTCGTCCCGATCCCGGTGAAGCCGCCCCGGGGCGAGGAGCGCGGGGTCGAGCAGATCGTGGCCGAGCACGCCGCGCGGCTCCGGGGGCTGGTGGCCCGGTTCATGACCGGCGAGGCGGCCTACACGGCGCGGCCCTACCCGCAATACGCCAGCAAGTATGGCGCCTACGACCACCTCGCCCGGGTGCTCGAGTGGTCGCTCGCCGGGGACGAGGGCGGGGAGTGACCCCGCCCGCGCCCTCATCCTGAGGTGCCGAAGCGCAGCGGAGGTCTCAAGGAAGCCTCCCGATATCGCCGCGGTTCCGGAGGACTTCTTCGAGGCGACTGCGCCGCACCTGAGGATGAGGTGACCCGGTGGGAGGCGCGTCCTCCGCGCCTCAGAAGAACGCCTGCAGCCCCGTCTGGGCCCGGCCCAGGATCAGGGCGTGAACGTCGTGGGTGCCCTCGTAGGTGTTCACCGTCTCGAGGTTCTGGGCGTGGCGCATCACGTGGTACTCGCCCATGATGCCGTTGCCGCCGTGCATGTCCCGGGCGGTGCGGGCGATGTCCAGCGCCTTGCCGCAATTGTTGCGCTTGACCAGCGAGATCATCTCGGGCGCCATCTTGCCCTCGTCCATCAGCCGCCCGACCCGGAGCGAGGCCTGGAGGCCCAGCGCGATCTCGGTCTGCATGTCGGCGAGCTTCTTCTGGACGAGCTGGGTCTGCGCCAGGGGCCGGCCGAACTGCTTGCGCTCCAGCGTGTAGGTGCGGGCACGGTGCCAGCAATCCTCGGCGGCGCCCATCGCGCCCCACGAGATGCCGTAGCGCGCCCGGTTGAGGCAGCCGAACGGCCCCTTCAGCCCGGAGACGTTCGGCAGCAGCGCGTCCTCGCCGACCTCGACGCCCTCCATGACGATCTCGCCGGTGGTGGAGGCGCGCAGGGACAGCTTGCCCTTCAGCGTCGGGGCGGACAGGCCCTTCATGCCCTTCTCGAGGACGAAGCCGCGGATCGCGCCCTCGTGCGCGTCGGACTTCGCCCAGACCACGAACACGTCCGCGAAGGGGGCGTTCGAGATCCACATCTTGGCGCCGGAGATCCGGTAGCCGCCGTCGATCTTCTCGGCCTTGGTCTTCATGCCGGCCGGGTCCGAGCCGGCATCCGGCTCGGTGAGGCCGAAGCAGCCGATCCACTCGCCCGAGGCGAGCTTCGGCAGAAACTTCTCGCGCTGCTCCTCCGAGCCATAGGCGTGGATCGGGTACATCACGAGGGAGGATTGGACGCTCATCATCGAGCGGTAGCCGGAATCCACCGCCTCGACCGCCCGCGCCACGAGCCCGTAGGCCACGTAGGAGGCGCCCGCGCAGCCGTACTCCTCCGGGAGCGTCACGCCGAGCAGGCCGAGCTCGCCCATCTTGCGGAACAGGCCGGGATCGGTCTTCTCGGTGGCGTAAGCCTCTACGATCCCGGGCAGCAGCTGCTCCTGCGCGAAGCTCTGAGCGACGTCGCGGATCGCCCGCTCGTCCTCGGTGAGCTGATCCTCCAGCAGGAAGGGGTCGTCCCAGACGAAGCGGGCCGAGGCCGGGGCCGACGGGGAGGCGCTGCCCGGAGGGCGCATCGGAGCGTTCATCGAGATTCCTCGCCTGCAGGGTGGCGCGGGTCTTCGCGGCCCGCGCGCTTGACCCTACCCTAGACCCGTGCGCCGCCCGGTCCAACGCGCGCGGTGACGCCGGGGCGCCGCCGTCACGCCCGGCCGAGGAGCATGAGCCAGAGCAGCGTGGTGAGTGGCGCCAGCAGCGTCGAGACCAGGACCGAGGCCGCGACCATGCCGGTCTCGGTCCGGTAGCGCGCCGCCAGCAGGTAGGCGTTGATCCCCACCGGCATGGCGGCGAACAGGGTCGCGACGCCCGCGTAGGCGGCCGGCATCGCGAAGACGTGGAAGGCCAGGAGCCAGACCGCCAGCGGGTGCAGGAGGTTCTTCAGGAGCGCGATCACGAGCGCACCCTTGAGGTCGAACAGCACCCGGTAGCGCTTCAGGCCGGCGCCCAGCGCCACCAGGGCGCAGGTGGAGGCCGTGCCGGCGAAGGCGTCGATCAGCGACTGGGCGATGCCGACCGGCGCGAGGCCGAGGGCCTTCATGGCCATGCCGATCAGCAGCGCCACGAAGATCGGGTTGCGCAGCAGCACCAGGGCGAGCCCGCGGATCCGCGCCAGGACCGGCAGGCCGGAATCGGACTCGATCAGGAAAGTGGCGCTGCCCATCATCAGGGGCAGGTGGACGGCCAGCAGCATGAACAGCGGGAAGGCGCCCTCCTCGCCGTAGGCCTGGAGGATCATCGGGACGCCCACGAACACCGTGTTCGACTGGCTCGCCGCGAAGCCGTGGAGGATCGCACCCCGGCGCTCGATCCCGGCCCGCCGCCGGGCGATCAGCGTGCCGACGGACCACGAGATCGCCGCGCCGCCGAAGTACGCGACCCAGTAGGACCACGCGATGGTCCCGCTCATCCCGGGCTTGGTCAGCGTGGCGATGATCAGCGCCGGGACGGCGACGGCGAAGACGTATTCCGACAGCCCGTCGCTGACCTTGTCGGAGAGGAGCCCCGCGAGGGCGGCGGCCCAGCCGATCAGGACGATCCCGAAGATCGGGGCGATGATGGCGAGGGCGTTCACGGGGCCGGCGGGAGCGGGGGCTGATGCGCGGGGGGAGGACTCGGCCCATAGCACGCCCGCGCGCCGCGTCGCGCCCCGTCGGAAGCCGTGCTGGCATGCCGGACGAGAGGGGGGAGAATCACCGTGCCGCCGAGCGCGCCCGGGTCGCCGCAGCGGTGCGGGCCCTCATGCCGACACCCGGCAACGCGCCGGCCGCGAGACCGTCGACGTCCCCTTCGTCACCACGGCCGACAGCGGCGCGTGACGGCGCCCGCGCCGCCTACTTGTTCTCCAGCACCTGGATCGGATCCGTGCGCTGGCTCGCGGGCGGTTCCTTGGTCAGGTTGGCGCCGCCCTCCCGCTGCACCTTGACGTCCTTCGGCGCACCCGGCCCGCCCACCGCGCGGCCGCCCTCGGCGCTCTGGGTCGGCACCGTGCCGGACGCCAGTTCCAGGCAGGTCACCATCTCGACGTAGGAGGGGAAGCCGCCCGCCTTGAACTGGTTCTGGCACTGGCTCTTCGCGGCGGGCGTGTAACTGCTCCAGTGGCGCTCGGCCTCCTTCTTGGCATCGCGCTCGGAGCGGATGCAGCCGTCGTAATTCGCCTTGTCGCTGATGCTCGTGTTGGCGACCTGAGCCGACCGGCAGGTCCGCTCGACGTCGAGATCGGGCACCGCGTCGGCCCGGGCGGAGGCCGGCGCGAGCGCCAGCATGAGCAGCGCGAAGGTGCCGGGGACCAACGTGCGGGAACGGGTCGTCATGTCGTCAGACTCGCGATCTGTGGCGGTTCGCGCCGCCGGAACTGCCGGCACAACGCGCCAAAAGCCGGTTCGGCACCAAGCGCCCGCGACGATCAGCCCGCGTGGGCGCCGCGCAGGGCCTGGTCGAGATCGCCGTACAGGTCGTCCGTGTCCTCGATGCCGGTGGACAGGCGCAGCAGGTCCGGCGGGCAGGGGCTGCCCGGGCCTTCCACCGAGGCGCGGTGCTCGATGAGGCTCTCGACGCCGCCGAGCGAGGTCGCCCGCTTCCAGAGCCGCACCCGCGCCGCCGTGGCGATGGCGCCGGCCTCGCCGCCGGCGACCCGGATCGACAGCATGAAGCCGAACCCGTCCCGCATCTGCCGGCAGGCGACCGCGTGGCCGGGATCGTCCGGAAGGCCCGGGTAGAGGACGCGGGTCACGTGCGGGTGCCCGCTCAGGCGCCCGGCGAGGCGCAGGGCGCCCGCCGCCTGCGCGGCCGCCCGCAGGTGCAGGGTCCGGAGCGAGCGCATCAGCAGGTAGGCCTCGAACGGCCCGAGGATCCCGCCGCTGCCGGCGCGGATCCCCCGGATCCGCTCCCAGAACGCGTCGGCCCGCGCCCCCGCCAGCACGCCCGCAACCACGTCGGAATGACCGTTCAGGATCTTGGTGGCCGAGTGCATCACGATGTCGGCGCCGAGTTGCAGAGGGCGCGTGTGCACCGGTGAGGCGGCCGTCGAATCGACGGCGAGCCGCGCCCCCGCCGCGTGGGCGATCTCGGCCGCCGCGGCGATGTCGGTGACGGTCCAGAGCGGATTGCCGGGGGTCTCGATCCAGACGAGCTTGGTCCGGCCGGGCTCGATCGCGGCGCGCAGGGCGTCCGCGTCGTCCGTGTCCACGAAACTCAGTGTGAGGCCGCGCCGGGGCGCCTCCTCGCGCAGCCAGCGCTTCAGAGCCCAGTACATGACCGTGCCGGCGACCACGTGGTCGCCGGGCTCCAGCGCGCCGAACACCGCGGTCGCCGCCGCCATCCCCGAGCCGAACAGCAGCGCGCCGGCGGCGGCGCCCTCCAGCATCGCCAGGACCGACTCCGCCTCGCGCACCGTGGCGTTGTCGGGCCGCGCGTAGCTGTAGCCGGAGCTGTAGCCGTTGTCGGGATCGCGGATGAAGGTGGTGGCGACGTGGAGCGGCATCACCACCGCCCGCGTCTCCGGCTCGATCCGCCCCATGGCCTGGGCGGCGAGGCTCCGGCGCGTGTATTCCGGCTCGGCGTCGCTCCGGGTATCCGACGGACCCTGCGGCGCGTAAGGCTGTGACATCTGGCGATTCTCGGCGGATGGAGACGGGCGCGTGCCACGGCGCGCGGGTGCCGGCAAGCCGCGCCACATGCCGGGCCACATGCCGCGCCCCGTGGAGACAGACGATCATGACCGCCGCCACACAGGTCCCCGAGGGATCGCCCCTGCCGCGCTGGCTGCGCCTCGCCGCCGCGATCCTGCCCGTCGCGGCCACGGCCGCCGTCGGCTCGGTGTCGACCCAGGCGGAGATCCCGGGCTGGTACGCGAGCCTGAACAAGCCGGCCTTCAACCCGCCGAACTGGGTGTTCCCGGTCGCCTGGACGATCCTCTACACGATGATCGCGGTCTCGCTCTGGCGCCTGCTCGGCGCCATGCCGCGCACGGGACCGAGCCGCCAGGGCTGGTGGCTCGCCCTCGCGGCGTTCGTGGTGCAGATCGCGCTCAACGCCGCCTGGACGCCGGTCTTCTTCACCGCCCACGCGATCGGCGCCGGCCTGATCGTCGTCGCGATGCTGCTGGTGATGGTGCTCTGGACGATCCGGCTGACCTGGCGGTTCGACCGGCTCGCGGCGTGGCTCCTCGTCCCCTACGCGGCCTGGGTCGCCTTCGCGACGCTCCTCAACGCCGCGATCCTGCGGATGAACTGATTTCCAATTCCGGTTCGGTTTCCTTCCGTCATCGCGAGCGAAGCGACCCAGTGCAGCGTTACCTCGGTCGGCGTGGCGCAACTGGATTGCTTCGCTGCGCTCGCAAGGACGGTCAGGGCAATCCGGACGCCGTCAGGCGTACGGATCAGTGCAGGTCCTTCGTGAACGCCGCGAAGGCGCGCGGATCTCAGGACACGTGCTCGGGCTTCTCCTCGCCGGCCGGCTTGCCGTCGTCGCGGGCGCGGTGCAGCAGGAAGATCGCGAACACCATCGTGAGGATCAGACCCGCCAGCACGCCGAGCTCGATCATCGAGGCCTGGAACAGCGCCTGCTTCTCCGGCGACCAGTCCTTGGCGTGCATGATCTCCGACGATTGCAGGGTGATCACCAGAACCCGCCGGATCGAGGCGATCAGCCCGACGATCAGGAATGGCTCGCAGGTCAGAGTCCCCGACCGCATCGAGACCCGGACCGTGTGCAGGATCTCGATCAGCATGAGCAGGAACAGCAGCCGGTCGATCACCTCGAGGATCTGCTGAGCGCCGCCGAGCGCCCGCATCGCCTCCCAGGTCATGCCGGCGGCCTCGATCAGCGCCACGAGGGCGGTGAGCGCCAGAAGGATGCCGAGCGCCGCGTAGATCGCGTGCTCGGTGTGCAGGAAGATCGCGCTGGCGACCTTCGTCAGGCGTCCCTGGTCTTCTGGAAGTTCCGACATCATTCCCCCCTGGAATGCGCCGAGACGATCAGCTTCCGGACCGCGCGTCCAGTGCGGCGACGCTTGTGCTCGATCGATCGGGATCGGGGGTGGCGTTAAGTCGCTGCCGGCGGCCGGGGCCGCTCAGTGGAAGAACGGCAGGGCGTGCGGCGCGAGGTAGCCGAAGCCGAGCAGCGCCGCCCCGGCGAGGCCCAGGAAGCCGCCGGCGAAGACCAGCAGGCTGATCCCGGTGATGACCTCGGCCGAGGCCAGCACGATCCCGATCTGGAAGGCCGCCGAGGCCAGCTCGTAGTGGTGGTAGCGCAGCAGCGCGAGGTCGCGCCGGCCCTCCGAGGCGCGGGCCTTCTCGGACAGCTCCTTGCGGCCCTCGCCGGTCGCCGGCTCCGAATCCCAGCGCGCCAGCGTCTTCGACCACTCGGCGCGCTTGGCGGCGATCGCGTCCTGGTTCGGTCCCGGGGGCACCAGCGCCAGGGCCTCGTCGGCGGTCTTGAGCACCGTCGCGCGGATCGTGCGGGCCTGGAAATAGGCCCACTGGTTCGCGGCCTCGACGTTGGCGCCGATCGAATCCGTCTGGGACGCCTTGCCCAGTGTCTCGCTGAACGCGAGGAACAGCGCCAGCACCGAGATCAGCAGCGCCACGCGCTTGTTCGACCCCTCGACCGCCCCGTGACCACCCGACATCGTCTCGCTCGTCTCCGTTGATTCGGCGGGGCCGAGTCACAGCCCATCGCGGCGCGCGACGCAATCCGCGACACCGATCCGGCACCCGCTCTCCGCGCCGACCTGCTCTCCGCGCCGACCCGCTCTACTCCGCGGCGATCCGCGGCGGCGGCGGGTGCCCGTCATTGGCCGGATGGGCCGGATCGAAGACGGGGGCATCCTCCGGATCGTCGCGCTCGCCGAGGAAGCGGCCGAACAGCCGCGTCAGCAGGCGGGACAGGTCGTCCATCAGCACGAAGATTGCCGGCACGAAGACGAGCGACAGCACCGTCGAGACGATCAGGCCGCCGATCACCGCCACCGCCATGGGCGAGCGGAACTCGCCGCCGATTCCGTAGGCCATCGCGGAGGGGACCATGCCGGCTGCCATGGCGATGGTGGTCATGACGATCGGCCGGGCGCGCTTGCGGCCGGCATCGACGATCGCGACGTTCCGGTCGACGCCGGCGCGGATCTGCTCGACGGCGAAGTCCACCAGCATGATGGCGTTCTTGGTCACGACGCCCATCAGCATCAGGATACCGATCACCACCGGCATCGAGATCGGCATGTGGCAGATCAGGAGCGCCAGGATCGCGCCGCCGATGGAGAGCGGCAGCGAGAACAGGATGGTCAGCGGCTGCAGGAAGTTGCCGAACAGCAGGATCAGCACGCCGAAGACCATCATCAGGCCGGCGCCCATGGCCAGCGCGAATCCCTCGAAGACCTCGCCCATCACCTCGGCGTCGCCGGTCTGGCTGATCGTGACGCCGGGCGGCAGGTTCTTGGCGGTCGGCAGGTTCATCACCTGGCCGATCAGCGCGGCGAGCGCGTCGGTGCCCTGCATGTCGCCCTCGAGCGCGACGCGCACGGCGCGGTCGTAGCGGTCGATGCCGGTCGGGCCCTGGCCGAGGCTGATGTCGGCCACGGTCGCGAGCGGCACGGCCGTCCCGCCCTTCACCGGCACCTTCAGGGTCTCGAGGTCGGAGAGCCGGCCGCGCACGCTCTCGGGGAGCTGCACGCGGATCGGGATCTGCCGGTCCGTGGCGTTGAACTTGGCGAGGTTCATGCCGATGTCGCCGATCGTCCCGACCCGCACGGTCTCGGCGATGGTGTCGGTGCTGACGCCGAGATCGGCCGCCACGGCGGGCTTCGGCCGGATCCGGACCTCGGTCCGGTCGAGGGGGGCCGTCGACATGACGTTGACGAGGTGCGGGACCTGCTGGGCCTCGCGCTGGAGCTTGGCCGCCGTCTCGGCCACCACGGCCTTGTCGGGGCCGGCGATGATCAGCGCGAGGTCGCGCTGGCCGCCCTCGCGCAGGGCCCAGAAGCGCAGGTCCGGCTCCTCCCGGAGGATCGCCGCGACCTCGGCGTCGATCTGCTTCTGGGTCTTGTCGCGGCTGTTCTTCGGCGTGAGGTTGATGGTGAGGCTCGCGAGGCGCACCTCCTTCTTGGCCGGCAGCTGGCGGCCGCCGTCCACGAACACGCTCTTCACCTCGGGCAGCGCGCGGATCTTCTCCTCGATGCGGTCGGTGACCCGGACCGTGTCCTGGAGCCGGGCGCCCGGCGGCAGCTCCACCACGAACAGGGTGCGGGCCTGGTCCTCGGCCGGCAGGAAGCCCGCGGGCAGCAGGCCCGTGGAGGCGATGGAGCCGGCAAAGCACGCGAGGCCGAGCACCAGCGTGATGAACTTGTGCCGGACCGACCACGCCACGAGGCGGGTGTAGCCGCGCATGACGACGCCGTCCCGCTCGTGGTCCGGCCCGTGGTCGCGCAGGAAGTAGGCGGCGAGCAGCGGCGTGATCAGGCGCGCCACGAGCAGCGACATGAACACCGCGGCCGCGATGGTCAGGCCGAACTGCTTGAAGTACTGGCCGGCGATGCCGCCCATGAACGACACCGGCGAGAAGATCGCGATGATCGTCGCCGTGATGGCGATGACCGCGAGGCCGATCTCGTCGGCGGCCTCGAGGGACGCGCGGTAGGGCGACTTCCCCATCCGCATGTGCCGGACGATGTTCTCGATCTCCACGATCGCGTCGTCCACCAGGATGCCGGTGACGAGCGTGATCGCCAGCAGGCTGACGGCGTTGAGCGAGAAGCCCAGGGCGCTCATCACCCAGAAGGTTGGCAGCACCGAGAGGGGCAGCGCCACCGCGGCGATCAACGTCGCGCGCCAGTCGCGCAGGAACAGCAGGACCACCACGACGGCGAGGAGGGCCCCCTCGATCAGGCCCATCATGGCCGAGTGGTAGTTGCCGATCGTGTTGACGACGCTGGTGTCGATCAGGTCGAACCGCACGTTGGGATTGGCCGCGTGGAGCGCCGCGATCTTCTTGGCGACGCCCATCGACACGTCGGCGTCGCTGGCGCCGCTGGCGCGGGAGATCGCGAAGGCGACCACCGGCTCGCCGTTGAAGCGCGCGAAGGTGCGGGGTTCCTCGGCGGTGTCCGACAGGGTCGCGAGCTCGTCGAGGCGGACCTTGCGGTTGCCCGGCACCACGATGGAGGTCTTGGCGAGCGTGTCGAGGCTCGCCGAGGCGGCGAGCGCCCGGATGGACTGCTCCTGGCCGCCGACCTCGGCCCGGCCGCCGGCCATGTCGGCCGAGGTCAGGCGCAGCTGCCGGTTCACGTCCGCGGCGGTGATGCCCAGCGCCAGCAGGCGGTCGGGCTTCAGGGTGACGCGGATCTCGCGGGCGACGCCGCCGAGGCGCTCGACGCCGCCGACGCCCTTCACGCTCTGCAAGCCCCGGGCGACGACGTCGTCCACGAACCACGACAGGTCCTCGGGCGTCATGGCGGGCGCTGAGGCGCCGTAGACCATGATCGGAAGGCCGGCGATCTCCACGCGCGAGACGATCGGCTCGTCGATCGTCCGCGGCAGGTTCTGGCGGATCTTGGCGATCGCGTCCTTGACGTCGTTGGTCGCCCGGTCCTGGTTCACCTCCAGGCGGAACTCGATCGTGGTGGTGGAGGTGCCCTCCGTGATCGTCGAGAGGATGTGCTTGACGCCCTTCACGCCGGCGACCGAATCCTCGACCCACTTGGTGACCTGGGTCTGGAGTTCGGCGGGCGCGGCGCCCGACTGGGTGATCGTCACCGAGACGATCGGGATGTCGATGTTGGGGAACCGGGTGATCGGCAGCGCGCGGAAGCTCACGAGCCCGAGGATCATCAGGACCAGGAACAGGACCACCGAGGGCAGGGGCCTGCGGATCGCCCAGGCGGAGACGTTGAGGCGCATGGCCGGATCCTTCGACTCGTCCTACCGCGGGGCCGCGTCGGCGATCGGCGTGCTGGTGGGCGCCGGCACGGGGCGCACCCGGTCGCCGTCGCGCAGGAAGCTTCCGGCGCGGGCCACGACGCTCTCGCCGGCCGCCACGCCGGAGCGGAGTTCCGTGAAGCCGTCGGCGGAGAGCCCCGCGGTCACGGACCGCGCCTCGACGCGCCCGTCCTTCACCACGAGCACGCTGGCGCGGCCGTCGGCCGCGTAGAGCAGGCTGGAAACCGGCACGGCCACGCCGGTGCGGCGCGCGATCTCGACGTTGCCGCGCGCGAAGGCGCCGATGCGCAGGGCCGGATCGTCGCCGAGGCGGATGCGCACCTTGCCGAGCCGCGTGGCCCGGTCGACCTCTGGGTAGACCCGGCGCACCTTGCCGACGAGGCGGCGGCCATCATCGAGGTCGAGGCTCGCTGGGTTGCCGACGTGGATGCGCGCCAGCGACGTCTCCGGCACCTCGCCTTCCAACTCGATCTCGCCCCGGGCGATCAGCCGGAACAGCGGCTCGCCCACCGCGGTGGCTGTGGCGCCGATCCGGGCGGTGCGGCGATTGATGATGCCGGCCTCCGGCGCCCGGATATCGGTGCGGGCACGCCGCAGGGCGATCTCGGCGCCGGCCGCCCGGGCGGTGGCGAGGTCGGCCTGCGCCGATTGCAGGCCGCCCCTGGCGGCGGCGAGGCGCCCTTCCGCCCCCTGCGCCGCCGAGACGCGCTGTTCCAGCACGGCCGCGGTTGCGTTCCCAGTCTTGGCGAGCGCCTGGGCCCGCTCCAGCGACTGCTTGGCTTCGACGTTAGCCGCCTCCGCCTGGACGATCTGGCTCTGGGCCTGGACGATGGCCGCCTCGGCCCGGGCGATCGCCGCGGCGTTCGAGGCCTCCTGGGTGACGATCATCTCCAGCGACAGCTTGGCGAGAACCTGTCCCTTGGTGACGCGGTCGCCCTCCTCGACGAGGAGATCGGTGATGCGCAGGCCCTCGACCTCCGGGGAGACGAGGATCTCGTCCCGTGGGACCAGCGTGCCGGTAACGACCGCCCGCTCGACGATCTCGCGGTTCTCGGCCGGGACCACGGTGACGGCGGGCGCGATGGCGGCCGCGTCGGGAACGGCGGCGGTCTCGACGGCCCTGGCCGGCGCCCCGGCGAGGATCGCGAGCCCGCACAGGAGACTGAGGCGGGGCGCGCGCCAACGGACGGAGTTCACGACGGGGGCCTCGCAATCGGCGCTGGACTGGTATTGCCTCTCCCTCGCTGGGCAGGTCGGCGTTTTCATGGCGAGCCACTCCACCGGAGGTCGAGCATAGCGCCATCCGGCGGGGCCGTCGCCGGGCCTCGCGCCGCAGGTGATCGGGGCGGCCGGAGCGCGGCCGTTCACGGCGCTCAACCTGCAACCAGCCACGAATAGCGACGTTAATAGGCCGATGGTCTTCTCGGGACCGGGGAGGGGTCGATGAGCATTTTCCAGATTAGGCAGACGAAGAGCGGCGCGGTGCTCTGGACGGGGGCGGCCGACGACGAGCAGACGGCCCTCGACGCCATGGCGCGCGAGGCGGGCTATCGCGACTTCTCGTCCCTGCCGGACACGATCCGCGCCGACGGGATCGAGGCCGCGAAGCTCGACCTGATATCCTGAGTCCGGACATGAGTGCGGACTGAGGCACCCGCGCCGGCGCGGCGACCGCCCGCTCCGTCGCGGCCCGGCCGTTCAGAGATCCGCGATCAAAGTCTGGATCGTCGCGGCGCAGGTCCGGACAGCGTCCGGGTCGTGCAGGCCGCCGATCACCGATGGGTCGATGGCGAGGGCCGCCGCGATGAGGCCGGGCCACGCCGCGGCCGAGGGCCAGCTGGGATGAACGATCGCGGCCCCGAGCCGGGCCAGAGCCTCGGCCTTCTCGGTCTGCTCCCCGTAGGCACGCTCCTCCGGGAGGCAGACGAAGCGCTTCCGCTGCGCGGCCGCGAGGGCGACCACGCCGTCGCCGCCGCCGCCCACCAGCAAAGCCGCCCGGGCGACCCGCGCCTCGACGTCCGGGACCCAGCCGTGCAGGTGCAGATTGCCGGGGACGGCGCCCGAGCCTGAGACCGGCCCCAACACGTGCCACGGCCGGTCCGGCACCGCCCGCGCGGCCGCGGCGAGATCCGCGAGGTCGCCCCCCGCGCCGCCGCGGCCGAACACGACCACGATCTCGCGTCCCGCCTCGATCGGGGCCTGCGCCGGCGCGCCCAGGAAGCCCGTGTACAGCGTCTTGGCCCGGACCCAGTCCGGCACGCCCGCGCCGTCGAGCGCCTCGGGGAAGGGGGCCAGCAGCCGCGTCGCGCCGCGGAAGGCCTCCAGATGCGGCCGGTCGGTCCGCGTCCCGGCGAGTCTCACCACCAGGGTCGGCACCGACAGGAGGCGCGCCAGGAGCGCCACCTCCACCGAGACATCGACGACCAGGAGGGCCGGCTCGGCCCGCTCCGCCCAGGCGGCGATGCGCGCCATCCGCGCGCGGACCCCCGGATGGTTGAGCGGCGCGTAGTGCAGCGCCTCGGGCCGCTCGGTCGCGCCGTCCCGGCCGTCGAAGGCCGGGTCGCCGAGGGGGCGGTCGTCGGGCAGGTCGACGGTGTCGAGGCCGGCGGTGTCGAACCCGGCCAGCGTCCCGAGGATCGTGCAGGGCCGGTCCAGAGCACCGGCGACGGCCCGGGCCCGCTGGAGATGGCCGGCGCCCTGGTGATGGACGTACCAGCCGATGCCCCGGGTCACGCGGCGTCCCTCAGGGACGACGCGAGGGCGTCGAGATCGGCGACCGCCTGGTCGAGGGCGCAGTCCCGCGCCGGCGGGCTGCGCGACTCGAGGATCCGGTCGGCCCGCTCCACGAAGGCGATGTCGTTCGGGCAGGCCCCGACGGCGGCGAGGTCGTCGGCGTCGAGACCGAGCCGCGCGCAGGCCGCGGCGCGGCCCTGCGGGTCGAGGTGGAAGGCCCGGCGCAGGGCCGCGCGGCGCAGGATCAGCGCCTGCCAGTGCGCGGCCTCCGGCAGCAGGTAGGCCTCCCCGTCGAGGACGCGGGTCCGGCGCAGCATCTCGGTGGCCATGCCGCCCGAGACCCGCCCCTGGTGGCGCGACGAGACCAGCACCTGCACGTCCGGGCAGTGGCGCAGGCGCGCGCCGTTGGCGCGCAGCAGCCCGACGAGGGCGTTGTCCTCGCCGCAGGGCAGCGCCGGCAGCCCGCCGACCGCCCGGTACAAGATCGCGGGAACGGCGAGGCTCGCGCCGGTATGGTCGCCGTGACGGGGGGCGGGATCGTAGGGCGGCGGGTCGAGCAGATCCTCCAGGCGCCGGACGCCGGACCAGTAGCGCTCGATGCGCGCGTGCAGGTCCGTCAGGGCGGGGTCCGGCGTGCCGTCGTCGTCGATCACCAGCCGGCCACCGACGATGTCGGCGGCCTCCAGCGCGCGGAGGTTGGCCGCGACCCACTCGGCCGGCAGGCGGGCATCCGCGTCGGTGGTCAGGAGGATGCCGTCCGGCTCCCCGTCCGCCTCCAGCCACTCGGCACCGGCATCGAGCGCCATGCGCCGCGCCGTGCCGACATGGGCGTCCGCGCCGCCGAGCTCGACCGCGATCAGCCGGAGGCTCAGGGTCGCGAGGATGCCCGAGGCCTCGACGTCCCGCACCGCCTGGACGGTCCCGTCCGTGCAGTTGTTGGCCAGCACCACGACGCGCAGGGGCGCCCGCGCCGAGACGCCGTTCTGCGCGGCCAGGGAGGCGAGCAGGCGCGGCAGGCGCTCGGCCTCGTTCCGGGCGGGGATGCAGACGACGCAGGGGGGCGGGGCCGGATGGTCGGCGTCGGTGGTCATGGCAGGTCTCCCGTGGCACCCTCGTGCGCCGCGGAGGTCAGGGGCGGCCCGTCATGCCGCCGGGCTCCGGGCTCGGGTGCGGATTGCGGCGCGCGGATCCGCGCCGTTCAGCCGCGTCCTCCGGCGACGCGCAGGGCCGGCCGTGCCCGCTCGGCGCAGCGCGCGATCACGGCGTCGTAGGCCTCCAGATAGCGCCCGGTCATGGCGGCGGCGTCGTAGAGCGCCTCGGCGCGGTCGCGGCAGGCCCGGCGCGACAGGCCGGCGGCCTCCCGGATCGCCACCGAGAGATCCTGCGGATCGTCCGGGCGGGCAAGGCGGCCGCAGGACGCGTCCAGGATGTCGGGCATGGCGCCGCGCCGGAAGGCGGCGACCGGCGTGCCGCAGGCGAGGGCCTCCGCCACGACGAGGCCGAAGGGCTCCTCCCAGCGCGGCGAGACGATCGCCACGCGGGCCCGGCCGAGATGATGGGCGAGGTCCCGGTGGGAGAGATGGCCGAGATGCGTCAGGTCCGGCCCGAGACGCGGGGCGATCTCGGCGGCCCAGTAGCCGGGATTGAGCTTGGGACCCGCGAAGGTCAGCGGCAGCCCGGCGGCGCGCGCCGCGTCGATCGCGAGGTGCAGACCCTTCTCGGGCACGATCCGGCCCGACCAGAAGGCGAAGGGCGTATCGTCGGCAGCGTGTGAGAACGCGAAGGTCGAGAGGTCCACGCCGTTGTCGACCACCTGGGCGCCCGGCACGAGATGCGCCCATTCCTGCGCCAGCGACGGGGACACCGCCAGGAAGGCCATGTCGGGGTCGGCCTGGACGACGCCGCCGACCAGGGAGTCGAAGGGCGGCGTGTGCAGCACGGTGACCCAGGGCAGGCCGAGCCGGGCGCTCTCGCGCAGCGGCAGGGCGTGCAGCGCGTTGTTGTGGACGAGATCGAAGCCTCCGGCCGCGACCATCTCCATCATGCGCCGGTAGGCATCCTCCTCCTCCCGGTCGATCGCCTCCTCCCGCTCCGGGTCGAGGAGCGCGTCCCCGGTCGGATCGCAGAGCATGACCGGGTCGAGCGCCGGGTCGGACCCGCGGCTCGCGAACAGCGTGACGTCGTGCCCGTGCCGCTTCAGCGCGACGGTCAGGAGATGCGTGTGCATCTCCAGGCCGCCGGCGTAGGGCTGGCCGATCGGGTATTTCAGATGTGCGAGGACAGCGATCTTCACGCGCGCACCGAGTCCGGTTGGGTGGGGATTTCTGCCGCCCGCAGCGGCGCGAAAGGACTTCTTTCCGCAGCGAGGGTGGCGGGGATCATGCCGAATATTTCTTCAACAAGCGTTGCGTTGACGGGGTCCGAGCGACGACGAACGCGACGCTTGCCGGCTTCCTAAGCGCGGCGGCCTGAACCATTGATGATCGACATCCGCGGGTGACCGTTCACGCCGCGGCGCGGCACGCCTCCGGGCTGCCCCGCGGACACGCGGTCGCGGAGCCCCGATCGGCCTGTTAGGCTGCGCGGCCGCGCCGGCCGTGGCGCCGTCAGGGGAGGGGTGTCGATGGGGCTTCCGTTGGGGCTGAGCGTGTTCGCCGTGGGCTTGGCGGTGCTGGCGATCATCACCCTGGCCGCGGGCGTGAAGATCGTGCCCCAGGGCCACGTCTACACGGTGGAGCGCTTCGGCCGCTACGCCCGCAGCCTCGACGCCGGCCTCGGCCTGATCACGCCCTTCGTCGAGCGGATCGGCCGCAAGGTCAACGTGATGGAGCAGGTCATCGACGTGCCGAGCCAGCAGGCCTTCACCCGCGACAATGCCGGCGTCACCATCGACGCGGTGGTGTTCTACCAAGTGCTCGACGCGGCGCGCGCCTCCTACGAGGTCTCGAGCCTCGACCTCGCGGCCACGACCCTGACCATGACCAACATCCGCACCGTGGTCGGCTCGATGGATCTCGACCAGCTCCTCGCCCACCGCGACGAGATCAACGAGCGCCTGCTCCGGGTGATGGACGCGGCGGCCTCGCCCTGGGGCGTCAAGATCAACCGGATCGAGATCAAGGACATCGTGCTCCCGGCCGACCTCGCCGGGGCGATGGCCCGGCAGATGAAGGCCGAGCGCGAGAAGCGCGCCTCGATCCTGGAGGCGGAGGGGCAGCGCGCCGCCGAGATCCTGCGGGCCGAGGGGCGCAAGCAATCGGCGATCCTGGAGGCGGAGGGCCGGCGCGAGGCCGCGTTCCGCGACGCGGAGGCGCGGGAGCGCTCGGCCGAGGCCGAGGCGGCGGCGACCGGGATGGTCAGCCGGGCGATCGCCGAGGGCGACATCGCGGCGGCGAACTTCCTCGTGGCCGAGAAGTACGTCGACGCGGTGCGGGCGATCGCCACCGCGCCGAACCAGCGGGTCGTGGTGGTGCCGATCGAGGCGGCGGCCCTCGCCGGCACGCTCGGCGGCATCGGCGAGCTCACCCGCACGGTCTTCGGCGACGGCGCCGCCGCGCCCCGGCGCACCGGGACCCCGCCGAACGTCGCGGCGCCGCGGGCCTGACGCCGGTGACGCTCGATTCCCTCGCCGGAACCCTCGGGGCCCTCGGGGCGGCCTGGAGCTGGGTCATCGCCGGCCTCGTGCTCGCCGGTGCCGAGATCCTGCTGCCCGGCGTGTTCCTGATCTGGCTCGGCCTCGCCGCCGTCGCGACCGGCCTCGCGGCCGCGGCGCTGCCCATGCCCTGGCAGGGCCAGACCCTGCTGTTCGCCGGTCTCGCCGTCGCCCTGGTGGCGCTCGCGGCCCGCCTCCAGCACCGCGGCAGGCGGGCCGGGCCGGACCTGAACCGCGCCGACCGCGGCCTGATCGGGCGCGAGGGCGTGCTCGACGAGCCGATCGTGCGGGGCGCGGGCCGGATCCGCTTCGACGACACGCTGTGGCGGGTCGAGGGGCCCGACCTGCCCGCCGGTCGCCGGGTGCGCGTCACCGGGATCGGCGGCACGGTCCTGCGGGTGGAGGCGGCCTGAGGACCGCGCCTACCCGAACGCCCCGACCTCGTGCTGGATCATCCCCGAGATCTCCCGCACCTGATCGAACATCCGGCGGATCGGCTGGAACAGGTTGGCGTGCTCCGCCTCGTAGGTGCCGACGTCGCGCGGGCCGGCCGGCTCGCCGAAGTTCAGGCCCAGCGTCGGGTCCGGCGTGACCGGGAAGATCGCGTCGAGGAGCTTCAGGCAGCCGTCGATGTCCAGCCGCAGGAAGCGCTCCAGCAGCTGCTCGCGGGAGATGCCCGCCTGCGGCCGGAAGCCCGGGATGTGCACCGCCAGGAACCAGATCCGGTGGATCAGGGCGAGGCGCAGGGCGTGGAGCAGCGTCAGCCGGGCCGACATGGCGGGCAGGTCCGGGGCGGCAGCGCTCAGGGCGAGCCAGTCCCGGGTCAGGCGTCCGAACAGGTTCCGCAGCGCTGGGGCGAGGTCGAGGCGCTCCAGCGCCCCGGAGATCACCACCAGCTCGTCCCGGCGGAAATCCTTCTGGGTGCGCCGCGCCCGCTCCAGCCACACGGCCGGGTCCAGGGTGTCGATGTAGGCCCGCAGCACGTCGAGGTCGCCGACTGAGGCGGCGTGCTGGACCAGCCGGAAGGCCCGGGAGAAGCGTACCGAATCGCGCCGCATGTCGCGGAACAGGTCGGGGCCGCGCTGGGCCGCCCGGCCGATCCCGTGGAGGGAGTTCGCCAGGAAGCCGAGCTGGTGCAGGATCGCGTTGTTGGGGATCGCCCGCATCTGGCGCGGATGGGTGATCCGCGCCGGGCCGCCGTTGTCGGTCTGGCGCGCCACCGGGCGCGACCCGGTCCGGTCGATCAGACTCGGGCCGAAGGTGCCGAGGAGCGCCGCGTAGCCCGGGTCGTCGACCAGCGACTCCATGTCCTGGCGGGCTGCGGTGAAGAATTCGAGGGCGAAATCCGGCTCGGCGTAGATCGGGTCGACCTTGCCGTCGGAGGTCCTCGGTCGGTCGTTCAGGGCGTAGTCCGAGAACGAGTCCTCCTCCGTCACGTCGAGCGCGTAGACGTGCTCGGCGATGCGGGCGACGCTGGCGCGCGCCAGCGCCTCGGTGCCGTACAGCAGGTAGCCGTCGGTGCCCTGGAAGCTCGATTCGAGCCGGACGCGGATGCCGGCCTTGCGGGCCCGGTCCCGGGCATCCTCCGGGGCGAGGTAGGCGAGGCGGTCGCGCAGGGAGGTCGGATGCGCGCCGCGCCCGATCGATTCGCCGTGCGTGTCGAAGATCGCGAGCTCGACGTCGGACAGGCCGTTCTGGACCAGCATCTCGGTGATGCGCAGCCGCAGCCGCTCGATCCAGAAGGTCGCCGCGAGCTGGCCGACGTAGCGGCCCGAATCGGAGTAGCCGAACTGCACGGTGAGCCGGCCGATGCGCTTCAGGTACTGCCGCCAGTGCGGGTTGCGCAGGGCGTCGTCGAGCACCCGGATGCCCTGCTCCAGCGCGCTCGCCGTCTCGAACAGCGGCGTGATCTCGAGCTTGTCGGCGATGCCGTAGTGGCGCGCGAGCCAGAGGGCGGCGAGCAGGGTGTAGCCGGTCTCGGTCTCGGCGATGAGGAAGCGCACCGGATGGGTGCCGTCCACGTGCTTGAGGATCTGGGCGATCGTCATCATCAGCCGCGCGGCCGAGGCCCGCTCGGCCGCGAGCGCCCCGAAATCGACCGCCACCGGGCGGACATCGTTCAGCAGCGTGTGGATCGTCGCGAGGTGCGAGCGGCGCCGGGCCGCGTCGGTGGGCTCGCCCTCCAGGTCGATCACCCGCCGCACCGCGTTGTGGATCTGGCTGGCGTTCAGCCGGAAATGCGGCAGGGCGTTCGACAGGCCGTGCGTCGCGACGCCCGCGCGCAGGACGGCGATCCGGCGCTGGTCGGCCGCGTCGTCGGCGGCCTCCAGGGCCTTGGTTAGTGCGGCGACGAGGGCGCCGGCATCGGTCTGGGCGCGCTCCCGCTCGATGATGAGCGCCAGGGCGAAGCGGTGCACCGCCTCGAGGGACGGCTGGTCGCCGAGGCGCGGCGCCACCGTGAGCTGGCGGTTCACCGCCGCCAGGGCGTTCTCGGCGAGCGCCCGGACCTCCCGGCAGGCCGGGATCTCGGGCAGGTCGCGCATTACCCGGTCGAACTGCATGCGCTTCGAGATCAGCCGGTAGCGCAGGGTGTCCCACCAGCCGATATCGGTCCGCCCGTCGGTGTCGCAGCCGACCCAGCTGGCGATGGCGAAGGGGCGGGGCGTCAGTTCGGTCCAGCGGTCGGGCCAGCGGGCGCGGGCGGCGTCGAGAAGGGCGCCGTTGAAGGCGTCGAGGGCGAGACGGCCGTTATTGGCCGCCGCGCAGGCCTGCTCGAACTCGACATCCAGGGTGATCGGCGCGTCCGGTCGGGTCGACAGGGCCGCCGCGCGCGCGACCAGCCCGGCGCGGTCCTTGGTGTCGGGCAGGCTCGCGGCCTCGGCGAGGAGGCCCGCGACGGCCCGCGGCATGCCGAAGGTGGGGTGGGCCGTGAACACCACCGCGAAGGCGGTGCGGTGGATCAGGGCCGCGAAGGCCTCGACGCCGTCCGGCCGGTCGGGTGCCGCCGCCACGAGCCGCGCGGGGATCGCCGCCTGCGGATCCTCCGGCCCGGCATCGAGCCCGACATAGGCCCGCAGCCGTTCCGCCCGCGCCGCCAGCGCTGCGGCACGCAGGCGCACGAACAGGCCGTCGAGGTCGCCCGTCGAGATCTCGTTCCGGTCGAAGCGCCGGGTGATCGCCAGGGTCACCGCCAGGACGGGGTTGCGGAACGGGTCCTCCCGGGCCTGATCCCGGGCGGCCTCGATCAGTCCGAGGAGGTGCGCCTCCAGTTCCTCGGGCTCGCGGCTCGGCTCGTGCTGCATCGGTCGGTCCCGGCTCCGGTCTGCCCGCATCTACCCGGTCCGCCGGCCCACGCAAGGAGCGTTCCGCACGTGACCCGGGACTGACCGGCTACTGACCGAGGACGTGACGTGGGACGTGACGTTGGACGTGAGGGGACACACAACCGCGACGCGGCGGGGCGATATCGACGATGGGATGGGGTGGCGGCGGCCTGAACCGCAGGCTAGAGCTGACCTCCTGATGGAGCGCCTGTTCATCATCCTGGCTATTCTGGTCATCGCTGTCGCCATCGTCGCCGTGGCCGCGATGGCGGCGCGCGGCCGGCGCGAGCCCCTGCGCATGGGTTCCGAACTCGACATCGAGGACGAGGACCTCGTCATCGGCTCGGTCGGACCGCGCAAGAGCCCGATCGACCGCAGCGCCCAGGTGCTCGACCCGCGCGTGCTCGATCTGGACGCGATCGAACTGGAGCCGATCCGCGCCCTCGACCGGACGCAGCGCGACGCGGCGCTCCGCGGAGATCCGCCGGGAGCCGGGCGATGAAGCGATGCGCGCGCGGGGTGGCCGGGCTGCTGCTCGCCGGTCCTCTCTGCCTGTCGACGATGCAGGCGACGGCCGCGCCCGCCGGCAAGTCGGCGGCGGCCGTTCCGGCACCGGCCGCGCCTCCCCAGGCTGCGCCCGCGCAAGTCGCGCCCGCACCGGCCGCGCCTGCGCCGGCCGCGCCCGCCGCGACGGCGCCGCCAGGTCAAGCCGCCCCTCAGGCGGCGAGCCCTACGCCCGCCGCCGGCCCGACCCTCGAGCAGCCCTGCGGGACGCAGGCGGCCCGCTTCGAGAGCGCCAAGGGGTTCAAGATGGTGATCACGCGGGCCGGGCAGGTCCGCACGACGAACCCGCTCAGGCCGCTCACGCCCGAGGTGAACGAGGTTCTCCAGGTGGTGATCGCCGGAAAGGTCGCCACGGCCTACGGCCCCGATTTCACGACGCTGCGGCGCGGCGGCGCCGCGTCGGGCATCGAGGCGATGCTGGGCGGTTCGATCCACTGGGAGCCGACGCTGCCGACCTTCCCCGATCCGATCGCGATCGTCAGCGAGGAGGGGACGCCCTTGGCGCAGCTGACCTTCCGCGCCTGCGAGGCGGCGCCCGCCGTCAAGGCGCCGAAGGTGCCGAAGGCCGAGGCCCGCAAGAAGGCGCCCCGCCAGGCGGCACCGAAGGCGGCGGCGGCCCCGAAGACGCCCCCCGGCTTCTCCATGCCTCAGGGGGCGATCGCCGAGTAGCGGCTACTTCTGCTTGGCGATGACCTTGTCCTTGATGCCGTCGTAGACGTTCTGCGGGATGATCTTCTTGGAGACGAGATCGTCCTTCCCGCGATACGGCCGTCCCTTGATGATCGCGGCCGCGCGCGCCGCGCCGATGCCGGGCAGCGCGTCGAGCTCCTCGGTGCTGGCGCTGTTGAGATCGATCAGCGCCCCCTTGGCGGCGTTCGGCGATCCGGCGACGGGCGCGCTCGGGGCCGCGGGCTTCGCGGGGGCCGTCGGTGCCGCGGTCGTCGGCGCCTGCGGCGCCTGCGCCAGGGCTGGGGCCGCGACGAGGCTCGACAGGAGGGCGAGGAGGGCGAGGGTTTTGGTGGAGGAAGCCATGGCGTTCTCCCGAGAGGCGCGGCCCGCACCGCGGTGCCGTCCGGCCAGATCTGCGCCGCTCCGCTTGAACCCGCCCTTAACGGTTGTGGTCCGGCACCCCTAGTCACGGGCCGGCGCCGGAGCTATAAGCCCGGCCTCATCCGTATCCCGCGGTGTGCGTGGCGATCCTCGATCGAGGAGCCGCCCGCGCGCCGCTTTGTCCGCGGCGTCACGAAGGATCCAGCCATGGCCGTTCCGAAGCGAAAGACCTCCCCCTCCCGCCGCGGCATGCGCCGCTCGGCCGACGCCCTCAAGGCGCCGACCTACGTCGAGGACAAGGATTCCGGCGAGCTGCGCCGTCCGCACCACATCGACCTGAAGACCGGCATGTACCGCGGCCGTCAGGTCCTGAAGGTGAAGTCGGCCGAGGCCTGAGCCTCGCGAGGGCGGCGCCTCAGGCGAGGCGCCGCGCGGCCTCCGCGTAGCGCGCGGCGGCCATCCGGGTCCGTTCCAGGCGCGACGGCAGCAGCGTCGGATCGCCCGCCGTCAGCAACTGCGCGATGAAGCCGGCGCGGGGTCTCCCCGCGGCCGCGCGTTCCGCTGTCCGGGGGGCGGGCGGCTCGTCGGGCCGGCCCCCGTCGATCAGGGCGAGCGCCTGGACCTCCGTCCGCGCCGTCTCGGGGGAGGTTTCCGCGTCCGGGACCGGCGCGCGCCGGGTGGAGCGGACCTGTGTCGGGCCGAGACGGCTGACTGTTCCGATACGCACCATGCGCACATTCTCCGCACGTTTCCGTGCCCGTGTCGCAAAGGTGGGGCCGACGTTTACCGATCGTCAACCCTTCGTCCGGTCGGTCCGGCCGAATTACTTTTTCGCGAGCGCCTCCAGGCGCTGCTGCATCTCCAGCATCTGGCGCTTGAGATCGTCCAGCTCGCCGCCCCCGTAGGTCGCGGGCTGAGTCGCGGCCGGCGCCGTCGGCTGGGCTCCCGGCGCGGGCGGGGCGAAGCCCGTGAACATCTTCATGGCATCGCCGAAGAAGTTCATGTTGGTGCGCACCTGCTGCTCGATGGCGTTCTGGAACGCCGCCGGGCCGAAGCTCTGGGCGAATTTCTCGCGCAGGCCGTCCTGGTCCTTGGCGAAGTTCGCCATCGAGAATTCGAGGAAGCTCGGCACCATCGTGCGCATGCTGTCGCCGTAGAAGCGGATCAGCTGGCGCAGGAACGCCACCGGGAGCAGGTTCTCGGCGCCGGCCTTGTTCTCCTGCTCGAAGATGATCTGCGTCAGGACCGAGCGCGTGATGTCGTCGCCCGTGCGCGCGTCGTAGACGACGAAATCCTCGCCGTTCTGCACCATCGTGGCGAGGTCCTCCAGCGTCACGTACGTCGAGGTGCCGGTGTGATAGAGGCGCCGGTTGGCGTACTTCTTGATGACGGTCTGGGTGGCCTTGACGGTATCCGCCATCGGGAACGGCCTTTCTGGACTCGGGACCGGGGGGCGTTGCAGACGCGCGGTGCTGTCTGACGGGGGCTGTCTTCGCGCCCGCAACACGATCCTTAAAGCCTTCCCCGGGCGCAGAAAACAGCAAACTGCAGCTGTTCAACGCAGAATAATGCAGAGCGGTCGGGGCGGTCGCGCCATTTCAGTCTCGCGGTCGCGTCATCGGCGCGTTTGGCGCGTTGATCCACAACCTTGACTTCGCCCACCTCAGGCCCTTCATCCCAGGGCCGGCACAGAGCGCGCCCCGGGACGTGGAAGGCGCGCCGGCTCGCGAGAGGAGAACGTTCACATGGCAGGCAGCGAAGAGATCGTCATCGTCGGGGCGGCGCGCACGCCGGTCGGCTCGTTCGGCGGCGCCTTCGGGGCGGTGCCGGCCCACGAGCTCGGCGCGACGGCGATCAAGGCCGCCCTGGAGCGCGCCAAGGTCTCGCCCGACGAGGTGGACGAGGTGATCTTCGGCCAGGTCCTCACCGCGGGCGCCGGCCAGAACCCCGCCCGGCAGGCGGCCATCAAGGCCGGCATCCCCGAGAAGGCCACCGCCTGGGGCCTCAACCAGGTCTGCGGCTCGGGCCTGCGCACGGTCGCGATCGGCATGCAGCAGATCGCCAACGGCGACGCCAAGGTCATCGTGGCCGGCGGCCAGGAATCGATGTCGCTGTCGCCCCACGCGCAGTACCTGCGCGGCGGCCAGAAGATGGGCGACGTGAAGCTCGTCGACACGATGATCAAGGACGGGCTCTGGGACGCCTTCAACGGCTACCACATGGGCCAGACCGCCGAGAACGTCGCCCAGGCCTTCCAGCTCACCCGCGAGCAGCAGGACCAGTTCGCGACCCGCTCGCAGAACAAGGCCGAGGCCGCCCGCAAGGAGGGCCGGTTCAAGGACGAGATCGTCCCCGTCACGGTGCCGGGGAAGAAGGGCGACACGATCGTCGACACCGACGAGTACATCCGCGACGGCGCCACCCTGGAGGCGATGGGCAAGCTGAAGCCGGCCTTCACCAAGGACGGCACCGTCACGGCCGCCAACGCCTCCGGCCTCAACGACGGCGCCGCCGCCCTGGTGCTGATGTCGGCCTCGGAGGCCGAGCGCCGCGGCCTGACCCCGCTCGCCCGGATCAAGTCCTGGGCGACCGCGGGCGTCGACCCGAAGGTGATGGGCACCGGCCCGATCCCGGCCTCGCGCAAGGCCCTGGAGAAGGCCGGCTGGAAGCCGTCCGACCTCGACCTGATCGAGGCGAACGAGGCCTTCGCGGCCCAGGCGCTGGCCGTGAACAAGGACATGGGCTGGGACGACGCGAAGGTGAACGTCAACGGCGGCGCCATCGCCATCGGCCACCCGATCGGTGCCTCGGGCGCCCGCGTCCTCGTCACCCTGCTCCACGAGATGAAGCGCCGCGACGCCAAGAAGGGCCTCGCCACGCTCTGCATCGGCGGCGGCATGGGCGTGGCGATGTGCGTCGAGCGGACCTGATCGGTCTGTCACGACAGTATCGGCCCACAACATAGACTTAAGGCCGAAATCAGAAAAAATCGCGTGCGGACGCCATCCGCACGCGGCATCAAGTGATGCGAACAGGAGGAAACAATGGCTCAAGGACGCGTCGCCCTCGTGACGGGCGGCACCCGCGGCATCGGCGCGGCGATCTCGAAGCGGCTCAAGGACAAGGGCTACAAGGTCGCCGCCAACTACGCCGGCAACGACGAGGCGGCCAACGCCTTCAAGGCCGAGACCGGCATCCCCGTCTTCAAGTTCGACGTGGGCGATCTCGCGAGCTGCGAGGCCGGCATCAAGGCGATCGAGGCCGAGCTCGGCCCGGTGGACATCCTGGTGAACAACGCCGGCATCACCCGGGACGGCGCCTTCCACAAGATGACGTTCGAGAAGTGGCAGGCGGTCATCAAGACCAACCTCGACTCGATGTTCACCTGCACCCGTCCGCTGATCGAGGGCATGCGCAGCCGCAACTTCGGCCGCATCATCATCATCTCGTCGATCAACGGCCAGAAGGGCCAGGCCGGGCAGACCAACTACTCGGCCGCCAAGGCCGGCGTGATCGGCTTCGCCAAGGCGCTCGCGCAGGAGAGCGCCTCGAAGGGCATCACGGTCAACGTGGTGGCGCCGGGCTACATCGCCACCGAGATGGTGATGGCGGTGGCGGAGGACATCCGCAACAAGATCATCTCCACGATCCCGACCGGCCGCCTCGGCGAGGCCGACGAGATCGCCCACGCGGTCGAGTATCTCGCCAGCGACGAGGCCGGCTTCGTGAACGGCTCGACGCTGACCATCAACGGCGGCCAGCACTTCGTCTGATCGCCGCGGGCGCGCCGGATCGACCCGGCGCGCCCGCCCTGTGGGCGAGCCGCCCCACCGCGCCGGACGCGCAACTCTCCGTCCGGTGAGCGTTCCTTCCGACACTCCGCGCGGCCGAGCCCGACGACGGCGCTCCCCGCGCCGGGTCCCGCCTGCCGGCGACCGAGACCGTCCCGGGCCGCGCCGGTCCGGCCCACGCGCCGCGCGCGCCGCCGGCCTTGGTCGCGGGCCCGCACCATCCGACCCATCAAGCGTGACGAAAGTCCTTCCCCGCGTGCGGAATCGCGCGTCGGGCGGGATAACGGGCATTGCGGGCAGCGATCGAGCCGCCGGCCCGCGTGTTCTGAGACACGAACAATTCGAACGGCCTCGTATAGACCTCCTTCCATCGGCTCACGGATGGTCCTGCCGATAGAAATCGAGGTCCTGAGGATCATGAACAACTGGTTTTACGGTAAATTCGGCGTTCAGTTTATCGGCGCGAGCCAGAATTGTTCTTCCCGCACGACCGCGATGCGTGACGACCGCTCCGGGCTGCCCGCAATCGCGAAGCTCGGGCTCGCGGCGGCCTGTGCCCTGGGGCTGGCGGCCTGCGTCACCCCGCAAGAGCGCCACGCGCTGGATCAGAACCAGTGCTACGCTTTCGGCTTCGAGCCCGGCACCGACGGCTTCGCCGAGTGCATGATGGGGCTCCACCAGCAGCGCGCCGTCGCCCAGTCCAACAGCAACCTGTACTGGCAGGCGCAGCTCGCCGAGCAGAACCGCCGCCGCGAGGCCCAGCAGGACCTCTACAAGGTCATGAGCCTGCAGCGCACCGGCGACGCGCGGTTCCCCGTCTGCGGCGCCTCCTCGGACGGCGGCATGGATCGCCGGACCATGACTTGGTACGGCCCGAACTGCCGCGCCCGCTGATCCGGATCGAGGGAGGTCCCCATGTCCGACATGACGACGCGCGGCCCCCGCAACCCGAGCCGGATCATCTTCGTGACCGTGGCCCTGATCGGCATCGCCGTCGGGTTCGCGACCGCCAGCCTCGCTTGGTTCACGCTCGCGGTCCTCGGCTCCGCCGCTCTGACCTGCGCGGGCTACGGCCTGATCCGGCGGCGGCTCGGCTGGAAGCCGCTGAGCGGCGAGTACCTGTCCAACCTCCTCTACGTGCTGAGCCCGTACTAGGCGGACACCACGCATGCCCCCGCGGTCGCGCCGCGGGGCTCATCGGCGGGCGGCGCAGGTCCACGAAGAGCTGGCCGCGCCGCGCACCCATCCCCCAGACCGCTCCGCCTCCGAGGCCACCATGACGCTCGCCCTCATCATCACCGGCTTCCTGATCGTGAACTTCGTGATGGCCGGCCTCTTCTCCCTCGTGGCCCTCTGGGCCGACTGAGCGGCGGCGCTAAGGAGCGCCGACGCAGTTGGCGTAGAAGGTCGTGGTCGCGGGCCAGTCGGAGAAGACCCCCAGCACGCCCACCTGACCGTGCAGGACGTCGAGCAGCCGCAGGATGTCGCCGTCGCCGGTGACCACCGGCTTGATCGACTGGTAATAGTACCCGCCGCCGGCCTTCAGGGGGCCCGAGCGCTCCAGCGACCACGCGATCAGCCCCAGCCCGGCCGCCTTGGCCTCCCGGGCGTAGGTCGAGGGCTCGATCGTCCCGTCCGGGCCCGGCCGGACCAGCATCCACAGCGGCGGCGCCAGGATCTTCACGCCCTTCCGGGCGAGCTCGGCCATGCCGGGCTGCCACGTGGCGGGCTTCTCCGGGTCGAAGCCCTTCGCGGTCTCGTCCCGGTCGTCGAGGAAGATCGCCTGGCGGCCGAATTCCGGATCCTTCTCCAGCCAGTAGAGGATGTCGCGGAGCTGGAAGCTCTGCGGGTAGACGTCGGAGGCCGGGATCCCGGCCTCCCGGTACTCGTCGACCAGCTGCTGGGCGTACATGTCCTGCGTGTAGGTGCCCTGGAACGGCATCGGGACCTGGGGCGCCTTCAGTTCGGGGGTGAATTTCCGCCCCATCCCCTTCACCAGCGCGATGTACTCCTTATGCGACATCAGCGTGCCGGTGCCGGCGTAGAGGTCGGTGCGCCAGCGCGGCGTGGCGTTCATGTAGGCCGCCACCGTGGTGGCGTCCGGGTCGGACGCGTCCATCTTCCCGTTCAGCGACTTGAATTCGTCCAGCGTCAGGTCGCTGGTGCAGCACTTGGCCGAGGCCTTCCGCCCGGTGGCCGGGTCGGCCGGCGTGAAGCCCTGCGTGCACTTCGCCGCGAGCTCGGGCCGGGCGAGGATGTCGGTGGTCGTGTGCAGGTCGCACTGGCTGTGGCGGCAGACGAGCTGGCGGTCCTTGGTGAAGGCCACGTCGCACTCGATGATCCCGGCGCCCATCCGGTACGCGGCGAGCAGGCCCTCCCGGGTGTGTTCGGGAAACATCAGCGGCGCGCCGCGGTGCGAGATCGAGAAGGTCCGGGGCGTGTAGGTCCGGTCGACGCCGCAGGCGGCGAGCCTGTCCTTGAGCGGGCCGGGCTTCAGCTGGTCGACGAGATAGAAGGGCCGGGGGCCGAGCTGGGCGGCCTCGCCGGCGAGCGCGGGGCCCGCTCCCAGAAGCAGCCCCAGCCCCAACATGATCGCACGCATCGCGAACCTCCCGTTTCAGGCCGCCGGTAGAGGGGGACGGTGACAGGGGCGTGACCCCGCACGCCCCGGCGCGCCGCCGCCATGATAGCGGCGGATCATCCGCGCGGCGTCGGCCGCCAGTCGGGCGGCGCCATCTCGAAGCCGGCGAAGTCGAAGCCCGGTGAGACCGTGCAGCCGACGAGCGTCCAGGCGCCCAGGCTGGTGGCGGTCTGCCAGTGGCCGGCCGGCACGACGCATTGCGGGCGCTGCCCGGCGGCGAGGTCCGGCCCGAGATGCCGGGCCTCGGCGTCGTGCCCGTTGGGGCTCGTGGTGATCACCAGCGGCGCGCCGGCGTGCCAGTGCCAGATCTCGGTGGCGTCGACCCGGTGCCACGCCGAGACCTCGCCGAGATCGAGCAGGAAGTAGATCGCGGTACCGACCGAACGGCCGTCGACGGTCCGTGGATCGCGGAACGTCTCGCTGTAATGGCCGCCCTCCGGATGGGGCTTCAACCCCAGGGTCGCGATCACCTCGGCTGCCGTCATGTCCAGCTCCCTGTCGATCCCGGCCGCGCGGATCGTCCGCGGCTTGCCGGCACTTGGCACCGATGCTACCGGCCGAAAACCCCGCAAGGTCCGAGAACGATGCCGAGCCCGACCGTACGTCTCCACCGCGGCGACCTGCCCGCCACCTACGACGCGGGGCGGGCGGTGGCCATCGACACCGAGACGCTCGGTCTCAACCCGCATCGGGACCGCCTCTGCGTTGTGCAGCTCTCCACCGGCGACGGCACGGCCGACGTGGTGCAGATCCCGCAGGACGGGCCGGAGCCGGTCGTGCTCAAGCGGGTCCTGGCCGATCCCGGCATCCTGAAGATCTTCCACTTCGCGCGGTTCGACGTGGCGGTCCTGTACAGGGCCCTCGGCGTGATGCCGAGCCCGGTCTACTGCACCAAGATCGCCTCGAAGCTCGCGCGCACCTACACGGATCGCCACGGGCTGAAGGACGTGGTCCGCGAGCTGGTCGGCGTCGACCTGTCGAAGCAGCAGCAATCCTCGGACTGGGGCGCCGAGACCCTGTCGCAGGCCCAGCTCGACTACGCGGCCTCGGACGTCCTCCACCTCCACGCGGCCCGGGAGCGGCTCGACGCGATGCTGGCCCGGGAGGGTCGCACCGACCTCGCGTCCGCCTGCTTCGGCTTCCTGCCGACGCGGGCGCGCCTCGATCTCGACGGCTGGCCCGAGACCGACATCTTCGCGCACACCTGATCGTCCGGCGGGGCCTGCACACTTCCTGTGCGGAGTGAGACTTTCCTGTCACCGCACCGCGATAAGTCGCTGGTAGGTTGTGGCTGCCTGGGCTTCCGAGTCCCGGCCAGGCCCTCCTCGCCGGTCGCCCACCCGATCAGGCCGGCGAGGAGGGTCCGTCGCCCTCAGGTCAGGGTCCGCGGGCCCGACGGCGTGCTGATCCGGGCTGTCCAGCGCGGGCCCCGGCCGGCCACAACCTGCGGTAGAGCGACGAGGCCCAGCGCCGCGTGAAGCCCCGCGACGGCGGCGGGATCCGGATCCGTCAGGACGAGCGCCTCCAGACCGGCGCCGAGATCCGGCATCGTCGCGGCGGGATTGCCGCGCGGTCCCCACGCCATCGCGCAGGGCGCGGCCCCGTCCGCCGGCCACGCCCCGCCCGGGGGCACCGCGAAGCGCCAGGACAGGTCGCCCCGGGTCATCGTCGCCGCCGCGCCGAGGAGCGCGCCGTGCGCGGCGAGGAGGCCGTCGAGATCGTCCGCGCGGGCGACGAAGCCGCGCAGTCGCCGGCCCGAATCCCAGTCGGCCCGCACCCGCGCCGCGTCGCCGAGGCCGAACCAGCGGGCGCCCGACGGCGGCGGCGCCTCCGGATCGACGGCGATCACCTCCAGGAACAGGGCGTCGCCGAGGCGCAGCAGGTGGTTGCGCGTGCCCATCTCGCGGTGGCGACCGCCCTCGGGCATGGCGAGGCCGAGGCAGTCCCGCACATGGGCCACGCCCTCCGCGAGGTCGGGCGCGACGACGACGAGGTGGTCGAGGGTGAGCATCGTTCGGGCTCCGTGTGCGCGGGCACCTATGCAGCCGGCCGCCGGGCATGCCCGGGACCGCACCGGTCCCGACCCGGTCTCGGCGCTCACGGGCTGCCTCGGGTGAGGCGGCGAGGGGTAACGTCTGAGCGTCCCCAAGAAAAAGGCCGGGGCCCCGCGAGAGGCCCCGGCCCGGAAGTGCGTGCTGGGCCGGGCATCGTGCCCGACCGGCTCTCACATCACAGCGAGTAGTACTGCACGAACTCGATCGGGTGCGGCGTCATCTCGTAGCGCAGCACCTCGGTCATCTTCAGCTCGATGAACGAGTCGATCTGGTCGTCCGAGAACACGCCGCCCTCCTTGAGGAAGGCCCGGTCCTTGTCGAGGCTGTTCAGGGCCTCCCGGAGCGACCCGCACACGGTCGGGATCTTCTTCAGCTCCCGCGGCGGCAGCTCGTACAGGTCCTTGTCCATGGCCGGGCCCGGGTCGATCTTGTTGCGGATGCCGTCGAGGCCGGCCATCAGCAGCGCCGAGAAGGCAAGGTAGGGGTTCGCCATCGGGTCGGGGAAGCGGACCTCGACGCGCTTGGCCTTCGGGCTCTTGGTCCACGGGATGCGGCAGGAGGCCGAGCGGTTGCGCGCCGAGTAGGCGAGCAGCACCGGCGCCTCGTAGCCCGGCACCAGGCGCTTGTACGAGTTGGTCGACGGGTTGGTGAAGGCGTTCAGCGCCTTGGCGTGCTTGATGATGCCGCCGATGTACCAGAGGCACTCCTGGGACAGGCCGGCATACTTGTCGCCCGCGAAGACCGGCTTGCCGTCCTTCCAGATCGACTGGTGGACGTGCATCCCTGAGCCGTTGTCGCCGTAGACGGGCTTGGGCATGAAGGTCGCGGACTTGCCGTAGCTCTGCGCGACGTTGTGGATGCAGTACTTGTAGATCTGCATGTGGTCGGCGAGCAGGGTCAGCGTGTCGAACTTCATGCCGAGTTCGTGCTGGGCCGAGGCCACCTCGTGGTGGTGCTTCTCGACCTTCACGCCCATGGACTGCATGGCCGCGAGCATCTCGCCGCGCATGTCCTGCGCCGAGTCCTGCGGCGGCACCGGGAAGTAGCCGCCCTTGGTCTGGACCCGGTGGCCGAGGTTGCCGCCCTCGTAATCGGTGAAGCCGTTGGTCGGCAATTCGGTGGAGTCGAGCTCGAAGCCCGTGCGGTACGGGTCGGCGCCGAACTTCACGTCGTCGAACACGAAGAACTCGGCCTCGGGGCCGACGTAGATCGTGTCGCCGATGCCGGTCTGCTGCAGGTAGGCCTCGGCGCGCTTGGCGGTGCCGCGCGGGTCACGGCCGTAGGGCTCGCCGGTGGCCGGCTCCAGCACGTCGCAGACGATCGACATGGTCGCGGCCGAGAAGAACGGGTCCAGCGTGGCGGTGACGGGATCCGGCATCAGTAGCATGTCGGACTCGTTGATCGCCTTCCAGCCGGCGATCGAGGAGCCGTCGAACATGGTGCCCTCGTCGAAGATCTCCTCGTCGATGAGCGACACGTCGAACGTGACGTGCTGCCACTTGCCGCGCGGGTCGGTGAACCGGAAGTCCACGTAACGCACGTCGTTGTCCCGGATCGTCTTCAGCACCTCGGCCGCAGTGGTCATCGTGGGCATCCTCCAGGGATCTCTGAATCGGCTCTCGTGGCGCACCCGCACGCGGTCGCGCGCACCGGCAAGCGGCGCTTGATATCCGGCGCGGGCGTACCTTGCCACCCGCCGGGCAGCGGAATCGGCCGACGGATGAAACGATCGGCCCATTCGCGCACCCGATCTCGTAACCGTGATCGGCAGCTCCGTTTCTAGGGCACCGTTGTTCTCCGGCAATGGCCTTCCTGGCACGATCCATGCAATTGCGGCCGCAGCCGTCGACGAGGCGGCAAGCCGTTCGCGTCTTCCCGGGTTGCCCAGGTCGCGCATCGATACGGACGAGAGAACCGGAATGACCAAATACAAGCTCGAGTACATATGGCTCGACGGGTACACGCCGACCCCGAACCTCCGCGGTAAGACGCAGATCAAGGAATTCGACAGCTTCCCGACCCTCGAGCAGCTCCCGATGTGGGGCTTCGACGGCTCGTCCACCAAGCAGGCCGAGGGCGGCAGCTCCGACTGCATGCTGAAGCCCGTGCGCCACTTCCCCGACCCGGCCCGCAAGAACGGCGTGCTGGTGATGTGCGAAGTGATGATGCCGGACGGCGTGACCCCGCACGAGTCCAACAAGCGCGCCACCATCTTGGACGATGCCGGCGCCTGGTTCGGCTTCGAGCAGGAGTACTTCCTGTACAAGGACGGCCGCCCGCTCGGCTTCCCGGCCTCCGGCTACCCGGCGCCGCAGGGCCCGTACTACACCGGCGTCGGCTATTCGAACGTCGGCGACGTCGCCCGCAAGATCGTCGAGGAGCACCTCGACCTTTGCCTCGACGCCGGCATCAACCACGAGGGCATCAACGCCGAGGTGGCCAAGGGCCAGTGGGAGTTCCAGATCTTCGGCAAGGGCTCCAAGAAGGCCGCCGACGAGATGTGGATGGCCCGCTACCTCCTGCAGCGCCTCTGCGAGAAGTACGGCATCGACGTCGAGTACCACTGCAAGCCGCTCGGCGACACCGACTGGAACGGGTCGGGCATGCACTGCAACTTCTCGACCGCGTTCATGCGCGAGCACGGCGGCAAGGCCTACTTCGAGAAGCTCATGGAGGCGTTCAAGAACGCCCGCGAGGAGCACATCGCCGTCTACGGTCCGGACAACCACATGCGCCTGACCGGCAAGCACGAGACCGCCTCGATCCACGAGTTCTCGTACGGCGTGGCCGACCGCGGCGCCTCGATCCGCGTGCCGCACTCCTTCGTGAACAACGGCTACAAGGGCTACCTGGAGGACCGCCGTCCGAACTCGCAGGGCGACCCCTACCAGATCGCCTCGCAGGTGCTGAAGACGATCGCTTCCGTGCCGACCGAGGCCGCTGCAGCCGCGTAAGACGCGGAGCTTCGACAGACGATGCGAAGCCGGGCCCTCGGGTCCGGCTTCGCCGTTTCCGGGGTAAAGGGCTTCCGATCTACCCCGTCCTGGGGGTTGGAGCGCGGCGCAGGCCTCGACGGAGGCCTCCGGGGATCGCGCGGACCTCCGGGCGCCCTCTCGAGGCCCGCTGGCGCGGGCACGTCAGGATGAGTGGGTCGGGTGAGGGAGCCCGTCGGGCCCGCGCGACGGCCGCAGGGGCACCATCGCTCCCGAATTACCTCCGCCTCAGGGCCGCCGCGGGCGCTCGTCCTCGCGGATGGCGGCCTCGTGGTACCACGCGCCCCCGCCGAAGCTCGGCACAGGCGCGGGCTTCGCTTCCGGAGCTGCCCGGGCGGTCTCGCGCGCGCGTCGGAACGCGGACAGATCGTAGATCTTGGCGGTCTCGCGCGGGTCCGTGGCGGCCATCGCACTTCCTCCTGCACCGGTTCGAGCGGCCGATCGGGCCGGCCGTTCCCGATGATGTGGGGTGCGGGAAGCGGCGCTCCAGGGCCGGAGGCGCCGATGCCGGACATTCGCGCAGTGCGAAATCTTAGGCAGTGTCGCGCGGTGCGCGGCCGCCGGCGGTCCTGGACCGCGGGCGGGCTCGGGTCAGATCGCGTCCGTGCCGGTCTCGCCGGTGCGGATGCGGATCGCCTCCTCGATCGTCGAGACGAAGATCTTGCCGTCGCCGATGCGCCCGGTCTGGGCCGACTTGCGGATCGCCTCCACGGCGCCCTCGACCAGGGCGTCCGACAGGACGATCTCGAGCTTCACCTTGGGCAGGAAGTCGACCACGTACTCGGCGCCCCGGTAGAGCTCCGTGTGGCCCTTCTGACGGCCGAAACCCTTCGCCTCGATGACGGTGATGCCCTGGAGGCCGACCTCCTGGAGCGCCTCCTTCACCTCGTCGAGCTTGAAAGGCTTGATGATCGCTTCGATCTTCTTCATGCCGCTCGGGCCTGCGCTGCGGTGCCTGGCATTTCTAACATCCTCGTGACGCCTTCGCCACGCCGTTTTCGCGGCGCGTCCGACCATAGTGCCTATTTGCTGTGCGATGCACGCACATCCTTAGAGCGCTTCACCGGAATCTGGCGCGATTTTAGTCAGGGCTGATCGGTGCACGGGCAGAGGCGGAGACGGATATGCGGTTGCTGACGGTCGCGGCAATGAGGCGGGTCGATGCCGCGGCAATCGAGGGCGGCGTGCCGGGCCTGACGCTGATGGAGGCGGCCGGGGCCGCCGTGGCCGGGCGCGCCCGGGCAAGGCTCCCGGCCGGTGGCCGCGTCGTCGTGCTGTGCGGGCCGGGCAACAACGGCGGCGACGGCTTCGTGGCCGCGCGCCTGCTGGCCGAAGCCGGCTACGCGGTCGAGCTCCTCTGCCTCGGCGCGGTGTCGGCGCTGACGGGGGACGCCGCGCTCGCGGCCGCGGCCTGGACGGGGCCGGTGCGCCCGGCCGCGGGCGGCGCGCTGCCGTCCGGCGACCTCGTGATCGACGCGCTGTTCGGCGCCGGCCTGTCGCGCGACCTCGACGGCGCCGCCCGCGCGCTCGTGGAGGCGGTGAACGAGGCCGGGATGCCGGTGCTCGCCGTCGACGTGCCGAGCGGGGTCGACGGCGATACCGGCGCGGTGCGCGGCGCCGCCATCCGGGCAGTGGAGACCGTGACCTTCGTGACCTTCAAGCCCGGGCACCTGCTCCAGCCCGGGCGGGGCCTGTGCGGCCAGCTCAGCCTCGCCGATATCGGGACCGGCCCGGCGGCGCTGGAGGCGGGCCTGGCCGTCGGCGCGCCTCTCGACCGGAACGGGCCCGACCTGTGGGGTCGGGACTTCCCGCACCTCACCGGCGCGAGCCACAAGTACACCCGCGGCCACGCCCTGGTCCTGTCCGGCCCGGCCACCAAGACCGGCGCCGCCCGGCTCGCCGCCCGCGGCGCCCTGCGGGTCGGGGCCGGGCTCGTCACCGTCGCGTCCCCGACCGCCGCGCTGCCCGAGAACGCCGCCCACCTCACGGCGATCATGCTGCGGCCCTGCGAGAGCGCCGACGATCTCGACGACCTGCTCAACGACGAGCGGCTGAACGTGATCCTGGCCGGACCCGGGCTCGGCACCGGCGAGCCGACCCGGGAGCGCGTGGCCGTCGCGGCCGCGGCCGGGCGCGGCCTCGTCCTCGACGCCGACGCGCTGACGAGCTTCGCCGGCAAGGCGCCGCTGCTAGCCGCCCATCTCGCCGACGGGGACGCGCGGGCCGTGCTGACACCGCATGCCGGCGAGTTCGCGCGGCTCTTCGACGGGACGGACGCGATGGCCGAGGGCGCCGACAAGGTCGCCCGGGCCCGCGCGGCGGCCGCGCTCACCGGCGCCGTGGTGGTCTTCAAGGGGGCCGACACGGTGATCGCGGCCCCCGACGGCCGTGCGGCCATCAACGACCACGGCAGCCCCTATCTCGGGACGGCCGGGTCCGGGGACGTGCTCGGCGGCCTGATCGCCGGCCTGCTCGCGCAGGGCATGGAGCCCTTCGCGGCCGCCGCGGCCGGCGTCTGGCTCCACGGGGATGCGGGCCTGCGCCACGGGCCGGGCCTGATCGCCGAGGATATCCCCGAGCTGATGCCGGCGGTCTTGCGCGACCTCGTCGCGTCGACCGGGGGCTGACCCGGCGGCTCACCGCTCAGGTGACCTCGAACATCGTCCAGAGGCCGGTGTCGAACCGCTCCAGCACCGTGGCGCTGATCAGCCAGCGCCCCGGATTGTCCGCCAGGAAGCCGATCCGGGCCGTCCGCCCCTCCAGGAGCTGGAACGTGTCGAGCCAGTAGGGCTCCCAGCCGTCGTCCAGGGGATGGAGCAGGCGGAAGCAGTGGCCGTGCAGGTGCAGGGCCTGCGGGAAGGCGGTCTCGTTGCGCAGGGCCAGCACCACCACCTGCCCGCGCTTCACCGAGAAGATCGGCGCGAGGCCGGCGGTGCCGCTCGCGCCGTTCACCGACCAGATCTTCTGCGGGTCGCCCGTGTAGACCGGATCGAGCGCGGGGCCGTCCTTGGCTCCGTCCTTCACTCCGTCCTTGCCCTTCGGCACGAAGGCGCCGCCGGTGATCACCACGTCGCGGCGCAGGGCGTTCTGGAGCTTGATCTCGGCCGGCAGGCGCTTGTTCTCGCCGATCGGCCCGATCGGGGGCCGCTTCTCGGTGATCCGGGCGCCCTTGGTGACGACGCTCGCCAGGACCAGGCCCTTGCCGATCAGCGCGTGGATCTCGCAGGTCGCGCCTTCCTCCTCCGGCAGGTCGACGAGCAGGTCGTAGCGGGTGCCGGGCGGGAAGGGCAGGGTCGCCCGCAGGGGCTCGAACGTGTCGGTGGGCTGGCCGTCGACCGCCGCCACGTAGACCTTCACGCCCTCGAACTTGATGCGCGTTGCCCGGGCGTTGCAGGCATTGCCGAGACGCAGGCGGATTCGGGAGCCGGGCCTCGCCTCGAAGGCGCCCGGCACCGGCTTGCCGTTGACGGTCACGAGATTGCCGAGGCGCCCGTGCGCGGCCGCGAGCGCCGTCTGCCCGAACGGCATGAGGGTGCCGTCGTCCTGGAGCCGCCAGTCCTGCAGGACGACGCTGACGTCGGCGTCGACCGCGGGCGGGTTCGTCTCCTCGACGACCAGCATGCCCGCGAGGCCCCGGCCCGACGGCTCGCTCGCCCCGCCGACGACCAGGGGCCGGATCAGGTAGGAGCCGGCATCCGGCGGCGTGAAAGTGTAGAGGAAGTCGCCGCCCGGCGGGATCGGCGCCTGGGTCACGCCGCCGACGCCGTCCATGGCGTTGACGTTGCGCACCCCGTGCCAGTGGAGCGACAGCGGCTTGTCGGTCCGGTTCTCGACTTTAAGGCGCAAAGCCTGCCCGAGCTTCACCCGGACCACGGGCGGCAGGGCCTTGCCGTCGAAGCACCAGACCGCCGTCTCGGGTGCGGGGTCCGGCCTGAACCGGGCCTTGCCGGGCGCCGCCGGCAGGGCCGCCGGCGCGGCCGCGGGTTCCGGCTGGACGGGCGCGGATGTCCCCGGCGCGGCGGCCGGCGCCTGGGCCCGCGCGGCCTCCGGCGCGAGCCCGAAGGCCGCCGCGGCGACGAGCAGGGTTCGGCGCGACGGCGTGCCGGCGCGCGAATCGGTCGGCGGCACGGTGCGGGATGGCGGCATGGGATCTCGGCTGCGGCTCGCGACGGACCCGCTCCTTAGCGGCGCGCGGGCTCCCGCGCCACAGGGGCAAGTTTTTTGCTGCGGGCCCGCCGGCCCATGCTATAGGGCGCGCTTCCGGCGGCCGGCGATGCGCCGGATGTCGGCGCGCGCGGGCGTGGCGGAACTGGTAGACGCGCTGGATTTAGGTTCCAGTGTCGCAAGACGTGGGGGTTCGAGCCCCTCCGCCCGCACCAGGACCTCTGCTGAGGTTGCGGTCCCCTCGGGACCCTCCGCCCCGTACCCGACATCTCGGCATCCCGGTCCGCGCGAGCACGACGCCGGCCCGGCCGGCGAACCCAGGTTTCTTTGAAGAGCGACGACGACGATGCAGGTGACCGAGATCAACGCCCAGGGGCTGAAGCGCGAGTTTCAGGTTCTGCTGGCCGCCCAGGAACTCGAGGAGCGCCTGACCAACGAGCTGTCCGGCATGAAGGACAAGGTGCAGCTCAAGGGCTTCCGTCCCGGCAAGGTGCCGGTCGCGCACCTGCGCAAGGTCTACGGCCGCTCCGTGATGGCCGAGGTGGTGCAGAACGCCGTCAACGAGGCGAACCGCCAGATCGTCACCGATAACGGCCTCAAGCTCGCCCTGGAGCCGCAGGTCGAGTTCCCGACCGATCAGGCCGAGGTCGAGAAGGCGCTCGACGCCAAGGGCGACCTCGCCTTCAAGGTCGCCCTCGAGGTCATGCCGAGCTTCGAGCTCGCCGACCTCTCCGACGTCAGCCTGACCAAGCTCGTCGCCAAGCCCGCCGACGCCGAGGTCGACGAGGCCCTGGAGCGCATGGCCGGCCAGAGCCGTCCGTTCACCGAGCGCGAGGAGGGCGCCGAGGCCCAGAGCGGCGACCGCGTCACCATCGACTTCGTCGGCCGCATCGACGGCGAGGAGTTCCAGGGCGGCAAGGGCGAGGGCATCGACCTGGAGCTCGGCTCCGGCTCGTTCATCCCGGGCTTCGAGGAGCAGCTCGTCGGCGCCAAGGTCGGCGACAAGCGCCTCGTGAAGGTCACCTTCCCGGCCGAGTACGGGGCCGAGCACCTCGCCGGCAAGGACGCCGAGTTCGACGTGACCGTCACGAAGATCCAGGCGGCGGGCGAGGCCAAGATCGACGACGAGCTCGCCAAGTCCATGGGCATGGAGTCGCTGGAGAAGCTCCGCGAGGCCGTGTCCGAGGCGATCGGCCGGGATTTCGAGGCCGCCTCGCGCCGCCGGCTCAAGAAGGAGCTCCTCGACGCGCTGGACGGCAAGTACGCCTTCGAGCTGCCCCCGTCATTGGTCGCGCAGGAATTCGCCGCCGTCTGGGCCCAGGTCGAGCAGGACCTCAAGACCCGTGGCAAGACCTTCGAGGACGAGGACACCACCGAGGAGAAGGCCCAGGCCGAGTACCGGAAGATCGCGGAACGGCGCGTCCGTCTCGGTCTCGTGCTTGCGCAGGTCGGCGAGAGCGCCGATATCAAGGTCTCGGACGAGGAGGTGAACCAGGCCCTCATCGCCCGGGTCCGGCAGTTCCCGGGCCAGGAGCAGCAGGTCTGGGACTTCTACCGGAAGAATGCGCAGGCGCTCGCGGAACTCCGCGCGCCCCTGTTCGAGGAGAAGGTCGTCGACCACGTCCTCGGGCAGGTCAAGCTCGTCGAGGAGCCCGTCTCGAAAGAGGCGCTTTTCGCGGACGAAGATGACGACGACACGACCGGCGGCAAGCCGGCAGACAAGGCCGAGGCCAAGGGCGAGTCCAAGACCGAAGCCAAGGCCGACTGAGTCCCGCTCTGTCCCAGGACGGCGGGCAAGGGTTAGGCGATGGTTAAGCATCGCCGGTGTTCGCTGACATGCCCGGGGCTGCCCTGATTCGCGGCAGCCCCGGGCCTCACTCCGGGGCAGGATGAGATGAGAGATCCGATCGACGTCTACAACAACGCGCTCGTGCCGATGGTCGTCGAGCAGTCGAGCCGCGGCGAGCGCGCCTTCGACATCTACTCCCGCCTGCTCCGCGAGCGCATCATCTTCCTCACCGGCCCCGTGGAGGATTACGGTGCGTCGCTGATCGTGGCGCAGCTGCTCTTCCTCGAGGCGGAGAACCCGAAGAAGGAAATCTCCTTCTACATCAACTCCCCCGGCGGCGTGGTTACCTCGGGCCTGTCGATCTACGACACGATGCAGTTCATCCGCTGCCCGGTGACGACCCTCTGCGTCGGCCAGGCCGCCTCGATGGGCTCCCTGCTGCTCACCGCCGGCGAGCCGGGCCACCGCTTCGCCCTGCCGAACGCCCGGATCATGGTCCACCAGCCGTCCGGCGGATTCCAGGGCCAGGCGACCGACATCCTGATCCACGCCCGCGAGATCGAGGCGCTGAAGCGGCGCCTGAACGAGATCTACGTGAAGCACACCGGCCGCGACTACGACACGATCCACACGGCGCTGGAGCGCGACAACTTCATGACCGCCGACGCGGCCAAGGAGTTCGGGCTCATCGACGAGGTGATCGAGAAGCGTCCCGAGCCGGCGGCCGCCTGACCGGCCCGCGTCGCCTGACCGCCGCGGCGCGGCCTTGATCCCGCCGCGGCAGCGTGTTTGCATCGAGGTTCGGGCCCTTCGGTCAAAGGCGCGCAGCACACTGTTTCTTTAAACGGGCCCCCTACATTCATGCGATGCGCGTCCGCCCCTTGCCGGCGGCGGACGCGAGGAATCGGAGACCGATATGAGCAAGACTGGCGGCAACGACTCGAAGAGCACGCTGTATTGCTCGTTCTGCGGCAAGAGCCAGCACGAGGTCCGCAAGCTGATCGCCGGCCCCACGGTGTTCATCTGCGACGAGTGCGTCGAGCTGTGCATGGACATCATCCGCGAGGAGTCGAAATCCTCGCTGGTGAAGAGCCGCGACGGCGTGCCGACGCCCAAGGAGATCCGCCGCGTCCTCGACGACTACGTCATCGGCCAGGACTTCGCCAAGAAGGTCCTCTCGGTCGCGGTGCACAACCACTACAAGCGGCTCGCCCACGCGACGAAGCACAACGACGTCGAACTGGCCAAGTCCAACATCATGCTGATCGGGCCGACCGGCTCGGGCAAGACCCTGCTCGCGCAGACGCTGGCCCGGATCCTCGACGTGCCGTTCACCATGGCGGACGCCACGACGCTGACCGAGGCCGGCTACGTCGGTGAGGACGTCGAGAACATCATCCTCAAGCTGCTCCAGGCCTCGGACTACAACGTCGAGCGGGCCCAGCGCGGCATCGTCTACATCGACGAGATCGACAAGATCTCCCGGAAGTCCGACAACCCGTCGATCACCCGCGACGTGTCGGGCGAGGGCGTGCAGCAGGCGCTCCTGAAGATCATGGAGGGCACGGTCGCCTCCGTCCCGCCCCAGGGCGGAAGGAAGCACCCGCAGCAGGAATTCCTGCAGGTCGACACCACCAACATCCTGTTCATCTGCGGCGGCGCCTTCGCGGGGCTGGAGCGGATCATCTCCCAGCGCGGCAAGGGCACCTCGATCGGCTTCGGCGCGACCGTGCAGGCCCCGGACGACCGCCGCACCGGCGAGATCTTCCGCTCGGTCGAGCCGGAGGACCTGCTGAAGTTCGGCCTCATCCCCGAGTTCGTCGGCCGTCTGCCGGTCCTGGCGACCCTGGAGGACCTCGACGAGGCCGCGCTGAAGAAGATCCTGCAGGAGCCGAAGAACGCCCTGGTCAAGCAGTACCAGCGGCTGTTCGAGATGGAGAACGTCGACCTGACGTTCCAGGACGAGGCGCTGTCGCTCGTCGCCCGCAAGGCGATCGAGCGCAAGACCGGCGCCCGCGGCCTGCGCTCCATCCTGGAGACCATCCTGCTCGACACGATGTACGACCTGCCGGGCCTCGAGTCCGTGGAGCAGGTGGTCATCGGTCCGGAGGTGGTGGAGGGCAAGTCGCGCCCCCTCTACATCCACGGCGACCGCAACAAGGACACGCCCGCGAGCGTCAGCGCGTAGGCACTCGGCAGGGTTGCATCAGGCGCCCGGCCCAGGCCGGGCGCGTTGCGGGGATCGCCTTGAAAACGCGCTTCCTCGCAGCCACCTCAGGCTCAGCGCGGTGGCCGCACGCTCCTTCGAGGTCCGGTCCGCGTCGCCAGCCGCAAAGTTAGCGAAATCCGACCCTCGCGGCCCGGTCGGCACCCGGCTGTAGGCGCGCTCCGTGCATGGGGGCGCCGAGCCTGGGCGTCCCTGAGAGGAAGTCACATGTCACAGTCGAAATCGCGCCAGCCGGTGGTCCCGGGTTCGACGGGCACCTACGCCGTCCTCCCCCTGCGCGACATCGTCGTCTTCCCGCACATGATCGTGCCCCTGTTCGTGGGCCGCGAGAAGTCGATCCGCGCCCTCGAGGAGGCCGTCCGCACCGACCGCCACATCCTGCTCGCCACCCAGATCAACGCGGGCGACGACGACCCGGCGACCGACGCCATCTACAAGATCGGCACGCTCGCCTCGGTGCTCCAGTTGCTGAAGCTGCCCGACGGCACCGTGAAGGTGCTGGTCGAGGGTGTCGGCCGCGCCAAGGTCGTCGACTTCACCCGCTCGGACGAGTTCTACGAGGCGACCGCCGAGGCGCTCCACGACGAACTCGGCGACCGCGTCGAGGCCGAGGCGCTCGCGCGCTCCGTGCTCTCGGAGTTCGAGAACTACGTCAAGCTGAACAAGAAGATCTCGCCCGAGGTCGTCTCCGCCGTGACCCAGATCGACGAGCCGTCGAAGCTCGCCGACACGATCGGCTCGCACCTGCTCGTCAAGATCTCCGACAAGCAGGGCATCCTGGAGACCCCCACGGTGGCGCAGCGCCTCGAGCGCGTGCTGTCGCTGATGGAGAGCGAGATCTCCGTGCTCCAGGTGGAGAAGCGCATCCGGACCCGCGTCAAGCGGCAGATGGAGAAGACCCAGCGCGAGTACTACCTGAACGAGCAGATGAAGGCTATCCAGAAGGAGCTGGGCGACTCCGAGGATGGCCGCGACGAGCTGGCCGAACTGGAAGAGAAGATCGAGAAGACCAAGCTCTCCAAGGAGGCCCGCGACAAGGCCACCGCCGAGCTGAAGAAGCTGCGCCAGATGTCGCCGATGTCGGCCGAGGCGACCGTCGTGCGCAACTACCTCGACTGGATGCTCGGCATCCCGTGGGGCAAGCGCTCGAAGATCAAGAAGGACCTGCTCGGCGCTCAGGCGCTGCTCGACGAGGATCATTTCGGCCTCGACAAGGTCAAGGAGCGGATCGTCGAGTACCTCGCGGTGCAGCAGCGCGCGAACAAGCTCACCGGCCCGATCCTGTGCCTCGTCGGTCCTCCCGGCGTCGGCAAGACCTCGCTCGGCAAGTCCATCGCCAAGGCGACGGGTCGCGAATTCGTCCGGATGTCGCTTGGCGGCGTGCGCGACGAGGCCGAGATCCGCGGTCACCGCCGGACCTATATCGGCTCGATGCCCGGCAAGATCGTGCAGTCGATGCGCAAGGCCAAGACCTCGAACCCGCTCATCCTGCTCGACGAGATCGACAAGATGGGCATGGACTTCCGCGGCGATCCGTCGGCGGCGCTCCTCGAGGTTCTCGACCCTGAGCAGAACAGCACCTTCAACGACCACTACCTGGAGGTGGATTACGACCTCTCGAACGTGATGTTCGTGACCACGGCCAACACCCTCAACATCCCGGGCCCGCTCATGGACCGGATGGAGGTGATCCGCATCGCCGGGTACACCGAGGAGGAGAAGGTCGAGATCGCGCGCAAGCACCTGATCCCGAACGCCCTGAAGAAGCACGGCCTCGGGACGCACGAGTGGTCGATCGACGACGATGGCTTGATGATGCTGGTCCGCCGCTACACGCGGGAGGCGGGCGTCCGCAACCTGGAGCGCGAGCTGTCCAACCTGATTCGCAAGGCGGTGAAGGAGATCCTGATCACCAAGACCAAGTCGGTCGCGGTGACCCCGGACACCCTTCCGGTCTTCCTCGGCCCGCCGAAGTTCCGCTACGGCGAGATCGACGCGGACGATCAGGTCGGCGTGGTGACGGGTCTGGCCTGGACCGAGGTCGGCGGCGAGTTGCTGACGATCGAGGGCGTCATGATGCCCGGCAAGGGCAAGATGACGGTCACCGGCAACCTGAAGGACGTGATGAAGGAGTCGATCTCGGCGGCGGCGAGCTACGTCCGCTCGCGGGCGATCGATTTTGGGATCGAGCCGCCGCTGTTCGACCGGCGCGACATCCACGTTCACGTTCCGGAGGGGGCGACCCCGAAGGACGGTCCGTCGGCCGGCATCGCCATGGCCACCGCGATCATCTCGACGCTCACCGGGATCCCGGTCCGTCGCGACGTCGCGATGACCGGCGAGGTGACGCTCCGCGGCCGGGTCCTGCCGATCGGCGGCTTGAAGGAGAAGCTGCTCGCCGCGCTGCGCGGCGGCATCAAGACGGTGCTGATCCCCGAGGAGAACGCCAAGGACATCGCCGAGGTGCCCGACAGCGTGAAGAACGGGCTGGAGATCGTGCCCGTGTCGCGGATGGATCAGGTGCTGGAGAAGGCGCTGGTCCGTCAGCCCGAGGCGATCGAGTGGGAGGAGCCGCTCCCGGTGGCTAAGCCCGCCCGGACCGAAGAGGACGGCGCCGCCTTCGTGGCGCACTGAGCCGCCCGATCAATTGAGACGAGCCCCCGGTGCCCTGAGCCCCGGGGGCTTTTTCATGGGTGGACGCGGGCGCGGAGGCCCGGATGCGCATCCTGCTGATCAACCCGAACACGAGTGCGCACGTCACCGATCTCGTCGCCGGCCATGTCCGCACTCAGCTCGGCGGCCGTGCGGAGCTGCGCGCCGTCACCGGCCGGTTCGGAGCCCGCTACATCGCGAGCCGGGCGGCGGCGGCGATCGCCGGCCACGCGGCCCTCGACGCTCTCGCGGAACACGGCGCCGGCTGCGATGCGGTCTACCTGGCCTGCTTCGGTGATCCGGGCCTCCTCGCCCTGCGTGAGCTGTCGCGGGTACCGGTCATCGGCATGGCAGAGGCGGCCTGCCGCGAGGCCGCTGCCTCCGGTCGCTTCGGGATCGTCACCGGGGGCGCGGCCTGGGAGCCGATGCTGCGGAAGTTCGTGGCGGCGCTCGGCCTCGCCGACGCCCTCGCGGCCCTCCGCACGGTGGCTCCGAGCGGCGGCACCATCGCCCGCGACCCGGACGCGGCCCTGGAGATCCTCGCCCAAGCCTGCCGCGCCTGCGCGGGGGCCGGCGCCGAGTCGGTCATCCTGGGCGGTGCCGGTCTGGCCGGGCTCGCCGCGCGGATCGCTCCGCAGGTTCCCGTTCCGGTGATCTGCTCGGTCGAGGCGGGGACCCGCGCGGTTCTGGCCGCGGGCGCATTTGGGCAGGCCCCGTCAAGGCCCGACCCTGTCGAGAGCATCGGCCTGACACCCGCGCTGGCGACGCGGCTCATCGACCCCTGATAAGGATCCGGGGTGCGGACCCTTGCACCGGACCGGGACCATGCCGTAACGGTCGCCAGCCGGGCGGTTAGCTCAGTTGGTAGAGCGTCTCCTTTACACGGAGAGGGTCGGGGGTTCGAGTCCCTCACCGCCCACCAAGATTGTTTCTCGTTTTCCATTGTTTGCTGATGTGAGGCCGGCAAATTCCGGCCTCAACAACCGTTCTAACGGCGCCTTACGGCACCGTGTTCCGGCTAGGCCGAGGCCCACAGGAGAGGACTGGTGAAGCCGCGGTCGACGGCTCGAGCGCCTCGGTCATCTTCTGGCCGTCGCGCTTGCGCTGCTGCGCCTCCACGGCCCGGTCCTAGGACACGCCGAGCCGAACCGAGCTGGTGCGCCTCAAGGGCGAGATGAAGGCGCTGGAAAAGGTCTCCGTCCAGAAGAAATGCGGGATCCAGTTCGAGCGGCAGGCTGCCCGCTGACCGGCTTGGCGGGGCGTGCTAACCTAAGCCGCATGCCCCGCTGGCTTCAATTCGCCCTCGGCCTCGTCACGCTGATCGCGCTCGCCGCGGGCATCGTGCGTACGCTCGTGCGTCACATGCCGGACGCGGTCGCATCGTGGCTCGGGCCGTGGGCTTACGAGGCGTTGATCCTTCTGCTGGCCGTCAGCTTCGTGGCGATCATCGTGCGGGCCGCCCAGGGCTATCGCTCTCCTCGATCTGATAAGGTGCGGTAATGCTCCGCCGGCTCGCGATCCTCCTCCCTTTGCTCGTCTCCACGGTCGCGCACGCTGCGGGCCCCGGAGCCAGGGCGGTGGGCACCTTCGAGCACCAGGAGGACGGCTACGAGCAGGGCGTCGAGGTGAAGGCCGCGGGCGCAGCCGGCTTCACGGCCCAGTTCTCAACGGGAACCAAGGGCTGCGGCGGTGAGGTGACGATGAAAGGGCGGCCGACCGGACCCGACACGGTCGTCTTCAGCAAAACCGACGGTGGGCAAACCTGCCGGATCACCGCCCGCTACGCTTCGGATTTCCGGTCCGTCGTCCTGGAAGAACAGGGCTGCACGATGTGGCACGGCGCCTCGTGTGAGTTCCAAGGGACGTTGAAGCGAACGGGACGCTAGCTGCCCCGCTACGCTGCGGCGCGCCTGTGGAGGCACCGATAAATCTGGCGAGGGCGAATATCAGTACTAGGACACAATTAGAGAGTGGGCCTGTTGCAAAAACAGGAGGATATTCGGATGCTTCGCCCTGATTCGAGGGCAGGCTCGCGTGTCGATGGCGTTCAATCAGATTTTATTTTCGATTTTTGTGTATCTAGGTGCCGCTATTTGCGGGGCAGTGGTGGGTGGAATACTGGGTTTTCTCGTCGGTGCTTGGTATGTTGACATCATGAAGGTAACTCAGCGCGAAGGCACGGCCGGCTATATGGTCGTTTTGCTTTTCACGCCAATCGGGGTGTCCTTGGGGGCCGTTGCTGCCCTCGTCGCGCTGGTCATTCGTCGTCACTATTATTGATGAGTTCAATCAGGCATTGTCGGGCGCCAACGCGACCTGGCTGAACTGCCGTGCGCACTGCGCCACACCTTCGCGACGGGGGGCATGAGGGCGGGCGTGCCGTTCGGCAAGGTTGCTCGAGCGCTCGGCACCAACGAGCAGGTCGTGGAGCAGGTTTATGGCTACCACCTCCCAGAGCAACTGCGCGGCGTTGTGAAGACCGTGTCTAGGAGCGGCCGGGCGGAAGGCAGACAGGAACTCCGTCGGAAAGCGACACAGGATCATGCACATAAGTGCAGAATAATAACTTTAACTACGGCTTAAAGATTACTTTGGCCGCGCTATTATCACATGTTGAACTGAAAAAAGGGCGGGCGCGATCCTGCAGAGCTGGCCGAGCACAAAACTCTTCTGATCTTGGGGGAGAAAGCGGAAGGGTGTGTAGCGGTATACGCCCATCCAGCCACCCGCGGCGCCGCGAATATCTTCAACTTCATATCCCGCCGCCTCGAACAAACGACGTACACTCCTGCGCGTGAACCATCGGAGATGTGTGGCATCCATTATCCCGGTCGGCTTGTAGTTAAAATTTCCGAATAATAATTGCGCTCTTACGGTCCAATGCGCAACATTTGGAATAGAGGCCAGTACGCGACCATCTGGCGCCAGCGAATTTTTTACTTCTCTCAACATTTCTGCTGGGTCTACAAGATGCTCTAAAACATCTGCAAATAAGATGTAGTCAAATTTTTCGTTTTTTTGTGCGAAAGTTTGATCATAAACACCAGTGATGACATTTAATCCTTCTGTGCGCGCTTGCTCGGCTCTCTCGGGATGAGGCTCAACGCCAACTACATCAAGAGAGAGCGCGTCTCTCAGTGTGGATGTGATCGTCCCTGTTCCGCATCCAACATCTAATAGCTTTTTGTTTTTTTTCATAAAGGAAATCAATAATCCCGTGCTTTCGTATCGATTATTGTTTCTGCTGTTATACCTCAGAGAAGAAACATTTTGTTTGCTGAGTCCGGCGACGGCCTCGCGAGTATGTGTCATGTTCGGAAACTCCATTCTGTCGCCTGCGTTGTTATAGGCATTTTCGGAATTGGCTTAGAGCCGATTCGTCAGCAGATTTTGATGCTAAAAAATATGGAAAAATCAGCATTCATGAGTGACAAATAAACAAACAACAGTCAAGAAGTCAGAGGTCCGCCAATAGGGTTTTTCAATCGTCCATAGGTCTATGCGAGAGCTTGCCGACAAGCTGGCCGAGATCCGCGCCGGGGTCGCGCAGTTGGAACGGATTGCGGCGATCGCGACGTGCCGGAAGGTCGGGTGCGATATACGGCGCGCCGGCGGGCGCAATGCGGCCGGCGGCGTCAGGTGCTGTTCCGCGCTCGACAGCGTCTGTACCCGGTGCGGCGATAGAGACGATGGCGACAAGGCCGAAGCCGTCGAGCGACAAGCCGGGTGCGACGACCGCGTGACCCGTTACGGGCCGACATGGGTGCGCTGTAGAACACAGGGAGCATCCGACGAACCGGCCCGGAACAGGTCTCCGGACATTTTCCGGAAACGAAGGCCCGACGGGGCTCCGGATGGCCCGCTACGTTTTTTTCCTGTGCCGTCGCTCTACGGCCTGGGAACGCCAATCCTTCCACGGAGAGGGTCAGGAGTTCGAGTCCCTCACCGCCCGCCGGCGCTCCGGCGCCGGCCTCCGTCGACGGTGAGGGCGGGCGGCTACCGGTAGCCGCCGTTCGGCAGCCGTCCGTGATACGGCGTGTTGCGGCAATGGCCCCACGGTCCGCGCCAGTAGCCGGGCGGGCAGCCGTTCCCCGCTCGCACCTGATACCAGCCGCCGGGCAGCGGACCGACATAGGGCGTGCTGCGGCAGTGGCCCCAGGGGCCGCGCCAGGCGCCCGGCCCACATCCCCCCGCCACGAGCGTGATCGGCGCCGCGAGGCCCGGATCGGCCACGACCGGCATCGCCTGCGCAGCCGAGACCGGCAGCGCCGCCAGGGCTACGGCCGCGGCAGCTTTCGTTAAGATATTCATCATCACTCTCCGGGAAATCGGTCCGTATTGATCGCCCCGATCTTTCACAGAACTCATCAATACCCCCCGCAGATGCATTAAATATCGGCCATGAAAGAAAATGGTTCCGGAAATGCGATCAATCCGATGCATTGGCGCGGCGCTTCCGCGCCGGCATCGCCCGTCAGCGGGAGCGCCGCTGGCGACCGGCAGCCGCGTCCGGCCCCGGAAAGAGCTGCAACCGGAAATCTCAACCGGAGGTGGTTGATGATGAAGCTGAAGGCAAATGCCTGAGGCCGTGACGCTCAGTCATACCTAAGAATCGGTACTGTAAGCCTCGGAATAGACGTGGGCATCTTCGCGGAATCACTTCGAAGCGGAGGGTGCGATGCCAGTCACGATTCCGGATCGCCTGGGGCTCGGCGTCGCCGATGCCGGGAACGGCCTCTCCGCCCGCGCGGCCGAGGCACGGACGCGGCTCGTCCGCTGGATCGTGGGTAATCGCGCGGCGGCGCGCGTCCCGACGCGGATCCTGACCGACGACGAGATCGCCGCGTTCCGGCGCGACGGGTTCGTCACCGTCCCGGCGATCACCACCGCCGAGGAGCTCGACACCCTGCGCGGCGCCTATGACCGTCTGTTCGAGGAGGCGCGGGGCTGGAAGGACGGGAGCCTGTTCGACCTCGTCGACGTCGACCGCGGCGCCAGCGAGGCGCGCTCGCCCCAGCTCCTCAACCCGTCCCGCTTCGAGCCGCTGCTCCGGGACATCCTGTTCCGGGCCAACGCCCTGGCCATGTCGCGCCAGCTCCTGGGGAACCGCGCGGCCCTCGTCTTCGAGCACGCGATCCGCAAGCCGCCGAAGATCGGCGCCGCCACCGCGTGGCACCAGGACGAGGCGTTCTACGCCGCCTACACGAATTACCGGGCGATCACGGTCTGGATGCCCCTGCAGGACGTCTCGCCGGAGAACGGCTGCATGCTCTACGTCCCGGGCAGCCACCGGGAGCCGCTCCTCCCCCATCGCAGCATCGGCGGCGACCCGCGGATCCACGGGCTCGAGGCCCTCGGCGTTCCGGTGGAGCGCGCGGTCCCGTGTCCGCTCCCGGCGGGCGGCGCCACCTTCCACGATTGCCGGACCCTGCACTGCGCCGGGCCGAATCTCAGCGCCGGACCGCGGCGCGCCTACGCCCTCGGCTTCGGGGTCCGCGCGCCGGAGCACACGCTCCGCCACGAGCATCCCTGGAACGCCGAGAAGCGCACGCTGCGGCAGGAGCGCGAGCGGCAGGCTCGCGGCGGGCTGGCCCGGTTGAAGGCGGGCGCCAAGCAGCAGATCAAGGCGCTCATCCGCTGAGGGAGGCCCCGCCCGCGGGGCTCGTGACCGGGTCCGTCAGGCCTCCGACCGCACCGCCAGGGCCGCGCGCACGACCGCGTCGGTCTGCAGGTGGTGCAGCATGTGGCCGGCCCCCGGAAGGGACTCGAACCGCGCCCCGGGGATCAGGCCGGCCGCGCGCCGGGCGTGCAACTCGGTGTTCACCACCAGGTCGGCGCTGCCGCCCAGGATACGGGTGGGCCGGCGCAGGGACGGGTAGCCGAGGACGCTGCGCGCGAGCCCCGGCCAGAGCCAGCCCGCATCCTCGCCCTCGGCGGTGATCTGCGCCGGGCGACCCGCGAGGGCGAAGGGGAAGTCCCGCGCGAAGCGCGCCGGCATCGCCTCGGGGAAGAACATCGCGTTCCACAGGAGCGGGAGCAGCGCCCGGTCGCTGCTGGCGCCCAGGAACGCCGACAGCGCGTCGCCGCCGAAGGGCAGCGCCCGCGGCCCGAACAGCACCTGCTCCAGCCGCGGCTCGGGGAAGCAGATCGGCGCCAGGGCGACGATGCCGGCCACCTCGTCCGGATGGAGCATGCCGTAGGCGAGGGCGACGGCGCCCCCGAACGAGTGGCCCAGGATGACCGGGCGCTCCAGGCCGAGGCGCCGCACCGCCTCCCGGATGGACGCCGCCTGATCCCAGATGTCGGCGCCGCCGCCGCGCGGCCGGCGGCTGAAGCCGTGGCCCGGGCGGTCGACGGCGACCACGCGGAAATGCTCGGCCAGAGCCGGCACGGGCCCGAGCCAGACGTCCTCCAGGCACATCAGCGTGCCGTGGATCGCCACGAGGTCCGGCCCGGCGCCGGTCTCCGCGTAGGCGATCGTCCGGTCGTCGGCCAGGGACACGATCCGGCGCGGCACGATCCGGGGATCGGCCTCGGGGCCGGTCCCGGCCTCCCGCGCCGGTCGGGCGGGGCCGGGCAGGGTCTCCGTCGCGACAGCCATTTACAGGCGCCGCCGGCGCCCGGACGAGGTGCCGAGCACCGCGAAGGCCGTGGCCGCGCCGACGCCGAGCAGGCCGGCCGCCGCCGCGAGGGGGTGCAGGGTCGCGCGGGTATAGGCGCTGGTCCGCATGACCGGGACGGGCGGGTCGCCCCGCGTCTCGCCCGCCGGGACCGGCGCGTGCAGGGCGCCGTCCGGGTTGCGGGGCGCGCTCCGGCGCTTCTGGAGCGCGATGATGGCCGGGCCGAGATAGTCGTAGGCGCCGGGCGCGAATTCCTTGCCGGCCACGAAGGCCTTGCCGGCCCCGCCTACGAAGATGTCGCGCTGCGGGTGGACGGCCGCGTGCAGGATGGCGTTCGCCACCTCCTCCGGCGGGTAGATCGGCGGCGGCAGGCTCGGCTCGCGGTCCATGTAGTTGCGCGCCCGCTGGGGCAGGGGGGTGTCGATCGAGGCTGGCTTGATCAGCGTCACCGAGATCGGCGCGTTCTCGTCCATCAGCTCCATGCGCAGGGCGTCGGTGAAGCCCTTCACGGCGTGTTTCGAGGCCGCGTACATGCCCTGGAACGGGAAGGCGAGGTCGGAGGCGATGCTGCCGACGTTGATGAGGGCGCCGCCGTGTTGGCGCAGGTGCTCGGTCGCCACGAGGGAGCCGTAGACGGTCCCCCAGAAATTCGTCTGGATCAGGCGCTCGTGGTCGGCGTCGCTGATCTCGCGCAGTCGGCCGTAGATCGAGCCGCCGGCCACGTTCACCCAGGTGTCGAAGCCGCCGAAGGTCGCCTCGGCCCGGTCGGCGACCGCCTGCACGTCGGCCCGCCGGCCGACATCGGCGACGACGTCGATCGCCTTGCCGCCGACGCCCTCGATCTCGGCGCGGATGCGCGCCAGGGCGTCGCCGCTGCGCGCCGCCAGCACCACCCGGGCGCCGCGCTCGGCCGCCATCCGGGCCGTTGCGAGACCGATGCCCGACGAGGCGCCGGTGATCACGATGACCTGCTCGCGGAGCGGCTTGTGCTTCATGCGGTATCCCCAGCGCTGCGGCGCGGCCGCACGGGAGCGGCCACACGCTAGGCTATCGATCGGGGTGGCCGCATGTTCCGGGCGCGCCTGCGGGTGATCGGGTCGCAGGCTGCCCGGCCGGGCGCTCAGCGCCCGTAGATATCCTCGACGCGGATGATGTCGTCCTCGCCGGTGTAGGAGCCGACCTGGACCTCGATCAACTCCAGCGGGATCTTGCCGGGGTTGGCCAGCCGGTGCATCGAGCCGATCGGCAGGTAGACCGCCTCGTTCTCGTGGACCAGCACCACCCGCTCGTCGATCGTGACCTCGGCGGTGCCGCGCACCACCACCCAGTGCTCGGCCCGGTGGTAGTGCTTCTGCAGCGACAGCCGCCCGCCCGGCACCACCTGGATCCGCTTCACCTGGAAGCGCTCGCCGAGGTCGATGCGCTGGTACCAGCCCCAGGGCCGATACATCCGCAGGTGCGCGTCCGCCTCCGGGGCACCCTGCGCCCGCAGGGCGCCGACCAGTTCCTTCACCTTGCCCGAATGCGCCTTGGAGGCCACCAGCACCGCGTCGGGGGTCGAGACCACCACGACGTCCTCCAGGCCCACCACCGCCGTCAGGCCCTCGCCCTGGCTGTGCACCAGGCTGTTCTTGGTCCCGATCAGCGACACCCGGCCGCGCACGGCGTTGCCGGCCTCGTCGTGGTCCAGCACCTGCCAGACCGCGTCCCAGGTGCCGACATCCGACCACGCGAACGACACCGGCAGCACGCCGGCCCGGGCGGTCCGCTCCATCACCGCGTAGTCGATCGAGATCTTGGGCGCCTGGGCGAAGGCCGCCGCGTCGAGGCGCACGAAGTCGAGGTCGGTCACCGCCGCCTCCAGGGCCGCGCGCGCGGCCGCCAGCACCTCGGGGACGAACGCCTCCAGCTCGGCCAGCATCAGGTCGGCGCGGAACAGGAAGTAGCCCGAGTTCCACAGGGCGCCGTCGGTGATCAGCGCCTCGGCGCCGGCCCGGTCCGGCTTCTCGACGAAGCGGGCGACGCGGGCCGCGCCCGGAGCCTCGCCGATCGGCTCGCCGCGGCGGATGTAGCCGTAATCGGTGGCCGGCCGGTCGGGCTCGATGCCGAGCGTCATCGTGTAGCCGGCCTGGGCGCCGGCGGCCGCGCGCCGCACGGCGTC